>DASQYY010000123.1:0-6993 GCA_035638975.1 Gaiellales bacterium
GGTAGGCGCGCATGCTCGTCAGCGCGTCGTAGACGTCGCAGATGGTGAGCACCCGCACCTCGATCGGGAGCGTCTCGGCGGCCGCACCGGTCGGGTATCCGCCGCCGGCGAACTTCTCATGGTGGTGCCTGACGAGCGGCAGCTCCTGCACGAACCCGCCGAGGTGGGCCAGCAGGTCGGCGCCGCGGTCGGGGTGGGTCGTGATCACCGCGAACTCCTCGTCGGTGAGACGGCCGGGCTTGTTCAGGATCTGCTCGGGCACCTGCAGCTTGCCGATGTCGTGCAGCAGGCCGGCGATGGCCAGCGTCCGCACGGACGGCTGCGGCAGGCCCATGTGCATACCGACCCTCACGGCGAGCGCCGCCACCCTGCGCGAGTGCTCCCGCGTGCTGGGATCGCGGAGCTCCATCGTCGCCGTCAGGCTGCGCACATAGCCGCCGAGGAGTTCCTCCTCGGCGTCGAGCAGATCGCTGCCCTCGATCCGGCGGTAGAGGTGGTGCGACGGCACCTGCCGCGCGAGGTCGACCGCCACGGCTGCGGCGACGGCCGCGAAGCCGATCGCCTCGAGCAGGTGCGCGGCCCAGAACTGGAACGACCAGACGTCGGCGAGCAGGTAGAAGACGATCGACGCGCCGAGCCAGACCAGGCCGACGGCGACCGTCAGATCGGCGCGCCGGCCGGTCAGCTGGTGCGTGCGATAGGCCCGCCAGGCCAGCCACGCGTAGACGGCGGCGACCGGGAACAGGACGACGTAGACCCACGGGTCGATCTGCAGCGGGATCAGCGGGATCAGCGCCGGGTGCAGCAGGCCCACCGCGCCGAAGGCAACCACGGCGGCCATGACCGCGGCCTGGCAGCCGACCACGACCCGCCTGGCCGCGCGCGCGGCCTGCGGCACCAGGGTCGCCGCGGCGAGCAGGACCCCGCCTGCGGGGACGGCCAGCACGCCGGCAAGGCCGACGGTGGCGTTGCGCCCGTACTCCTCGAGCAGGAAGCCGGGGGTTGCCAGCCCATGGACGGTCATCAGGCCGGCAACGGCCGTGAACGCCACGCCGACCATGCCCGCACGCGTATCGTTCCGCCGCACCGCTGCAGCCGTCATCAGCACGGACACCGCAGCCGCAAGCGACGCGGTGCCGGTGACCGCGATGACGTGCAGCGTGGGCAGCTCGAAGTCTCCGTGCACCGCGAGCGATCCGGCGGCGACGAGCAGCGGGGGCAGGAGCGCCGCCAGGCAGGCGAGCGCGACGGGGCGCGAGGAGCGGGCCATCTGGTCGTGTGATCGGCCACGAGCGCCCCCGCCTTGACCCCCGCCGCGACCGGCCGGAGTGGAGGTTTCGGTCGCGGATGCGCCAATATGACGGGGTGAGCGTTCCCGACGACCAGATCTACGAGCGCTACCAGGCGCGAGCCATCGCAGAGACCAACCAGCTGGGCCACGAGATCGCCACCTGGATCGGGGATCACCACCCTGCCCAGGCGCCGGTGATCGGCACGGGGCATCCGCTGGCCGACATCTTTCTGCTCAAGTACCGGCCGATGCCGGCGGAGGTGCAGGAGGGCGTCGCCTTCTTCGGCAGGGCCGGGCAGGCGGTGCTGAAGAGCATCGAGCGGCTGCGCATCGATCCGCTGAAGCTGTACGGGAGCGTCTGCCTGAAGGTCGACATCGAGCCGGACGAGGGCGACCTGGCGCAGGCCCGGGCCTGGCTCACCCGCGAGCTGCACATCACCCAGCCCGGGATCGTCGTCGCCATGGGCGAGGAGGCGGTCGCGTTCCTCAACGACCTGCAGTTCCCGCTGGCCGCGCCGGTCGAGTACGAGCCCGGCCGGCTGCAGGGCTTCACGCCTACGATCGAGGTGCTGCCCGTGCCGGACATCGACGAGTCGCTGAACGACTCCAAGGCCAAGCGGGAGTTCTGGTCGGCGTTCAAGGTGCTCGGCGAGTGGTACGAGAACCTTCCACCGTACTGATCGCACGGCGCACCGGTGCGGCGCTCGCGGCGCTCGGCCTGTTCGACCTGGCAGCGCCCCACATCGACCACGGCGCCGGCACCGCAGCGCAGATCGCCTGGCTCGCGCTGGTGTCGATCCCGCTGGCGGCGCTGACGCCGCTCGCGCTGGCCCCGCTCGCGCGGCTCGGCCCACGGCTGCTGCCGGGCGCGGCGATCGCGATCGCGCTGACGGCGCTGCTGATCTGGACGGGGCACCCGGGCACGGGCGCGACGCTGTGCAAGCTGGTCGCCGCATCGCTGATCGGCCTGACGCTTGCATCGCTCCTGCAGACCCCGATCGAGATCGTCGGTATCGCGATCCTGATCGCGCTGGTCGACACCTATAGCGTCGCGGCGGGCCCCACGAAGGTGATCGTCGAGCACCACGAGCAGGTGCTGAACGCGTTCACGCTCGCCTTCCACCCGCTGGGCAGCGAGTCGGTGGCCCAGATCGGGGCGAGCGACTTCGTGTTCTTCACCGTGTTCCTGGCCGCCTCGCGCCGATTCCGGCTGCGCCCGGGCCCGACCTGGTTGCTGATGACGGCGTCGTTCGGGCTGACGCTCTACCTCTCCTACGCGTTCAACCGCGCGCTGCCGGCGCTGCCGCTGCTGTCGCTTGCGTTCCTGGTCGCAAACGGGAACGAGCTGGCTGCTCGCATCAGGGGGAGAGCGGGTTCCCCCGAAGGGGACTCCTCGGGCTGACCCAGGCGGTCGATGGTGGAGGGATGGCTCCCCTCGGGCTGCTCCGCCGCACCTGCCTCCCTGCGCTGATCGGCGCCGCGCTGCTGGCGTGCGCATCGCCGGCACAGGCGGAGCGGCACCCACAGGAGCGGGTGCCCGGCACGAAACCGGGATGGGCGAACCGGTCCAACCGATCCGGGGACGCCTCGTCGAGCGCGACGGTGGTCTTCTCCGTGTGGCTGGGCTGGCGGAACCAGGGGCAGCTCGACGCGCTGCTTGCCGGCCAGCAGGACCCGGCCAGCCCGGAGTACCATGACTGGCTCTCGCCGCAGGAGTTCCGCAGCCGGTTCGCGCCGAGCGAGTCCGACGTCAAACGGGTCTCACGCTGGCTGAGGGCCGAGCACTTCGACCTGGTCACGGTGCCGGACAACCGCCTGTTCGTGACGGCGTCCGGATCGGTGGCGCAGGTGGAGCAGGCCTTCCAGGTCAACGAGGGCCTCTATCAGGTGGACGGGCAGACGGTGCTGGCGCCCGACGCCGATCCGGTGATCCCGGCCGACCTGGCGCCGGCGGTGACGGCGGTGACGGGCCTGGACAGCGCCTTCGCGCTGGCCGAGCCGCGGACGAAGACGGCCCCTCCGCCGCCCCCGACCGGCACGTCGCTTGGCCCGTGCTCGCACTACTGGGGTGAGAAGACGAGCAGCCGGTTCCCGAACCCGTTCTCGCCCGGGCAGCCGCTGCCCTGGCTGATCTGCGGGTACACGCCGTCGCAGATCGCGTCCGCCTACGGCATCGATCAACTGCACGCCGCCGGTCTGGACGGCCGCGGCGAGACGATCGCGATCACCGGCGCGTTCTTCTCGCCGACGATCCGGTCGGACGTCCAGAGCTTCTCTCGGTCGTTCGGGCTGCCGGCGGTGAACTACAGCGAGGTGGTAGCGCCGGGCACGCTGAAGTACCCGAAGGATCCGGCGGAAACCCAGAACTGGTACATCGAGCAGGCGCTCGACGTCGAGTGGACGCACGCCATCGCGCCGCGTGCGCGGATCGTGTACGTGGGAGCGGCGAACACGACGCGAGGGCTGGATCAGGCGCTGAACGAGGTCGTCGACAAGCGGCTGGCCGACGTGGTCAGCAACAGCTGGGGCATGGCGGAGAGCGACGCCTCGAAGGGTGAGGTGCGGGCGCTCGACCTGGTGTTTGCGCAGGCGCAGGCGCAGGGGATGGAGGTGGTGTTCGCCTCCGGTGACAACGGTGACAACGTCGCAGCGACCGGGCAGGCGTCGGGTGGCTTCCCGGACTCGAGCCCGCTGGTGACCTCGGTCGGTGGGACGAGCCTTGCGGTCGGCTCGTCCGGGCAGCGGCTGTGGGAGACCGGCTGGGGCACGACCGAGTCGACATGGAACGGGCAGCGGTGGGCGCCGTCGTTCCCCGGGTCGTTCCTCTACGGGGCGGGCGGCGGTGCGAGCGCGCTCTACCCAAAGCCGTCGTACCAGGACGGGATCGTGCCCGGCACGCAGCGTGCGGAGCCCGACGTTTCGATGGTCGCCGACCCGCAGACGGGCGTGCTGTTCACCCAGACGTGGTCGAAGCCGAACGGCGGGACGGAGCAGAAGCAGAGCTGGATCGGTGGCACCAGCCTCGCAGCGCCGCTGATGGCCGCGCTGGCGACGCTCGCGAACCAGGCGTCGGGGCGGTCGAACGGGTTCCTCAACCCGCAGCTGTACGCGCTGGCCGGGAGCGGCGTCTTCAACGACGTCACCCCCAGCGGCGGCACCCTGGCGGTGCTGCGCCACCGGCTGAACCCGGACGGCACCGTGTCGACGCTGCTGCGCTCGCTCGACCGCGACTCGTCGCTGCGGACTGCGGCCGGCTGGGACGACGTCACGGGGCTGGGAACGCCCCGGGCGGTGCAGCTGATCGACGCGCTGCGTTAGAAGCCGCCGGCAGGCGGGTCTAGGCTTTGCGCATGCGGATCGTCTCGCTGCTGCCGAGCGCAACCGAGATCGTCGCCGCGCTGGGGCTCGCGGATCTCCTGGTCGGGCGATCGGCGGAGTGCGACTTCCCGGCCGAGGTGCTGACACTGCCGGTGGTGACGGCGGCGCGGGTGGACACGTCGCAGCTGGACGAGCGGCGAATCGACCAGGCGGTGCGAGCGGCCGTGATCGAGGGGCGGTCGCTGTACGCGGTTGACGAGCAGGTGCTGGCCGCGCTCGAGCCGGACCTGATCATCACCCAGGATCTCTGCCGGGTGTGCGCCGTGTCGTCCGGCGAGGTGGCCGAGCTGCGCTCCGCGGATTGCGAGGTGATCTCGCTGGATCCGCGGACGATCGGCGAGGTCGAGGCGAGCATCCGGCTGCTCGCCGACCGCCTCGACGTGTGCAGGTCGGGGAGCTGCGAGCGGGGCGTCGACCTCGTGGCCGGGATGCGCCGCACGATCGTCTCCGCCATGGACGCGGTGGTTGGGAGGGGGCAGCGACCCGTGTTCGTGGCGGAGTGGCTCGACCCGCCGTTCGCCTCGGGCCACTGGGTGCCGGAGATGGTCGACCTGGCCGGCGGGCGGGACGTGCTCGGACGGCCGGGCGAGCCGTCGTACCCGACAACGTGGGAGGCGGTGGCGGAGGCCGGACCGGAGCTGATCATCGCAGCGCCGTGCGGGTTCGATCGCGAGCGGGCGGAGGCGGATGCGTCGGCGATCGACCTCCCGGCGCCACACGTTGCCGTCGACGCCAACGCGTACTTCTCACGCCCGTCGCCTCGCATAGCCGACGGCGTACGCCAGCTGGCCGAGATCATGCACGGCGTCCCGGCAAGCGCCTGACAGCGGGCGCCGCTGTCAATACCGCAATCCGGCGACCCAATTATTGGAGTCAAAGCCCCAGGAGACGGGCGTTGCGTGATCGGCACACAATCGTGACGGGTTCGCCGCCTGGTTGCGCGGGACCCCGCCTGCGGCCAATTATTGGAGTCAAAGCCCGACCGGACCGGTGTGACGGGTTTGTCGCGGAAATTGTGACGCTCAGGAGCGGCTGAACTGCGCGACGCACTCGATGTGGTGCGTGTGGGGGAACATGTCCACCGGCCGCACCCAGTCCAGCGTGTACCCGCCGTCGACCAGCTGGCGTGCGTTCGGTGCCAGCGTCGTCGGGTTGCAGGACACGTATGCGATTCGTTCCGGCGCGATCTCGAGCAGCCGCCGCACCGCCCGCGGCGTCAGGCCGGCTCGCGGAGGGTCGACGAACACCACGTCGGGCCGCGGCACCCGCTCGAGCAGCGGTCGCAGCTCCTTCGCCACGTCGCCGAGCACGAACTCCGCATTCCCGATCCCGTTGCGATCCGCGTTGCCGCGCGCCCGCTCGATCGACTCTGCCGAGATCTCGATGCCGATCACCCGGCTGACCCGCGCGGCGGCCGCCAGCCCGATCGCGCCGGCACCGCAGTAGAGATCCCATGCGACGTCCGTCTCCCGGAGCCTGGCGGCGTCCAGCGCATGCCCGTACAGCACGTCGCACATCTCAGTGTTGGTCTGCATGAACGCTCCCGCCGAGAGCCGCAGCGTCAGGTCGAGCACCCGCTCCTCGAACTCGTGCTCGCCGAACACCGGCACCGCCTCGAGGCCGCCGGTCACCTCGGCCACGCCGTCGTTGACCGCGTGGACGACACCGACCGCGAGGTCACCCACCAGCTCCCGCAGCCGATCGACGCCCGGCACGCTTCCCGGTGCCGTTACCAGCATCGGCAACACCTGCCCGGTGCGCCGGCCCTCCCGTACCACCAGGTGCCGGAGGAAACCCTCCCCGCTTCGCTGGTCATACACCGCAAGCCCCTGCTCGCGCGCCCACCGTTCGAACGCCCGCCGCACCTCGTTCGAGGCCTCTGAGGCGATGTGACACGTCTCGACCGCCATCAGCCGGTCCCACCGCCCGGCGACGTGGAACCCGAGCGACGGCCCCTCGGGGCCCTGTGACCATGAGTACTCCACCTTGTTCCGGTAGCCCCAGATCGACCGGGCCGGCTCGATCGGCCGCAGCTCCACGCCCTCGAACCGCCCGAGCCGCTCGATCGCGTCGGCCACCTGGGCCTGCTTGTGGCGGAGCTGCAGCTCGTAGTCCAGATCCTGCCAGGAGCAGCCGCCGCAGACACCGAAGTGCCCGCACCGCGCCTCCACGCGCCCAGGGCCCGGCTCGAGCAGCTCGACCGCCCGAGCCTCCGCATAGCGGCGCTTGTACTTCGTCACCCGCGCCCGCACCCGGTCACCGGGCAACGCCCGAGCGACGAACACGACGAGCTCCCCGTGGCGCGCCACGCCCCGCCCGCCGTA
>DASQYY010000124.1:0-19006 GCA_035638975.1 Gaiellales bacterium
CGCTCTCGTGCAACCCCGACCTGCTGATCGCCGACGAGCCGACGACGGCGCTGGACGTGACCATCCAGGCCCAGATCCTGGAGCTGCTCAAGCGCCTGAAGGCCGACTTCGGGTCGGCGGTCGTGCTGATCACGCACGATATGGGCGTGGTCGCCGAGATCGCCGACACGATCAACGTGATGTACGCCGGTGAGATCGTCGAGCGCGGGACCAAGCGCGAGCTGTTCGCAAACCCGCAGCATCCCTACACCTGGGGCCTGCTCGGCTCCATCCCGAGGCTCGACCGGCCAAAGCCGCGCCGGCTCGTCGCGATCAAGGGCCAGCCGCCCTCGATGGTCAACCCGCCGTCCGGCTGCAGGTTCGCCCCGCGGTGCGCCAACCGGTTCGAGGCCTGCGACCGGCATCCCACGCTCGAGCCGCGGGCGGGCGCCGAGCACCTGGACCGGTGCTGGCTGACCGTCGAGGAGAAGGAGGCGCGCCGCGCCGCCGCGATCGATCCCGCGCTCTCGGAGCCCGCATGACGGTCGAGGCGCCGCAGGAGCTGCTGCAGGTGCGCGACCTCGTGAAGCACTTCCCGATCAAGAAGGGGACGCTGGTGCAGCGGCAGGTTGCGGCGGTGCACGCCGTCGACGGCGTCAGCTTCGGCGTGCGCGCCGGTGAGACGCTGGGGCTGGTCGGCGAGAGCGGGTGCGGCAAGTCGACGCTGGGGCGCTGCGTGCTGCGGCTCTACCCGCTGACCGGCGGGACGGTCGAGTTCGACGGCCGGGACATCTCCTCGCTCGACCGCTCGCAGCTGCGCCCGGTGCGGCGCGAGATGCAGATGGTGTTCCAGGATCCGTACGCCTCGCTCAACCCCCGCAAGCGGGTCGGGCAGGTGATCGGCGACCCGCTGCGGATCCACAAGATGGGCGACAAGGCGCAGATCAAGCGCCGCGTGCAGGAGCTGCTCGAGGTGGTCGGCCTCAACCCGGAACACGTCAACCGGTTCCCCCACGAGTTCTCCGGCGGCCAGCGCCAGCGGATCGGCGTTGCGCGCGCGCTTGCGCTCAACCCCCGGCTGATCGTCGCCGACGAGCCGGTCTCGGCGCTGGACGTCTCGATCCAGGCGCAGGTGGTCAACCTGCTGGACGACCTGCAGGACGAGTTCCGGCTGACGTACGTGTTCATCGCGCACGACCTGTCCGTCGTGCGCCACGTATCCGACCGGATCGCGGTCATGTACCTGGGCAAGATCGTCGAGATCTCTCCTGCGGAGGAGCTCTACCGGCGGCCGGTGCACCCCTACACCGAGGCGCTGCTCTCAGCCATCCCAATCCCGGACCCGGAGCTGGCGGAGCGGCGCGAGCGGATCGTGCTGCAGGGCGACGTGCCGAGCCCCGTCAACCCGCCGTCCGGCTGCCGGTTCCACCCGCGGTGCCGGTATGCGACCGAGATCTGCACTCGCGAGGAGCCGCCGCTGGTTCCGCACGGCTCCGGCGGCGGCATCGAGCACGTCGCCGCCTGCCATCATCCGCTCAACGTCGGCGAGCGCCACAGCGACCCGATTGCGGGCGAGGTGGCCGACGGAGCCACATCCGGGTAGGCGCGGACGCGGCGCAGCGGGACGTGAGAGGGGTCACCGACCGAACGTTGAGGTGGACAGAGGTGCGATGAACACGTAAAGTCCTCCGGCCGGGGCGGGCATGGTCTCGGGTCAGCACGGCTCCCTGGAGGCATGACGTGGGCAAGACGTTTCGTATCGCAGTGATCGCACTGCTTTCCATGGTCGCGACGGCGGCGCAGGCAGGCGCCGCAGGCGTCGCACCGACCTATCTGCGAACGATCGGGCATCCCAGCCACGCGGTCGTCTATCCGTCCGGCCTGGATGTTGACTCGTCTGGCAACATATACGTCGCTGACACTGGCAACGACCAGGTGGTCGCCTACCGCCCGGATGGATCCCAGATCTGGCGGGTCGGCACACGCGGCAACAAGGGAGTCGGGCGGTTCAGCAACCCACGAGACACCGCCTACATCGCCGGCAAGGTGTACGTCGCAGACACCGGGTTCAACCGCGTGGACGTCCTGAACGCGTCCGATGGCTCCTGGGTGACCGCGTGGGGCACGCGCTTCATCTCCGCGATCGGGATCAGCAAGGGCAACCTCCCGAATGGCACGCCGGTCGTGCTGGTGACCGACGATCAGCAGAACGCCGTGTTCGAGTTCACCACGGGCGGCACCCTGATTCGCACGATCCAGCGGCCGCTGGGAACCGGTCAGGGGGACTTCAACGCACCCCGGGACGCCGCCACCGACTCGGCCGGGAACATCTACGTCGCCGACTACGCCAACGACCGAGTGGTCAAGCTCAGCCCCACCGGCGGCTGGCTCATGAGCTGGGGATCCCACGCATCGGCGCACGGTCAGTTCCTCCGCCCATACGGGGTGGCGGTCGACGCCTCCAACCGGATCTACGTTGCGGATTCGGACAACGAGCGGATCCAGAAGTTCACGAGCAGTGGCGGATACCTGCAGACGTACGGGTCAACGGGCACGGGCAACGGGCAGTTCCAGCAGCTGCGCCGCGTCGCCGTCGGAGCCGGCACTTCACCGATGGTCTACGGGGCGGACCTGTGGGACGACCACATCGACCGGTTCACGCAAGCGGGAGCCTTCTCCAAGCGATACGGCGGCGGGCCGGCGCCCGTTGGCGGCTTCAACGAGCCGTCCGGCATCGCCGTCGACACGAACACATTCGTGGCCGACTCGGTGAACCAGCGGATCGAGCGGTTCACCACCTCGACCGGCGCCTACGACCTGACGTGGGGCGACCGCGGTTGGGGCGCCAATGACCTGTCCGGTTTCAACTGGCCGCGCGACGTGACCATCAACGAGACCTCCAAGACCGTGTGGGTGGCCGACACGAAGAACAACCGCGTCACGCAGTTCACTCGAAGCGGCACCGCTACCGGGAAAACGTTCGGGGTTGCTGGAAGCGCGGTCGGCGACCTGCACTGGCCATGGGCGGTGGCATCCAGCGGCGGAAACGTGGTCGTCGCCGACACCTGGAACAGCCGCGTCCAGCTGTGGGACACCTCGCGACTGACGCCGGCCTGGACGCAGACCGGGTTCAACTTCCCGAAGGACGTGGCCGTCGAGGGCGCCACCGTCTACGTCGCGGACACGATGAACAACCGGGTGGTCGAGCTGAACGCGTCGACCGGTGCCGTCCTGAAGACGATCAGCGGCATCACCGACCCGGAGGGAATCGCCGTCACGCCGGCCGGGACGATCTGGGTGGCCGAAGCCGGGCAGAACCGGCTGGTCGAGATCTCTGCGGCGGGCGCGGTGGTGCAGACCTTCGGCAAGCTGGGGTCAGCGACCGGCCAGTTCTTCCATCCCACGCACCTCGAGATCTACTCCGGCGACCTCTACGTCACCGATTCGTGGAACGACCGGATCCAGGTGTTCAAGCTGAACGACGCGTAGGCGCGTCGCCTCCGGCCATCTCGAGCAGCTACACCAGCGGCGGCCCGGGTCGATTACGGGCCCAGGTGCCCCGTGAGCAGGAAGGATCTCACCCAGCTGGCGCTGAGCATCCTGGCTCAGCAGCCGACCGACTCGATCGAGGCGTTCTCGAGCGACGGCGGCGTCGTGCCGCTGCGGATCCTCGCTGAGCGGGGGCCGTTCCTCGTCGCCGAGGCGTCGCGGCTGCGGGTGCGCGACGGCCTCGAGCTGCTGCTGCGCACGAACGACCCGGGCGGTGGCGGCCACGACATCTCGCTGACGGTGGCGGAGCTGCGGCAGCAGGCCGACTGGATGGCGCGCGTGCAGCTGCGGGTGGTGGATGTGCAGCGCCGGTACGGTGTGCGGGTCACCCAGCGGGCGCGGCTCGAGGAGACGGCGACCGTGCACGTCCTGGGAGCGCGGGCGATCGCGCAGGACGAGGAGATCGAGGTGCGCCTGGCAGACCTGTCGGCGTCGGGCGTGGCGTTCGTCAGCGAGCTGACGTTCCACGTAGGCGACCGAGTGGCGATGCTGGCGCGGCTGGCGGGGCGGCCGCTGCGCCTGCAGGCGCGGGTGCTGCAGACATCGGCGGTGGACGAGCGGCATCAGCGCGTCGGCTGCGAGATCCTGCAGATCGCGGACGCGGAGAGGCGGCGGATCGCAGAGCTGACGACGCGGACGCCGGACCCGGGATCGCCCGAGCAGCGGCTGCGGCCGACCGGCTGACCGAAGCGGCCGCTCTCACCGGCGGCTCGGCCCGCGCCGCCGCGCCACATGGAGGGCGCAGGTGACCGGTGTGCCCGCCGCTGCTGGAGAGACCGTTCTCGGGTCGCCGGCGCCGCGCCGCCGGTACGCTGTCGCGCTCATGCCCTCCGAAGCTCCCCTCGCCGACGCCGTCGACCGGTTCCTCGCCGATCCCGGCACCACCTTCACGGTGCCCGGCCACAAGCGCGCCTCCGAGCTCGCCAGCCCGCTCCTCCTCCATGATCTCCCGCTCGTGTCCGGTGCCGACGACTCCCGTATGGGCGGCGACGTGCTCGGCCGCGCCGAGCGCCTGGCCGCCCGGCTCTGGGGCGGCGACCTCTGCCGCTTCTCCGTCGCCGGCTCGACGCACGGAAACCAGGCCCTCGCCCTCGCCGCCGCTCGGCCGGGAGATCGCGTGCTGGTTGCCCGCACGCTGCACAAGTCGCTGTTCGGCGGCCTCGTGCTGGCCGGCCTCGACCCGGTCTGGGTGTCGCCGAGCGTCGACCCCGAGACGGGGCTCGCCACCGGTGTGCCGGCCGACGCCGTCGGGCGCGCGCTCGCCGATGAGCCGGGCATCCGCGCCGTCTTCCTGGTCGAGCCGAGCTATGTGGGAATGCTGTCCGACCTGGAGGCGATCGCGCAGCTGGCCCACGACGCGGGCGTGCCGCTGATCGTCGACCAGGCCTGGGGGGCCCACCTTGGCTTCCATCCCGCTTTGCCGCGCCACGCCATCGCACGCGGTGCCGACGCCATGGTCACGTCGACCCACAAGAACCTGACCGCGTTCACCCAGGGCTCGATCGTGGTCGCACGTGCCGGCCTGCTCGACCTGGCCCGGGTCGACGAGGCGTTCGAGGTGCTGCACACCACCAGCCCCGCGGCGGCCATCCTCGCCTCGAGCGATCGCGCCCGGCAGCTGATGGAGGATCGCGGGCCCGAGCTGCTCGAGCGCACGATCGAGCTCGTGGCCGGCGCGCGCGAGCGGCTCCGCCGGATCGACGGCCTGCACGTCTCCGAGGCGTCCGATCCCACCAAGCTCGTCCTCGGCCTGGCGGGCACCGGCGCGGACGGCTTCCAGGTGGAGGCCGACCTGCTCGGCGACGGCGTTCGCCTGGAGATGGCCGACCGCGACACGCTCGTCCCGATCGTGACCATCGCCGACACGGCGGCGACCGTGGACACCCTGGTCGGCTCGATCGAGCGATCGCTGGCCGCCCGCCGCTCCGCGCCGCGACCGGTCGCCGCCTCCAGCGTGTGGTCGCTCCAGGTGACCACGGCGCTCAGTCCCCGCGACGCCTTCTTCGCCCCCCGTGAGCGGATCCCGGCAGAGCAGGCGGTCGGCCGCATCGCGGCCGAGACAGCCGCGCCCTACCCGCCCGGCATCCCCGCGATAGCGCCCGGCGAGGTGATCACGGACGACATCCTCGGTGCGCTGCGCCGCGAGGCTGCCGCCGGCACGCGCGTGGCCTACTGCTCGGATCCGACGCTGGAGACGCTGCTCGTCGTCGCGGAATTGGTCTAGCCCGGAAACCTGAAAATGAAATCGGCTTTATCCGCTTCGAAAAGCGGCCGACGATGACCATGCGCCGGCCGTTGAGAGATCTGAAACTCCTGCGGGGGAAACCGGCGCACTCCACGGACAGTCGAGCCGTCTGAGGCAATCAGGCGGCTCGACCTGTATTCCGGCACCTATCCCGCGCCGGCCGCCCGCTCGGCGTTGAACTCCTCGGCCGCCTCCGCGATCCCCGGCGTCGCGCCAGGCCGGAGCGCCGCCCGCACATGCGCCGCGAAGCGCCGGGGAGCATCCTCGTCGACACGCTTCAGCCGCTCTCCTCCGGGCACCGTCAGCAGGGCCTTCGCGGCGGCGGCACGTGCGGCGAAGGTCGCGGCCGTCAGCCCGCGCACCGCGTACTCGCCGGCGGCGCCGTGATGCTTGCGCGCATACATCGCGCGACTCAGCTCCATCTGCGCGATCCGCCGCTCCGGCACACCGCTGGTCGTGGCGTTCTCGAAGTGCACGAGCGATACGTACGGGAAGTAGGCGGTCGCGTAGCCGGCCTCGCGTATCCGCAGGCAGAGATCCGGATCCTCGGAGTAGATGAACAGCCGCTCGTCGAACCCGCCCACCGCGCGCAGCGCCGCCAGCCGGGCGAGGATGGCGGCACCGCAGACCCAATCGACCCGCACGATGTGATCCGGCTGTGACTGGATCCAGCCCCGCCGCTGCAGCGTCAACGTGGTCAACGCCACCCGCCTCGGCGTCGGGAACCGGAACGCCGAGGGCTGCTGCGTGCCGTCCGGGTTGAGGATCTTGGGCCCGCACGCACCCACGTCCGGGTTCTGATCCATGAATCGCGACATGCGGTCGAGCATGCCGTCGTGGAGCACCGTGTCCTCGTTCAGGATCAGGACGAAGCGACCCTTCGCCCGTGCGATCGCCTGGTTGTGGTTGGCGCCGAACCCGTACCGCCGGTCGCGCTCGACGATCTCGACCTGCGGGAACGCATCGCGCACGGCCGCGGCACTGCCGTCCGTCGATGCGTTGTCGACGACGATCGTCTGCAGCGCCGTCTCCCTCGCGGCCGCCTCGAGCGACCGCAGGCAGCCCAGCAGCAGCTCGCGGTTGTTCGTGTTGACCAGCGAGATGGTGATGTCGGGTGCGGCGCTCACCGGGTGAGGCCGGCGGCCTCGAGCTGGCCCGCCGCGGTGTCGACCGAGTCGGTCGCCTGCTGCGTCGCCACCCACCCGAGCAGCTCCTGCATGCCGTCCGCGAACGCCACCGCCGGCTCGAAGCCGAGCGTCTCACGGGCGAGCGAGATGTCCGCCACACAATGGCGGATGTCGCCGGCGCGGAACTTGTTGACGATCTCGGGCTGCAGATGCTCCTTGCCCAGGCCGCGCGCCAGCTCGGTGGCGACGTCCAGCACCGAGCGGGGCACACCCGTGCCCAGGTTCACCGCGCGGTAGTCGGCACCCCCCGTCTCGAGCGCCGCCACGCAGCCGGCGGCGATGTCCGACACGTGAACGAAATCGCGGCTCTGCAGGCCGTCCTCGAACACCAGCGGCCGCTTGTCGTTCAGCAGCCGGCCGCCGAAGATCGCGGCTACGCCGGTGTAGGGGTTCGACAGCGCCTGCCGGTCGCCGTACACGTTGAAGAAGCGCATCGCCACCGTCGGCAGGCGGTGCGCGCGGCCGATGGCGAGAAACATCTCCTCGTGGTCGCGCTTGTTCACCGCATAGATCGACATCGGCTGCACCGGCTTGTCCTCACCGGTCGGGAGCGGCTGAAGGACACGGCCGCACTCCGGGCAGTGCAGCTCCCAGTCGCGGGCGTCCAGCTGCTCGTCGCTTCGCACCTGCGGCGCGAGCAGGCCGTGCTGCTCACAGCGGTAGCGCCCCTCGCCGTAGATCGACATCGACGATGCGACCAGCACCCGTCGGAGCTGATCGCGGCGCTTGACGATCTCCTCCAGGACGACGGCGCCTCCGATGGCGTTGATCGAGGTGTACCGCTCGATCTCGTACATCGACTGGCCGACCCCGACTGCAGCGGCGAAGTGGACGACATGGTCCACGCCTTCGAGCGCATCGGCGACGGCGCGGTGGTCGCGGACGTCGCCGACCAGGAGCTCGACCCCCTCGTCGAGGTACGCCGGGCGCTGGCCGCCCGGGTGCACCTGCGGGTCGAGGTTGTCGAGTGCCCGCACCTCATGGCCCCGGGCGAGCAGGGCATCGGCGAGGTGCGAGCCGATGAAGCCGGCGCCGCCGGTGATCAGGACTCGCATGTGCGACATGCTACCGGGCGCGGATTCAGGTGGCGTTCAGTGGCCGTTAACTAACCGGCGGGCGCCGCGACCGCCAGATAGCGCACCATCCGCCGCCCGTACGCCTCCACCTCGCCGTCGGGCTCCATCCCGATCTTCTGCATGACGCGGACGGAGGGTGCGTTCTCGGGATAGGCGAGAGCGATCACGCGGTTCAGTCCAAGGGGGCCGAACGCGAGGTCGAGACAGGCGGTCGCGACCTCGGTGGCGATGCCCCGGCCCCAGGCGTCGCGCTGCAGCTCGTAGACGACCTCGACGTCCGGGCCCTCGAAATCCTCGAGCACGAGCCCGGCGACGCCCACCACCTCCCCGGTACCGCGCTCGGTCACCGCCCACAGCGAGAAGCCGTGCTGCAGCTGATGGCCGATCAGCCGTCCGACCCCCGCAGCGGTCTGCTCCGGCGTGCGCGCACGGCCATCTGCGCCCACGTAGCGCATCGCCTCCGGGTCGCCATAGAGCCGCTGCAGCGGCTCGGCATCGTCCGGTACGAGCAGGCGCAGCTCGAACCGCTCGGTGGTCGTCACGACCTCGCCCGGCATCAGCTGCGGCCGTGGTCGTCGACGGCGGTGAACGGCCATTCGCCGGTCAGCCAGTCCCGGACCGCAGTCCAGAGCGGCTGATCCAGCTCCGCCCGGGAAGCCCGCACCCACAACGACACCTGGGCGTCGCGATCCTCCCGCTTCGACGGGTAGATGTAGACGCAGCCGATCACGTCGCGGCTCTGCGGATCGAGCACCGTGTAGGTGAAGCCTGTGCGCGCGGCGTAGTCGCGCGCGTGCCGCTCGAGGTCCGCCCGGTTCTCCGCGAGCGTCATCTCGCGCGGCCAGGTCCCGGTCGTGAAGCCCGGCGTGGAGCGGATGTGCTCCATGCTGGACGTCCACGCGTCGTAGTCCGGCTCCGTGTGCTGGGGGCCGAGCGGCTCGAGCACGAACCGGTCGGCCGTCAGGTCGAGCGGCGGATCGAAGCCGTCGGGGACGAATGGGGTCGTGTCAGCCATGCCGCGATGCTAGATGACCCGTCACGCGGCTGATACGACCGGTCACGATTGCGTGCTGATCTCCTACACGCGGCCGAGTCGGGCTCCGAGCCCTTCCCTGGCGCGACCGGCCTGGTTGCGCGGAATCGGCGTCACGAATGTTCGCAGGGGGTGTCACAGACCCGTCACGAAGCTCCGCGGTCGCCGAGTCGGGCTCCGAGCCCGTCCCGGGCGGTGCGAGCGAGGAGAGTCCGCCGGGGGGCGTCGGCGTCCATCTCCACTACCATCGCCCCACATGGACGACTGCATCTTCTGCCGGATCGTGGCCGACGAGCTGCCCTCGACGCGCATCCACGAGGACGACCGGGCGATCGTGATCATGGACATCAACCCCGCCACCCGCGGCCATGCACTGGTCATCCCGCGGGCGCACGCCCAGGACATCTCGGACATCTCGGAGGAGGACCTGGCCCACTGCGCGGTGGTCGCCAAGCGGATCGCCGCGCGCGCCGTCTCAGGCCTGGGGGCGCAGGGCGTGACGATCATGCAGTCAAACGGCGCGGCCGCATGGCAGACCGTCTTCCACTACCACGTGCACGTCATCCCTCGCTACGACGGCGACCCGCTGGTGCTGCCGTGGAACCCCGCGGAGGCGGCCCCGGGGGATATCTCCGACATAAGCCAGGCTTATTTTCAACATTAGCGTTTCTTGGGTACCATGGGCGTGATGAGCGAGCTCCCCGACACCACCGACGTGCTGGTGGTCGGCAGCGGCGGCGCCGGCCTGGCCGCCGCATGGGCGGCATCGAACGCAGGGGCGCGCGTCACCGTGATCACGAAGGGCTCGCCCGCCTCGTGCAACACCGGCAAGGCGCAGGGCGGCATCCAGGCGGCGGTGGGCGGCGACGACTCGCCGGACCAGCACGCGCAGGACGTGTACCGGTCATCGCACGAGACGGCGGACATGGATCTGGTCTCGGTGCTGACGGGCGAGGCGCCGGGCGCGGTGGCCTGGCTGGAGTCGATCGGCGTCGAGTTCTCGCGCGAGGGTGACGGCTACCGTCTCGCCCGCTGCGGCGGGGCGACGGCGCGGCGGCTGCTGCAGGTCGGGGATCGCACCGGGCACGCGATCGCACACGCGCTGCGGGGCGCGCTCGCGGCCGAGGGCATCGAGATCCATGGCCACACGCCGCTGGTGGCACTCGATCGACCCAACGGCCACCTCCGCGCGACCGTTGAGCAGGACGGGGAGCGGCGCGCGATCGACGCCGGCGCTGTGGTGCTCGCGGCCGGCGGGCGGTGCTACGCCGAGGCGCAGCGCCGCGGCGTGCTGACGACCAACCAGCCCGGGGCGACCGGCGAGGTCGCGAAGCTGGCCGAGCAGCTGGGCGCCGAGACGCGCGACAGCGACTCGCTCCAGCACCACCCCAACGGCGGCGCGTGGCCGCCGCCGCTGCAGGGCTACTCGATCCCCGAGACCACCCGTAGCTACGGGGCGCTGCTCGTGAATGCGGAGGGCGAGCGATTCGTCGACGAGCTTGCGCCGCGCGACACGGTGGCCGAGGCGATCATGAGGGAATGCGAGGAGGGCCGGGGGTTGACGACGCCCGACGGCCGGCCCGCCGTACTGCTCGACACCACGCGCATCGACCCCGACGTGGCCGACCAGGTGCTGCCCTACATGCTGCGGCGCTACCGCCATGCCGGCATCGACCCGCTGACCGAGCCGATCCTCACCTACCCCGTGCTTCACTACCAGAACGGCGGCCTGGTGATCGACCGCGACGGCCGCACGACCGTGGAGGGCCTGTACGCAGCCGGAGAGATCACCGGCGGGGTGCACGGCCGAAACCGCATGATGGGCAACTCGCTGCTCGACTGCACCGTATTCGGACGCCGCGCCGGGCGCGCGGCTGCACACGCCGCCCGCTGAAAGGACTGAGACCCACTCGAATGGCAATCGACATCACCACCGATCTGCAACAGACCGTCGAGGACGCCTCCGCACACCTCTACGTCTGGGCGCTGAAGGACATCCCCCAGGACCTTCGCGACGCGCTCCGCGCCGCCATGGAGCGCGAGACGCACAAGGTCGGCAAGCGCATCCTCGAGACCATCAACACCAACGTGTCGGTCGCCGACGAGACCAAGAACCTGGTCTGCCAGGACACCGGGCTGGCCGTGTACTACGTCCGGCTGGGCGAGCACTTCCCGCTGCACCCGGCCCGCATCGAGCAGGCGCTGCGCGAGGGGACGCGCAGGGCGACGCTCGAGCATCCGCTGCGCTCCAACACCGTCCACACGCTCACCCGCGTGGCCACCGGCGACAACACCGGGTACCGGATCCCGCACATCCACTGGGAGTTCGTGCCCGACTGGGACGGCCTCGACGTGAAGTGCATCCCCAAAGGATCGGGCTCCGAGAACATGAGCTTCCTGAAGATGCTCGTGCCCGCCGACGGGGTCGCGGCGATCAAGCGGTTCGTGCTCGATTCGATCGTCGGAGCCGGCGGGAAGCCCTGCCCGCCCGGGATCGTCGGCGTCGGCATCGGCGGGTCGGCCGACCTCGCGATGCACCTTGCCAAGGAGGCGATCGCGCGGCCGGTCGACGACGTCAACCCCGACCCGGACGTCGCCCAGCTCGAACGGGAGCTGTTCGAGCTGCTCAACGAGACGGGCATCGGCCCGATGGGCCTCGGCGGCGACACGACGGTGCTGTCGGTGCACGTCGAGCAGGCGCACACGCACATCACGCTGAACCCCGTCGCCGTGAACTACCAGTGCTGGGCCGCCCGCCGCGCGAGCGCCCACATCCACGCCGACGGCACCGTCGACTTCGACCGCGAGGCCTAAGTGCTCCCCTCGGCGACATCCGGCGGCATCCGGCGGCTGCAAACCGTCGCCATCCACCGACGCCACCGACTGGAGCACTGATGCACCACGAGATCACCTTCCCCACCGACGAGGCCACCGTCCGTGAGCTGCGCGCCGGCGACACCGTCACCATCCAGGGCCACATCATTGGCATCCGCGACGCCACCCAGATTCGCATCTTCGACCGCGGCCAGGAGCCGCCGATGTCGCTCGAGGGCGCCGCGCTCCTGCACACCGCGCCCAACGTCCGCAAGCTCGGCGAGGGCCGCTACGAGCCGATGTGCATCGGCACCACCACCAGCGCCCGCATGAGCCGCTTCACCGAGGGCCTCGTCCGCGACCACCACGCGCGCGCGATCATCGGCAAGGGCGGCCTGCTGCCCGAGGCGCTCGAGCCGCTGGGGAAGCACGGCGGCGTCTACCTCGCCATCGTCGGCGGGGCGGCCGCGCTTGAGACGACGCAGATCGAGGAGATCGAGCAGGTCGAGTGGGAGGACCTGATGCCGGAGTGCCTCTGGAAGTTCCGCGTGCGGGACTTCGGGCCCCTGATCGTCGGCATGGACACCCACGGCGAGTCGCTGTACGAGAACGTCCAGGTCGAGGCGCGCAAGCGGCTCGAAGAAACCATCTACTCGAGGTTGTAAGCCATGGTCGAAGAGTTCCTGGGACTCCCGCTGCGCCCCTCGAAGCCGCGCGAGCGCGGCCTCACCCACGTGATCGACAAGGGCATGACGCTGGCCGAGGTGAACGGGCTGTTCGAGACGGCCGGCGAGTACGTCGACATCGTCAAGCTCGGCTGGGGCACGTCGTATGTGACGCAGAACCTGACCGAGAAGGTGAAGCTCTACCGCTCGTTCGACACACCCGTGATGTGCGGTGGCACGCTGCTCGAGGCCGCCGTGGCCCGGGGCAAGGTGGACGAGTTCAAGCGCTGGATCAAGGGCCACGGGTTCACGCACGTGGAGGTCAGCGACGGCACGCTGCAGATGGAGCGCGAGAGCAAGCAGGAGCTGATCGGCGCGCTGGCGGAGGACTTCGTGGTGCTGTCCGAGGTGGGATCGAAGGATCAGGATGCCATCTACGCGCCATACCAATGGGTGGCCTGGATCCGCGAGGAGCTCGAGGCGGGCGCCTGGAAGGTGATCACGGAGGCGCGCGAGACCGGGACCGCCGGCATCTTCCGGGGCACCGGTGAGGTGCGAAGCGGCCTGATCGACGAGATCGTCCACGAGGTCCCGCTCGACCAGCTGCTGTTCGAGGCACCGCAGAAGGAGCAGCAGGCCTGGTTCATCCGCCACCTCGGGCCCGAGGTCAACCTCGGCAACATCCCGCCCGACGAGGTGATCCCGCTGGAGACGCTGCGGCTCGGCCTGCGCTCCGACACCATGCCCCATCTGCTGCTCCGCGACATCCCGACGGCCACGTGAGCACGATCCTCCCGATCAGCCCGGCGGAGGCCGAGCGGCTCGCGGACGAGCTCGAGGACAAGAGCGCGGAGGACGTCCTGCGGGCCGCCGTCGAGCTGTTCCACCCCCGCCTGGTGCTGACCTGCTCCTGGCAGAAGCAGAGCTCGGTGCTCGTGCACATGCTCTCGCAGATCGAGCCGGACGTGCGGGTGGTCGAGTTCGACACCGGCCTGCTGTTCCGTGAGACCTACGAGACGCGGCGCAAGCTGATCGAGCGCTATCCGGTCCGGTTCGAGCGGATCGAGCCGGAGCTGTCGGTGGAGGAGCAGGCGGCGGTGCACGGCGAACGGCTTTGGGAGCGCGAGCCCGACGCCTGCTGCGGCATGCGCAAGGTGGCCCCGCTGCGCCAGGCGCTCGAAGGTATGGACGCGTGGATCACAGGAATTCGCAGAGAGCAGTCGACAACTCGCGAAAATGCCCGCAAAATCGAGATAGATGAGCGCCGCGGCGTGGTGAAGGTGCAGCCGCTCGTGGACTGGACGAACCGCGACGTCTGGCGCTACATCTGGAGGCACGGCATCCCCTACAACCCCTTGCACGACCACGGATTCCCGTCGATCGGCTGCGTTCCCTGCACCAGTGCGGTGGAGGACGGCGCGGACGAGCGGACAGGCCGCTGGAAGGGCACGGGGAAGGTGGAGTGCGGCCTCCACGGAAGCTGAGGCGCTACAAAGCGCCGGAAGGTACAACTGCGAAAGGATCTCCACAAGTGCCACAGGAAAACCATGGATTCACGCTCTGGTTCACCGGGCTGTCCGGTGCCGGCAAGAGCACGATCGCCGAGATCGTCGGCCCCGAGCTCGAGCGGCGCGGCATCCTCGTCGACCACCTCGACGGCGACGTCGTCCGCACCAACCTGAGCAAGGGCCTCGGGTTCTCCCGTGAGGACCGCGACACCAACATCCTGCGGATCGGCTTCGTCGCGAAGCTGCTGACGCGCCATGGCGCCGGCGTGATCGTCGCGGCGATCTCGCCCTACGCCGAGACCCGCGACGCGGTGCGCGAGATGATCGGCGACCGCTTCGTCGAGGTCTATGTGGCCACGTCGCTGGACGAGTGCGCACGGCGCGACGTGAAGGGCCTGTACGCCAAGGCGTTCGCCGGGGAGATCAAGGAGTTCACGGGCGTGTCCGATCCGTACGAGCCGCCCGCCGACCCCGAGATCGTGGTCGACACCGAGGGCCGCACACCGGAGGAGTCTGCCCAAATCGTGGTCGACCGCCTTGAGGAGCTCGGGTTCCTGGCGCGCGACGCCGAGGAGGCCGTCGCCTGATGGCAGAGGCCACGACGACGAAGGCCGGCGGCCTGATCGCCCCGCACGGCGGCGAGCTGATCGATCGCACCGTCACGGGTGACGAGGCCGCCTCGCTGGCCGAGCAGGCGGCGTCGCTTCCCCGCGTCCGGATGAGCGAGAAGCAGACGGCCGACCTGGACATGATCGCCTCCGGCGCGCTATCGCCGCTGACCGGGTTCATGACCCGGGCGGACTACGACGGGGCGGTCGAGTCGATGCACCTCGCCAATGGCCTCCCCTGGGCGCTGCCGGTGACGCTGTCGGTGCCCGAGGCGCCGGCGGGCGACCGGCTCGCGCTGGAGAGCCCAGACGGTGAGCTGCTCGGCATCCTCGACGTCGAGGAGGTCTACACGGTCGACCGCGAGAACGAGGCGGCCAAGACCTATCGCACCACCGACGACGCGCACCCCGGCGTTGCCCAGATCTACGCCGAGGGCCCGACGCTGGTGGGCGGCCCGGTCACGGTCTTCAAGCGGCCCGACCCGGCTTTCCCGTCGCATCACCTCGACCCGAAGGACACGCGGGCGGCGTTCGCCGAGCGCGGATGGGCGCGGGTCGTCGGCTTCCAGACGCGAAACCCGGTGCACCGGGCGCACGAGTACATCCAGAAGTGCGCCCTCGAGACGGTCGACGGCCTCCTGCTGCACCCGCTCGTCGGCAAGACGAAGGGCGACGACATCCCGGCCGACGTGCGGATGCGCTGCTACCAGGTGCTGCTCGAGAAGTACTACCCCGCCGACCGCACGCTGCTGAGCGTGTTTCCGGCGGCGATGCGGTACGCCGGCCCCCGGGAGGCGGTCTGGCACGCGATCTGCCGGAAGAACTACGGCTGCTCGCACTTCATCGTGGGGCGCGACCATGCGGGTGTGGGGTCGTACTACGGCACGTACGACGCGCATCACATCTTCGACGAGTTCGAGCCCCACGAGCTCGACATCGAGCCGATGTTCTTCGACCACACGTTCTTCTGCCGGACGTGCGGGAACATGGCCTCGAACAAGACGTGCCCGCACGACGCGGAGCATCACGTCTTCCTGTCGGGCACCAAGGTGCGGGAGATGCTCGGCAACGGCGAGGTGCCGCCGGTCGAGTTCTCACGCCCCGAGGTGGCCCAGGTGCTGATCGAGGCCTACCGCCAGCAGTAGCAGGCGCATCGCGAGGGGGCCGAGCCATGGGGCTCGGCCCCCTCGCTTATGTTCTCGCAAAGCGCTCTGGCAACCGGCTCGCATCCCCTGGTTCGCGTTAGCCGGCGACGGGAACATTGCAAGTCGGGCTTGCATTCTCCACTAAACCGCTTAGACTAGTCGGACTAGGCGTGAATCGGCTTCCATGGGAGGGGCACAGGGCATGGACATCAACGTGGGAATGATCGCAGCGGGGCTCGCCGTCGGCATCCTGGTGGGGCTGACGGGGATGGGCGCCGGATCGCTGATGACGCCGATCCTGATCTCCGTGTTCGGCATCCCGCCGACGACCGCCGTCGGCAGCGACCTGATCTACGCAGCGATCACGAAGGTGTTTGGCGCCGCCCGCCATCACCAGCTCAAGAACGTGAACCGCGAGCTGGGCCTGTGGATGGGCGCCGGCAGCGTCCCCGCCGCGATCCTCGGCGTGTTCACGCTCTACGAGATCTTCCCGCGCGTCGGGGTCGATGTGAACACGGTGCTGCTCGACCTGATCGGCGGCATCCTCGTCCTCGTGGCGATCGTCGTCGCCGCCCGCACGTTCGTCACGATCCCCGGCATCTGGGACGCCGACCGCCTGCCCACGGACGGTCAGCTCACCGCCTACCACAAGACCCTGGCCGTGGTGATCGGCGTCATCTTCGGCTTCATCCTCGGCCTCACGTCGGTCGGGTCGGGCGTCTTCTTCGGCATCGCGCTCGTCACGCTGTTCCCGCTCAGCGCCCGCCGCGTCGTCGGCACCGACCTGTTCCACGCCATGCTCGTCACCATCGCTGCCGGTCTTGCCACGATCGCCTTCGGCACGCCGAACTTCAGCGTGGTCGCGTCGATCCTGATCGGCTCGATCCCCGGCATCCTGATCGGGTCGCACTTCACCCACCGCGCGCCGGAGCGGCTGCTCCGCGGCGGCATCGCCCTGGTGCTCGGCGCCTCCGGCCTGAAGACGCTCGACGCCGCACCGATCTGGTACGTCGTCGGCGCAGTCGTGGTGGTTGCCATCGGGGCCCTGTACCTCGCCCGCGGCGCGCGGGTGCAGGCGGCGGCGCAGCGCTCTCCGGCCGCCTAGGGCCGCCTGGAGGATCACCGTGGCTCACGGTGCGCCTACAATCGGCGCGCCGTGAGCCACCATCGAGCCGCGACCGCGCTGCTGCTGGTCATCATCGCCGCAAGCGCCGCGGCCTTCCTCCGCGCGGAGCAGCTGAAGCTGACGCACTCCGCCGTGGGGCACCCGCACGTACGGGCGTACCTCTCGCCGGGGTGCCAGGATCCGGGCTGCCACCGGCTCGCCCACATGCACTTCACGCTGCGCGATGGGCAGCACCTGCAGCTGGCGATCGTCCGCACGGACGGCACCCTCGTGCGCACGCTCGCCGACCGCACGTTCGCCAAGGGCCGCGTGCGCGCCATCTGGGACGGGCGTGACGCGTCCGGCGCCGTCGTCGCGGACGGGACCTACCACCTGCGCGTCACGCTCGCCGGGGGCCGTCAGGTGACGATCCCCGACCCGATCGTGGTGGACACGAAGCCGGTGGACGTCACGATCGGCAAGGTGCACATCGGCACGGCGGTCGTGACCGTCCACTACACCCGGTCCGATCCCGTCTCGCGGGCCGAGCTGCTCGTCTACAAGAACGGCCGGCTGGTCGTGCACAAGCACCGCGTGATCCCAAGGGTCGCCCACTTCCGCATCGACGCAGTCGGGCCCGGGCAGGCCACGATCGAGATCGTCGCCGTCGACCGCGCGGGAAACCGCACGCCGAACCCCCCCAAGGTGACGGTGACGCTGCCGTGAGCGAAACGGCGCTCGGCTCGATCATCGCGGCGGCAGGCCTCGCCGGCCTGCTCACCTCCGCCGACCGGCGCATTCGCGCGGCCGCGTTCGCCGCGTGGGCGATCGGCGGAGCGATCGTGGCGGCCGACCTGCTGCACTCGCCGATCAGCCGGTTCCGGGCGGATGCGACCGGCCGGCCGGCGCTGGCGGCGGCCGGCGTCGTGGCCGGGCTGGCGGCCCTCGCCGTCGGCGCCTTCGTCGCCCATCGGTACACCACCCTCACGCTGCTGGCCGTGGTCGCGGCGGCGCCGGCCCGCATTCCTCTGCACGCCGGCGGCGAGCAGGCGAACCTGCTCGTGCCGCTCTACGCCATCGTGCTGGCGATGGGCGCCGCGTGTGCCTACGAGCTGGTCACCGGAGCGGAGCGGCCCGCCGCGCTGGGCCCGGTCGGGTGGGCGGCCGCAGCGCTGATCGGCTGGAGCGCGGTGTCGCTGCTCTGGACGGCGGACGGCCGCCAGGGCGGCGTCGAGATGCTGTTCTTCTACCTGCCGTTCGGCTTCCTGCTCGCCCGCCTGGCGTCGGTCCGGCCGACCGAGCGCCAGCTGCGGGCGATGCTGGCGGTGCAGGTCACGCTCGGGCTGATCTTCGCGGCGGTCGCGTTCTGGCAGCTGCACAGCAGGCATCTGTTCTGGAACCACAAGATCATGGTGGGCAACGAGTACGGCGCCTTCTTCCGGGTGAACTCCCTGTTCTACGACGCGAGCATCTACGGCCGGTTCATGGCGGTCACCATCGTGCTGCTGCTGGGCGTGATGGTCTACCGGCGGATCACCGTGCCGCTGCTGCTGCTGGTGGCCGTCCTGTTCGCCGGGCAGTACCTCGCCTACTCGCAGTCGAGCCTGCTCGCACTGGCGGCCGGCGCGGCGTTCCTCGGTGCCACCTTCTGGCCGCGCCGGCTGGTGGTCGCGCTCGCCGTCGTGGTCGTGCTGGTGGGCGCCGCAGGGCTGCTCGCCTCCTCGCATGGCAGCTCCACCCGGCAGGTGACGAGCGGGCGGTCACGACTGGTCGAGGACGGGTTGCGTGTGATCCGCCATCACCCGCTGAACGGCGCCGGGCTGGGTGGGTTCGCCCGGGCCGCGCTCGCGGGCACGGCGCACCCCGGACGGACGAAGACCGCCGCGTCCCACACCACCCCGCTGACGGTGCTGGCGGAGCTGGGGCCGCTCGGCCTGGCGGCCTACCTTGCCCTGATCGCGTCGATCGCCTGGTCGGCTCTCCGCGCCGGGCCGGACCGCGACCTGCGGCTGATGCTCGCCGCCGCGCTCACCGCGGTGCTCGCGAGCTCGCTGTTCTACAACGCCTACTTCGAGGACCCGGCATCGTGGAT
>DASQYY010000125.1:0-16870 GCA_035638975.1 Gaiellales bacterium
GGAATCAATCATCTAGCGAGCGCCGTCGGCCGCGCCCGCGCAGCTGGGCACGTGATGGCTCGCCAGGCGCAGCAACAGCGCGTGCAGCTGCGCCCGCTCGGCCTCGCTCAGCGGGGCCAGGAACTCGCTCTCGATGCGGGCGGACAGCCGGCGCAGCCGGCCGAGCGCGCTTCGGCCTTCGGCCGTCATCCGCACCACGTGGCGGCGGCGGTCGGCGGGGTCGCGCTTGCGCTCGATCAGGCCGGCCTCCTCCAGCTCGTCCAGCATCCCGACCAGCTGGCCCTTGTCGTAGCCGAGGGCCTCTCCGATCGCCCCCTGGGTCTCGGTGGTGCCTTCCTCCAGCAGCGCCAGGATGGCGTGGTGGTAGGGGTGCAGGCCGGTGCCCTCGTACGCCTCCATCGTCTCGCTCTTGGCGGCCATCCCCAGCCGCTTCAGCAGGAAGAGGGCCGAGGAGACGAGCTGCTCTGGCAGGCGCTGGGTCGACGGGGTGGTGACGATCTGGTTCACACCCGAAGTGTAGCGAAAAAACCGTGGACTGTGTATACTGTTGAGATCTTCAACGGTTGTGGAGACTGATAATGGGTCTAGTCACTAATTTACGCTCTCGATGGACTGCGCTGGCGCTTATCGTCACCGCGCAGTTCATGGTCGTCCTCGACGTCGCCGTGGTCAACGTCGCGCTGCCATCCATCAAGTCCGACCTCGGCTTCAGCGAGTCGGCGCTGCAATGGGTGATCTCCGCGTACGCGATCGTGTTCGGCGGCACCCTGCTGCTTGGCGGCAGGCTGGCCGACCTGTTCGGCCGGCGCCGGATGTTCATCGCCGGCCTCGCACTGTTCTCGATCACCTCGCTGCTCTGCGGCCTGGCCTGGTCGGCCGGCTCGCTGGTCGCGTTCCGGGCCCTGCAGGGCCTCGGCGGTGCGCTGCTTGCGCCGGCCGCCCTTTCCCTGCTGATGACGACGTTCACCGAGGGTCGCGAGCGAAATCTCGCACTCGGCATCTACGCAGCCGCCGCCGGCAGCGGCGCTGCCGTGGGCGTCCTCCTCGGCGGCGTGCTCTCGAGCTACCTGAGCTGGCCCTGGATCTTCTTCGTCAACGTGCCGGTCGGCGTGGCCGCCGCGCTGCTGACGCCCATGCTGCTTGCTGAGAGCCGTCCCAGCCTCGGGCACCGACACTTCGACGTCGCCGGGGCGGCCACCGTGACGGCCGGGCTGATGCTGTTCGTCTACGCCCTCACGCGGGCGACGACGGATGGCTGGACGGCCGCGTCGACGCTCGGGCTGCTGGCGATCTCCGTTGCGCTGATCGGATGGTTCGCCTGGATCGAGCACACCTCTCCCTGGCCCCTGCTGCCCCTGCGGCTGTTTCGCCTGCCCACCCTCGCGGCCGCGAACGTGGCGATGGCGATCATCGCCTCGGTCGTCTTCTCGGAGTTCTTCCTGCTGACGCTCTACCTGCAGGACGTGCTCGGCTACAGCGCGGTCGAGACCGGTGTCGCCTTCACCGGCTTCGCGTTCACGGTCACGGTCGTGTCCAACCTGGCGCAGTTCCCGATCGCACGCTTCGGCGTGCGGGCCACGCTCACGGCCGGCCTGTCGCTTTCGGCTGTGTCGGTGGCCTACCTGTCGCGGCTGCCCGTCGACGCCCACTACTTCTGGGATCTGTTCCCCGGGTTCGTCGTCGGCGGCGCGGGCCTCGGCCTGACCTTCGTCCCAGTCACCATCGCCGGCCTCGCGGGGGTGCAGCGCGCCGACGCGGGCATCGCCTCGGGCGGCCACGCTCGACCATGGATTCCAGAACGGGCTGTACGCGCTGTTCGGGCTGCTGCTGCTCGGCATCGCCGTCTCCGCCCTGCTCGTCCGGCCGGCCGCACCCGCGCCGGCCACGACCACCACGACCCCATCCGAACCCACCATCGTGCAGGAGGCTGCCTGATGGAAGTGACCACGAGCTCCCGGGCACAGCACCAGTCCACCGTCGACTCGCTGCTCGCCGAGCTGGACGAGCGGCGCCGCCAGATCTACCGGCTCCAGGCGGCCGGCGTCCAGCGGGCGGGGATGCGCGACCTCAAGCGCGACCTGCAGGCGGTGCGCGACCAGCTCCGCGACGCGGTTGCGGCAGGGGCCTGACGGGCATGTGGTGCCTTTGGCCACATACGAAAGGACGATGACGATGACCACCGATCAGACCACCGGGCCGCAGGCCGTCGACCTCGCCGACGGCACCCAGCTGCCCATGCTGGGCCTCGGCGTGTGGCAGGTGCCGAACGACCAGGAATGTGTGGACGCCGTGCGATGGGCGCTCGAGCTGGGCTACCGGCACATCGACACGGCCCAGGCGTACGGCAACGAGGAGAGCGTCGGGGAGGGGCTGCGGCAAAGCGGCGTCCCACGTGAGCACGTCTACCTGACGACCAAGTTCTACCCGGCCAAGGATGACCCGGTCGCCGAGCTGGAGGGCAGCCTGCGCCGGTTGCGCGTGGACGCGGTCGACCTCTACATCATCCACTGGCCGCAGGGCGGCCCCACCTGGGCGTGGGAGGGGATGGAGCGTGCACGCGAGCGGGGGCTGACGCGCTCCATTGGCGTGTCGAACTTCTCCGCCGCGGAGCTCGACCAGCTGTCCGCGGTCGCCGAGGTCACGCCGGCGGTGAACCAGATCCAGTTCAACCCGTTCCGAAACCGCGTCGCCCTGGTCGACGCCTGCCGTCGCCATGGGATCGTGCCCGAGGCCTACAGCCCGCTCGGCACGGGCCGGCACCTCTCGCATCCCACCGTGTGGGACATCGCACAGCAGGCCGGACGCACCCCTGCCCAGGTACTCCTCCGCTGGTGCATTCAGCACGGCCTTCCCGCCATCCCGAAGTCCACCCATCGCGAGCGCATCGAGGAGAACAGCCGGATCTTCGACTTCGAGCTCGCTCCGGAGGACATGAGGCGGCTGGACGCGCTCGATGAGACCGGTGGCACCGACCTGGCGCGCGAGGAGATCTGGTGGTGACGACGCTGCCGCGGCTGCGATCCGGCTCACATCCCGGCTCCGCAGGCCCGCCAAGCCGTCTCTCGGGTGTAGGCTCGCGGGGGACGACGAAGGGGGACGGATGAGCGGCAAGGTGGTGCACTTCGAAATCCCGGTCGACGACCGCGACCGGGCATCAGCGTTCTACAGCGGCGCGTTCGGCTGGCAGCTGAACTCGATGCCGGGAATGGGCTACACGCTGGTCAGCACGGGGCCGGCCACGGAGTCGGGTGCTCCCGCGGAGCCGGGGCACATCAACGGCGGCATCATGATGCGGCAGGGCCCGTACCAGCACCCCATCGTCACCATCGAGGTCGACGACATGTCCGCGGCGCTGCGCACGGTGG
Source organism: Gaiellales bacterium (assembly GCA_035638975.1). Classification (GTDB taxonomy): domain Bacteria; phylum Actinomycetota; class Thermoleophilia; order Gaiellales; family JAICJC01; genus JAICYJ01. Next base: position 3,366 of record DASQYY010000125.1, read on the forward strand.
CCGACCACGGCGGCTCCCAGGTGGGGGAGACGCATGACGTGGGCGGGATGGGCATCGCCGGCTACGTCGAGGACACCGAGGCCAACCTGATCGGCCTCTGGCAGTCCTTGCGCTAGGGCACGAACTCGTAGCACCCGATATCGGGCGGTCCCACCCGGCGATGGTCGAGCAGGTCGCGCACCGGCGCGTACGCCGGGTCGGCCTTGTCGATCACGAGCGCCGACGCGGCCGTCGGCCGGCCGTGGCTGTTGAGCAGGGCGTCGCCGACCACGTCCGTCGGGTCGCACGCGGTGCCCTGCTCGATGATGTTGTGCGTCGAGACCCTGGCCAGGCCGCAGACGCGGTTGGGAGCCAGCTGCTTCGCGAAGATGTTGTTCGCGATCACCGGGCGGTCGCGCAGGGGCGCGGATGCGTACCGCGGGCTGAGGACGATCGACTCAGCCGCATGATCCGGGCGGATCTTGCCCGAGAGCACAGTGTTGTTCTCGATCGTGACGTCGTGGGGGAACACGGTCGAGATCCTGGTGCCGACCAGGATCCCGACGCGCGAGACGACCCCCGGGGCGAGCGGGTCCTTGCGATTGAACTTGTTGTTCTTGACCAGCACATGGTTCGTCGCATTGGCCAGGTAGAGCTGGGCCCCGCCCAGCTGCGTCACCCCGAACACGTTGCGGCTGACCAGCAGGCCGTCGGCGGCGAACAGCTCGATCGCGTCCTGATGGCCGCACTTGATCCACGAGTGGTCGCACACGAGCGCCCGGGCGAAGCGGTTCCTCAGGATCCGGAGATTGGCGCCCGCCCGGCCATGGATGAAGTCGCAGCCCCTGCAGTCGTGGAACTTGTTGCGCCGGACGGTGACGTTCTTCGCCCACTGGGGCAGCAGGCAGAGCGACCACTCGGGCGAGTTGTCACCGCAGTGCGAGAAGTCGCTGTTGCGGACGGTGACGTGATTCGAATGATCCAGGTTGACCTCGACGATGTGCCGCGTTGACTTGGCTGTAAACGTATCGTCCCAGATGACGACGTTGGACGAGTACTCGGCGTGGATGCCGCCGTCCGCGGTCATGGGGTGGATCGTCGTGTGCCGGATGGTCACGTCGTTCGCATGGTCGAGCAGGATCGATTGCACCCGCGCGCCGGCCTCACCGACGATGGTCAGGATCGGTCCGCTGCGTGGGCCGATCTGCAGCGTGCGCGTGTACCAGTTCGGCCGCAGGATGATCGTGCCGCCGGTGCTGCGAAGCGCCGCCACCGCCACCTGGAAGCCGTCCGCCGAGGCGACCGATCGTACCGGCGCATCGAACGGCAGCACCACCGTCCCGGCCCTGGCGGGCGCGGCCAGCGCGCCGGCTGTGACGAGCGCAAGCGCCACCGCACAGGCGCCGCGCATCCTGTTGCAGGGGCTGTTCACGTGGTCTGGCTCATCGTACGCCTATCACCCACTCGGCTCCTGGATCCTATGCCCTGCGGGCGATCCGCGTGTGGTGGAATATGCGCACCCGCACCGGCCCACGAGGAGGACCTATGCACCAGCACTCGCTGCACGAGGTGCGTCCCGACGCCTACAGCTACGTCTGGGACAACGCGATCGAACCGGCGCTCTCGGTCTCCTCGGGCGAGGACGTCCTCCTGCACGTCCGCGACGCCGGTGACGAGCAGATCGGCGCCGAATCGGATGCGAGCGCCATCCTCGGCCTCGACTTCGACCACGTCAACCCGGTCTCCGGCCCGGTGGAGGTGCGCGGCGCGCGGCCGGGCGACACCCTGCAGGTCGAGATCCTCGAGTTCGTGCCGCGGGGCTGGGGCTGGACGGCGCTGATCCCGGGCTTCGGCCTGCTTGCCGACGAGTTCCCGGATCCGTGGCTGCGCATCTCGCAGGTCGATGCGGAGTCCGGCCGTGTGGTCTTCGGTGATGGCATCACGCTGCCGTACCGACCGTTCCCGGGCACCATCGGCGTGGCGCCGCGGGAGCCGGGCCCGCATCCGATCCTGCCGCCGTCGGACTGGGGAGGCAACCTGGACATCAAGCACCTGCGCGCGGGAACGACCCTGTACCTCCCGGTCGGCGTCGAGGGCGCGATGTTCTCGGTGGGCGACACCCATGCGGCCATGGGCGACGCGGAGGTCTGCGGCACCGCGGTCGAGACGGCGATGGACATCGCCGTGCGCCTCAGCGTGCGCACCGACCTGCGGATCGACGCGCCGCAGTACTCGATGCCGGCGGGCGCCCTGGCCGAAACCGAGACCAGCTCCTATCACGTATGCACCGGCGTGGCGCCGGATCTGATGGAGGCGAGCAAGCGTGCGGTGCGGGCGATGATCGAGCACCTCGGCCGCCGCCATGGCATCGAGCGGCAGGAGGCCTATGCGCTGTGCTCCGTTGCGTGCGACCTGAGGATCCACGAGCTGGTCGACGCGCCCAACTGGGTGGTCGGGGCGTTCTTCCCCGAGGACATCGTGAAAGGGAGGGAGTGATGGCGTCCGAATCGGTCACACCCGCACAGGCGCCGAGCCTCCGGCGCGAGCTGCGGTTCTGGGAGACGATCGCGCTCTCGATAGGGATCATGGCGCCCACCGCCGCGATGGCGCTGAACGGCGTCGGCGTTGCGGCGAACGTTGGCAGGGCAGTGCCGCTGGCGATGATCATCGCCACCATCGGCGTGTTCCTGGTGTCGTTCGCGTTCGTGCGGCTTGCCCGGCACTACGCACACGCCGGTTCCGTCTACGCGTTCAGCGGGGCGACGCTGGGGCCGCGGGCCGGCTTCTTCTCGGGCTGGGCGCTGCTCGGCACCTACCTGGCGTTCACGGTGGCCTCGACGTGCGAGATCGGGCTGTTCTTCCCGGCGTTCCTGAACGGCGCGGGCATCTGGAGCGGGACGGAGTGGATCTGGGTGGCGCTGATCGCAGCCGGCATCATCTGGGCGCTCGCCTACGGCGACGTCAAGGTCGTCACCCGCGTGCTGCTCTCGATCGAGGGCATGTCGATCACGCTGATCCTGATCCTGATGGTCGTCATCTTCCTCAAGCTGGCGGGCGTGGGGACGCATCCCCCTGGAGCCGGCTACTCGAGCGACGTGTTCTCACTGCCGAGCGGTGTCAGCCGCTCCGCGCTCGGCCTCGGGATCGTCCTCGCCTTCCTCTCCTTCGGCGGGTTCGAGGGTGCCGCGGCGCTCGGCGAGGAGACCGAGAATCCGCGCCGGGAGGTGCCGCGCGCCATCCGCAACGCCGTGATCGCCGCCGGTATCTTCTACACGCTGTGCTTCCTGGCGCAGAGCTGGGGCTTCGGCACCAATGCCAAGGGCGTTGCCCAGTTCGCAAGCTCCTCATCGCCCCTCGGCGACCTGGCCACGAGCTACATCGGCACGTGGATGGCGAACCTGATCAACCTCGGCGCCGCCGTCAGCGCGTTCGCAAGCGCGCTCGGCGCCGCCGTCGGCGCGTCGCGGATCCTGTTCGCGATGGGACGCGACGGCCTCGGGCCGCGCCAGCTCGGCGAGTCATCGCCGCGCACGGGGGCTCCGGCATGGGCGCTCGCCGTGGTGATGGTGATCGCACTGATCTGGATCATCGGGCAGCGCATCCACGACGTGAATGTGGTCAACACCTTCTTCTACCCGGGCACGATCGGCGTGCTGAGCATGATCGTGGCATACGTGGTCACGAACGTCGGCGCGATCAAGCTGTTCGAGATCGACCGGGCAGAGCGCGGCTGGACGATGATCGTCCCGCCGCTTGCGATCGTGTTCCTGGTCTACGTGTTCTGGCGCAACGCAAGCGGCGTGCCGTGGCCGTACGACCGCTTCCCCTTCCTGGTCGCGGCCTGGGCCGCGGTCGGCCTGCTGATCGTGCTGGCCGTCCCCGGGCTGGCCGGCCGGATCGGCACGACGATGTCCCGGCTGGGCAGCGAGAGCACGGCGGGCGACTGATGGGTGCGGCCCCGGCGCCCGTCAGCCGATGACGATCTGCCCGCTGTGCGGTGCCAGGCTGTACCCGGACCGCCGCACGCTCAGCTGCCGGGATGCGGACGTCGTGTTCACCATCACCACGCCGTTGGTGTACGGGCGCACCAGAACGCCGTCATGGTTGGTGAAGCGGCCCGCGGGTGCGCCGAGATGCGATGCGGTGTCGAAGAAGTCCCACCACTTGCCGGCCTGCGCGTCCGAGCCGACGCTGATCCGGTCGCGCTTGCCCGCGCCGGCCAGGAACAGCGAGTAGCCGTACATCGCACCCTGCTCGGTGCTGAACTTGGCGAAGCAGAAGCACGTGGTGTGCCGCAGCACCCACAGCGACTGCTTGGCCGAGGTGCGTCCGAACATCTCGTAGGCCACCCGGAACTTCGGGTACGCCGAGGTCGTCAGGTTGTTGGCCACGATGTGAAAGCGGCTGGACCCGTTCTCGAGGAAGTTCGCCTCTGCGGTGGTCGCCTTGATCCACCACGCCTCGCTCACGTTCGGCGACGGCGTCGTGCGCTGGTAGCCGTCGACGCCCATCGCATCGACGAAGCAGAACCCCGGGGTCGGCTTGCAGGCGTCCAGGACGTGCTGGCGCCAGCCCGAGCTCGCCGGGTTCATGACGAAGTAGCCGTTGGCCGAGTCCTTGACGCGGGCGCCGCTGGCCGAGTGCAGGTACCAGCTCTCCGGGAAGCCGGCGTCGAGCGAGCGGGTGCCCTTGGTGTAGATGCCGGTGTGGGCGACCCTGTAGCCCTTGCTCAGCATCGAGGGCTGCACGGTGATCGTCGAGAAGTGGCTGTCGACGAAGGCCGCCGACGGCGCGCTGGTTGGGTGGATGTGAAGCGGCGCGTAGAGCTGGCCGAGCACGCTGGCCTGGGCGGCGGAGCCTCCCACCAGCATTGCGGTGATGGTGCAGATGATCAGTAGATGACGGCGCATGGAAGCCTTTCTCCCCTCGTTACGGCGACCGTGTTGGTCACGAAGATCGATGGCCACGGCGGGCGGTGGCGCTGCCCGCATGTAGACCCGGCCTCCGGTATCGGCCCCCGCGTCGAGCCGTGTGTCCCCCATCCGGGTGAGGGAAACAGAATGCAAACAATTGGGGCCCGTCGCGCGGCCGTGCGAGAATCGCCCACATGCCCCGACAGGACGAGCCCATCGTTGTCCACCTGGTAGACGGCACCTACGAGCTGTTCCGCCATTTCTACGGCGCCCGCCGCGGACGGCAACGTGATCCGGAGTTCGCCGCCGTGCGCGGAGTGCTTCGCACCGTGCTCTCCATGCTGGAGGACGGCGCCACGCACGTCGGCGTGGCGACCGACCACGTGATCGAGTCCTTCCGGAACGAGCTGTGGCCCGGGTACAAGACCGGAGCCGGCGTCGATCCGATGCTGAAGGCGCAGTTCGAGCCGCTCGAGCTGTCGCTGGCAGCCATGGGCGTGGCCGTCTGGCCGATGGTCGAGCTGGAAGCCGACGACGCGCTCGCCGGCGCCGCGCGGCTTGCTGCCGGTGAGCAGCGCGTGCACAAGGTCTGCATCTGGACGCCCGACAAGGACCTCGCCCAGTGCGTCGTGGGGGAGCGGGTGGTGCAGGTCGACCGCCGCACGTCCGGCATACGCGACGAGGCGGGCGTGCTCGAGAAGTTCGGCGTGCCGCCCATGCGCATCCCCGACTACCTCGCGCTCGTGGGCGACTCGGCCGACGGCTATCCGGGGATACCCGGCATCGGCGCCGTCGGTGCTCGCGGGCTGATCCGCCGGCACGGCGCGATCGAGGACTTCCCGGCCGAGGTGCTGGGCGGCCGGGCGGAGCTGGCGCTGCTGTTCAAGCAGCTGGCGACGCTGCGCACCGAACCGGGGCCGATCCGCCTGGCGGAGGAGCTGCGGTGGCTTGGGCCAGACGGGTCGTTCGACCGGCTGCCCGCGTCGATTGCGGACGAGCGGTTGCGCGGACGGGTCGAGCAGCTGGCCGCTGCCCGGGCGGTGTGAAGCTTGACTCGACCGGGTGGGCCTGTAGAGTTTCCGCCTTGATCGGGCTGACTGGCCAGTCAGTCAGCCAGACGCAGTCGGCAACGGAGGCCTCATGCACCCGAAGGAACGGCGGTTCGGCGCCACCCGGCGCGATTTCCTGCTTCGATCCGGCGGAGCCGCGTTCGCGCTGACCGGCGCCGGCAGCCTGCTGGCGGCGTGCAGCAACAGCACGTCGGCGGGCAGCGGCGCGACGGGCAGCAACGGGCAGAAGCTCGGCCCGCTCGGGCTGCCGCTGGCTCGTCCCGACGTTCCGAACACGCTCCCCCGCTACGAGAACCCGATCGCCTCGGGCATGCAGCCGGAGACCGGCGGAGACTTCGTCATCTACAACTATCCCGACTACATCGACCCGGCCGTGCTCAAGGAGTTCGGCAAGAAGTACAACGTGTCGGTGAAGGTGACCCCGTTCGACGACATCACGAGCGGCGTGACCAAGCTGGCCTCCGGCACCATCGCACCCGACGTGACGGAGATGACCCCGGACCTGATGCAGCGGGTGGTGGCGGCGAAGCTGATCAAGCCGCTCAACCTGGATTACATCCCGAACCTGAAGAAGAACGCCTGGCCGCAGTTCGTCAGCCCGTTCTACGACCAGGAGGCCCGCTACAGCGTGCCCTATACCGTCTACACGACGGGCATCTACTGGCGCGCCGACCAGGTCAAGGAGGACATCGCGTCGATGTCCAACCCGTGGGACATCTTCTGGCACGCCCAGGCGTACAAGGGCAAGACCGCCATCCTCTCGGAGGTACGGGAGTCGCTCTGCCTCGCGATGCTGCGCGCCGGCAGCACCGATCTCAACACGGAGGATCCGAAGAAGATCGACCAGGCGGTGAAGGACCTCCAGGAGCTGTACAGCATCTGCAACGTGAAGGTGGGCGACCTCCAGTACACCCGCATCCCGGAGGGGAAGGACTGGCTGAACCAGGGATGGTCGGGGGACGCCGTCACGGGCTATCTGTTCTACGCGCCCACCAAGGCCGACAAGCAGGCCCTGCGGTACTGGCATGCGCCGACCGGCAAGGGCCCGATCGGCAACGACTGCTGGTGCGTCTGCTCGACGACCAAGAAGCCGGTGCTGGCGCACCTGTTCCTCAATTTCATCCTGGACAACGGCATCGCCTACAAGAACTTCTCGGAGTTCAACGGCTACCAGCCGCCCCTGAACGAGATCCAGCCGGACGAGCTGATCACGAAGGGCCTGCTGCCGGAGTGGCTGTCAACCGCGGTCGTCACGCCGGAAGACACGGGGCCGAAGTCGCTGCAGGAGATGACGCTCAGCGAGCAGGGCTCGGCGCTCTGGCAGAACGGCTACTCGACCTTCCTGGCGGGCGCGTAGCGTCTGATGGCGTCGTCCCAGCGTCTCGATATCGGCGCCCACCGGGAGCCGCGCACCCGGTGGAGTCCTCAGCCGACCCTGCTCGGCACCGAGTACGCCTCGGCGGACGTGTTCCAGCTGGAGCGGGAGCGCATCTTCCACGCGACCTGGTTCTGCGCCGCACGGGCGGACGTGCTGGCCAGGCCGCGCGACTTCCTGGCCGTCGACGTGGCCGGCGAGAGCGTGATCCTGCTGCGCGACGAGCAGGGCGAGCTGCGCGCCTTCTTCAACGTCTGCCGGCACCGCGGGTCGCGGCTGTGCGAAGGCGAGGGCCGTCTGCCGCGTGCGATCCGGTGCCCGTACCACGCGTGGGCTTATGGGCTCGACGGCTCGCTGCTCGGCACGCCGAACGTGGCGCAGGACGAGCAGCTGCCGCGTGACCAGCTCGGGCTGGTGCCCGTCGCGCTCGAGCTGTGGGACGGGTTCGTCTGGCTCGACCTGTCAGGGTCGGCGCCGCCGTTGCAGGAGCAGTTCACCCGCTGGGGCAGCGACGACCCGCGCCAGTGGGACCGCTATGGGCTGGGGGAGCTCGCCGTCGGGGCTCGCCGCGAGTACGACGTGGCGGCGAACTGGAAGATCATCGTGGAGAACTACAACGAGTGCCTGCACTGCCCGACCGTGCATCCGTCGCTCGTGCCGGTGGTGCCGCTCTACCGGTTCGGCGAGGTGGAGGAGGCGCCCGGTGAGGGCGGCAGCGGCAACCGCCTGGCGGAGGGCCTGACGTCGTTCAGCACGACCGGGCGCAGCTCGCTGCCGACCCTGCCGGGCCTGTCTGAGGAGGATGCGAACACGTTCTACGGCGTGACGCTGCTCCCGAACCTGATCATCAACTACCACTCCGACAACGTCTCGACGTTTCACCTGTTCCCGCAGGCCGCCGACCGGACGCGCGTGGTGTGCGATTACCTGTTTTGCCCCGAGACCGCGTCGGCGGGGGGGTTCGACCCATCCGAGGTGGTGGAGTTCCGGCACCAGCTGGCACTTGAGGACTGGGCGGTTTGCGAGCGGGCGCAGGCGGGTGTCGGCTCGGCCGCGTTCGCAGCCGGCGGGGTGCTGCCCTACGCCGACCGGTACGTGCACGCGTTCCACGAGCAGTACCGGGACATGCGCGACCGGTAGTCGTCGGACGCAGGTCGCAACCGGGGTCGGGCTGAGGAAGCCTCCGGTCCAGACCACCAATCGAGCGCAGTGGGAATGCTTACACCGCGTTCATGGCGCCTTCGGATCACGCCGATACGGTGAGGATGATGGGGCCTGCAACACCACGGCGACTGGCGGCGCTCGCCGCGGGCATGGCGCTGATGCTCGCCGTTGCGCCGGCGGGCGCGTCCGGCTCGCAGGCCGGCGCCCTCCCTGCCGCCGGCCGTAGCGCGCCCCCGGCCCAGCTCTGGCTCCACGGCGGCGGCAGCGGGCTGTTCCATGCGTTCGCCGTCTCGCCGGATTACCGCGGCGCCCTGTGGGAGCCGGCCTCGTCCGCCAACTACACGATCAGCGACCGCGGCCTGGGCGACATCCGGATGATCGTCATCCATGTCGCCGAGGGCGGGTTCTCCTCGACCTACCAGTGGTTCAAGAACCCGGCCGCGCAGGCGTCCGCGCACTACGTCGTCTCGTCCACCGGCGAGGTCGCGCAGATGGTGCCGGAGCGTGACATCGCCTGGCACGCCGGCAACTGGGACGTGAACGTCCAGTCGATCGGCATCGAGCACGCCGGCTATACCAACCGCACGCACTTTCCCGATGTCCAGTACCGCGGCAGCGCGCGGCTTGCCGGGACGATCACGGCCCGCTACCTGATTCCCCCCGACCGACACCACGTGATCGGCCACAACGAGGTGCCGGATCCGTTCCACCGCGGCGAGTTCGGCGGCGCCGACCATCACACGGATCCGGGGAGCACGTGGGACTGGCCGCGCTACATGGCCTACCTGCGCCTCGCCTCGGGCCAGACCTGGAGCGGGATCGTCGACGACGGCGAGGCCGGCGTGGCCCACAGCGCCGCATGGACGACGTCCGCCGGCAGCTCCTCCTACGGCGGCTCGTATCTCAGCACCGCCTCCCACCGGGGCGATCCGGTGACCTACACCGTGCGCCTGCCGCACGACGACACCTACGACGTGTTCGCGCGCTGGCCCTGCACCGCCCAGCGCGCGTCGGACGTCGGTGTCCACATCGAGACGTCCACCGGCACCGTCCGGCGAACGGTCTCGCAATCGCACTGCGCCGAGTGGCGCTACCTCGGTAGCTGGCCGATGGCGGCCGGGCGCGCGCCGCGGGTGGTGATCGGCTCGCGCAGCGGCAACGGCGCGCCGGTTGCAGCCGACGCCGTCCGGCTGGTCGAGACGACCGATCCGGTACCGCCGGCGGCGGTGCAGGCGACTGCCACCCCCGCGCTCGATGGGCTGTCATTCACCTGGCCGGCGTCGCAGGATGACATCGGCGTCGGTGCCTACCAGCTGTGGGTTGACGACCAGCGCGTGTACGAGGGATCCGGGCGGTCGCTGACCGTGCCGGAGACGTGCGGAACCGCCCACACCGTCTCGCTACGCGTCGTTGACCTGGCGGGCAACCGTTCGGCGCGCCAGCCGTTCAGCGTTTCGACGTTGCCATGCCCCGAGCCGGTCACGAGCCTGCAGGTGGCCGCCGTGAGCCAGACCAGCGTCACGCTCTCCTGGCAGAACGGGGGCGGCACGGTCTCCGGCTACCTGGTCTACATCGCGGGCGGCGCGCTGCTGACCCAGACGGCGACTCCCGGCGTCACGCTCGACAACCTCGTCTGCGGAACCACCTACAGCTTCTCCGTGCGGGCGACGGACGCCGTCGGCGACCGGTCGGCGCGCACGCTGGTCGACGCGACGACCGCGCCGTGTTAGCCCCGGCCTAGCCCTTGATGTACGGCTGGCCGTCGGCCGCCGGGGCGCGTGACCTGCCGACGAGGCCGACCAGGGCGATCAGCGTGAGCACGTAGGGGATTGTCGACAGCAGGTTCACCGAGACGCCCGCCACGGACTGCAGGCGATCGGCGACCCCGCTCGCAAAGCCGAACAGCAGGCACGCGGCGAACGCTCCGTACGGGCGCCACTTGCCGAAGATGACGGCGGCCAGCGCGATGAACCCGCGGCCGGCGGTCATGTTGTTCGCGAACGAGCCGACGAAGCCGATCGACAGGTAGGCGCCGCCCAGCGCCGCCAGGATCCCGGACAGCACCACGGCCCCGTAGCGGGTGCGGAACACCGGGATGCCGACGGTGTCGGCGGCCAGCGGGTGCTCGCCGACGGCGCGGATGCGCAGGCCGGCCGCCGTGCGAAAGAGCACGACCTCGGTGAGCACGAGCAGCGCGAACACGAGCCAGGTCATCAGGTTCAGCTGGCCGATGGCCGCGCCGAGGTACGACCAGTGCTCAACCCCCGGGATGTTCACGTTCGGCACCAGGCTGATCGACGACGGCGCTCCGTTGGATCCGTAGATATCGATGAACAGGTAGCCGGTGATGCCCAGGGCGAGGAAGTTGATCGCCGTGCCGGTGACGATCTGGTCGGCCCGCAGATGGATCGCGAACACCGCGTGCACCAGCGCCGTCAGGGCCCCCGCCGCCATCGCGACGAGCAGGCCGACCGCCCACGATCCGCTCCAGTCGGCGCCCCAGATGCCGAAGAAGGCGCCCATCAGCATCATCCCCTCGAGGCCGATGTTCACCACGCCCGACCGCTCGGAGAAGATGCCGCCGAGCGCCGCGTATGCCAGCGGGGTTGCGTAGACGAGCGTCGAGGCGATCAGCCCCGCGCTCAGCACCTGCTCCGTCGACGCCGTGCTCTTGGTCTGCACCCAGACGGCGAAGGCCGTGGCGGCGACGGCGACGACCAGCGCCCAGATACCGAGGCGCCGCTCGCCGCGCGAGACCGCCCAGAGCCCGCAGGCGAGGCCGAGCACCCCGAACACCACCGGGACGGCCGCCGCCTGGATCTGGAGTGGCGGCAGGGCCAGGGCCAGCCCGACGGCCCCGAGCAGGATGCCGAGGATCGCCACGTGGCGGGGAGTCGCCCCCGTCCGCATGCGTGCCGCCACGGTCATAGCGTTCCCGCCCCGACGGGCGGTGTGGTGACCGCCGGCGGCGGCTCGTCCGTGTGCCGGCGCCGGCGGGCCCGCCAGATGTAGACCAGCAGCAGCTGCGCGCCGATGAACAGGATGATCAGGCCCTGGATGATGATCGCGAGGTTGCTGGCCAGCTCGGGCGGGAACACGCTCGGGTCGAGGGAGCGGGTGGACGTGCCCACCTGCAGGCCCCCGAACAGCAGGGCGGACAGCGCGATGCCGATCGCGGTGTTCCGGCCGAGCAGCGCGACCGCGATGCCGATGAAGCCGATCTGGCTCGCGGCGATGTCGTTCGTCACGATGTGGAACTCCCAGCCGAGCACGTCGCACGCGCCGGCCAGCCCTGCGAACGCGCCGCCCACCGCGAGCGCCGCCACGTAGTTCCGCGCCACCGGGATGCCGCTCGCGCGCGCCGCGTCGGCGTTCAGGCCGACCGCGCGCACCCCGAACCCGAAGGTCGTGCGGTTGATCAGCACGTAATACACGAAGAGCGCCGCGATGGCGAGGTAGAAGCCCGCGTGCAGCGGCTGCAGGGTGCCCCAGATCGCGGGCAGCCGGGCAGAGCCGGCGACCTCGGAGGACTGCGGGACGTCGGGCTGCGAGCCCTGCATCGGGCCGCCCAGCTCGAACAGCCACTGGGCGCCGTAGATCGCAATCCAGTTCAGCATGATCGTGGAGATCACCTCGTGGGCGCCGCTGACGGCCTTGAGAACGCCGGCGATGCCGCCCCAGATCGCGCCGGCCGCGGCGGCCGCAGCGAGCGCCAGGAACAGGTGCTCCGGCTTGCTCATGTGCGGCCAGCGCGTCCCCACCCAGATCGCGCCCACGATCCCCACCGTGTACTGACCCTGGCCGCCGATGTTGAACATTCCGCAGCGGTAGGGGAAGGCCACGGCGAGCGCCGTCAGGACGAGCGGGGTGGTGATGATCAGCGTCTGCTGCAGGTTGAGGGCGGCGAACGTCTTGTCCGCGGCAGGCGTCCACGGGAAGAGGTACGTGATGCCGGTGCCGTTCCAGATCGCGCGGTAGGCGGCGAGCGGGTCGTGCCCGGTCAGCAGGACGACCAGCCCGCCGATCAGGAACGCGAGCACCGTCGTCGCCACCGGCAGCAGGATGCCCGGGCCGTGCACCCGGAGCCACGTGCGCACGCGGGTCATCCCACCGCCGCCCGGCCGCCGCCCGTCATCTCCACGCCCAGCTCGGTCTCGGTGACATCAGGGCCGTGCTCCGCCACGATGCGTCCCTCGTACATGACGAGGACGCGGTCGGACAGGGAGAGGATCTCCTCCAGCTCGTAGCTGACGAGCAGGATGGCGCGGCCGGCGTCCCGCTCGGCCACCAGGCGGCGGTGGACGAACTCGATCGCCCCGACATCGAGGCCGCGGGTCGGCTGCGCGGCGACCAGCACGCGGCGGTCGCCCGACACCTCGCGCGCCACGACGACCTTCTGCTGGTTGCCTCCCGACAGCGCGCCGGCGCGCGTCTGCGGCTCGCCGCCGCGGACGTCGAACTCCTCGAGCAGCGCCTTTGCGCGCGCCGCCATCCGGCGCGGCCAGATGATGCCGGCGGTCGACTCAGGCGCATGACGGTACTCGTGGGTCGCCAGGTTCTCCGACAGCGTGAAGTCCAGCACCAGGCCGAAGCGGTGCCGGTCCTCCGGGATGTGGCCGATGCCGCGGTCGAATGCGACGCGGGCCCCCCGGCCGGTGATGTCGGCGCCGGCAACGGTGATCCGACCCGAGACCGGCTTCGCAAGGCCGGTGACCGCCTCGATCAGCTCCGCCTGGCCGTTGCCGTCGACGCCGGCGATGCCGACGATCTCGCCGGCGCGCACCTCGAGCGACAATCCCCGGACGGCGTCGAGCCCGCGCACGTCGCGCACGACCAGATCCGAGATCTGGAGGAGCGGCTCGCCCGGAGAGGACGGCTGCTTCTCGACGTGCAGCAGCACCGTCCGCCCCACCATCAGCTCGGCCAGCTGCTGCTCGGTGGCGCCGGCCGCGGGCTGGGTGGCGACGGCCTTGCCTCGTCGCAGCACGGTGATCCGGTCTGCGA
>DASQYY010000126.1:0-7204 GCA_035638975.1 Gaiellales bacterium
GGGAACAGCACGAGCTGCGCGTCCCTTCCCGCTGCCTCGGCTGCCAGGTCGGCGATGCGGTCGATGGTCGCCCCGCGGTCGAGGATGACCGGCTCGGCCTGGATGCACGCCACGGTGACGGGCTCGTTCACGCGGCCAGCCTACAGCGATGCGGCGCCCGCGCGCAGCGTGCCCAGCCGTGTGCTGATCACGGCGTCCGCGGCCTCCCGGCTGGGCGCGTGCCCCGTCACGGCGGCGATGAACTCGTCCCGGTCGAGTGCCAGCAGCGAACAGTCGGTCAGCGGCCGCACGGTGGCGGTGCGCGGCACGTCCTGAACGAGCGCGATCTCTCCGAAGTAGCCGCCCGGCCCGAGCCGTGCGATCACGGCCCCGTCCCGCTCGACGGCGACATCGCCGCGCTCGATCAGGTAGAACCGGTCGCCCCTGTCGCCCTGCTGGAAGACGGCCGTGCCGGCCGTCGCCGGCACCGGCTCGAGCAGCGTCCCGATCCGCTCCAGCACCGGCTCGTCGAGCGGCGCCAGGAAGGGAACGCCGCGCATCAGCTGCACCCGCTCGGGCTGCAGGGCGCCGGGGTCGGCGCGCGAGAGCAGCGGCCAGGTGATCACCACCAGCACCGGGAGCACCGCGCCGGTGGCGAGCAGCGCACCCCGGACGCCGACCGCGTCGATCACGAGCGGCGTCACGGCAGCGCCGATCCCGACCGTGATGGAGAGCACCGCCTCCATCACGCCGAACACCCTGCCCAGCACCTCGTCCGCCGCGACCCGCTGCAGCATGGTCAGTGCGGCCACGTCGACCAGCACGTTCCCGACTCCCACGATCAGCAGCATGGCGAACGCGAAGCCGGAGCGGGTGAACACGGCGATCAGTGCGATCGGGACGCCCCAGGCGATCAGGCCGGCGGCGAAGTTGGCCGCGAGCCTCCCGCGGCCGACCAGCGCGGCGGTGACCACGCTGCCGACCACCCCGCCGATTCCGACCGCAGCGTTCAGCGTGCCCACGCCGGATTGGCCCATGCCGAGCAGCTGCAGGGCCATCACGACCACCAGCACCGTCAGCGCTCCCGAGACGAACGTCTGGGCGCCGTAGAGCCCGATGATCACCTGGATCCTCCGGTTCTGGCCGACGGCCCTGAACCCGTCGCCCACCTCGGTCAGGAACTGCGGCGCCTCCTCACCGCGTTCGGGCGCCTCGCCGCGTGGGATGCCAGACAGCATCAGCAGCGACCACACGAAGCTGACTGCGTCGATGGCCATGACCGTGCCGATGCCGACCCAGACGAGCAGCAGGCCACCCAGCGCGGGGCCGACGAACGTCCCGACGCTCTCGATGGTGCTGGTGACGACGTTGGCTGCGGTCAGCTGGTCGGGAGTGGAGGTGAGGGAGGGCAGGAGCGCCGTCTGGGCGGGCTGAAACGCCGTGGACACCACCATGGTCAGGACCGCCATCGCGTAGACGACCCCCGAGGGGCCGCTCGACCAGACGGTCACAGCGGCGACGGCGATCAGCGCGGCGCGAATGGCGTCCGAGGCCATCATCACGGTGCGGCGCCGATAACGGTCGGCGAGCACCGCAGTGAACGGAGCCGCGAGCGCCGCCGCCGTCCACCGACCCAGCAGCAGCAGGCCCACCGCTGCGGCGCCGTTTGCCTCGAAGGCGTAGACCGACAGGGCGATCCCAAACGCCCAGTCGCCGACCACCGAGCCCGCCAGGGCGAGCTGGACGCGGCGCAGCCCACGGCTCGCGAAGACCTCGTGGAACGCACGGATGGAGTCGTGGAACCGGGACACGCGCGGCAGAGGATTGCATCATCTCTTGCGATTTCCTAGGCCTGTGGGAAGATTTCCGTGCCGGTCGCCGTCAAGTGGACAGGTTTCGGGATCAAACGAGCAGGAGGAGACCATGTCCGACGAGCTTCAGCGCCACCGCGAGCACCATAAGTGGGCGAGCGACGAGGGCTCCAACGAGCCGGACGTCGAGGCGCACCGCCATCGCCGCACGGATGACGGCGAGAAGAGCGACGATCAGCCTGATGTCGAGGCGCACCGAGCGCGGCATCGCGCCCGCCATCGCAGCGAGGACGACGTGCCCACCGACGACGAGCCCGACGTCGAGGCGCACCGCCACCGCCTCTAGCACCTGCAGCTTCCTGCCGCTCCGGGGGCGGGCCGCACGTCGGCTCGCCCCCGCTGCGTTAAACGGATTGCACTGCGGATGGAAGAAAACCGGCGGCTCGTCCGTCAGGTGATCAGATCTGGTGAAACGGAACCCCCGACGCGAGCAGGAGGAAGACAATGTCCGGAGAGCTTGAGCGCCATCGCGACCACCATAAGTGGGCCAGCGATGAGGGCAATAACGAGCCCGACGTGGAGGCGCACCGCCACCGCGAGCATCACAAGTGGGCCAGCGACGAGGGCGGCAACGAGCCCGACGTCGAGGCGCACCGCCACCGCGATCATCACAAGTGGGCCACCGACGAGGAGAAGGACTCCGGCGAGCCGGACGTCGAGGCGCACCGCTACACCTCGTAATACGCACTCCTGCTCCGGGGCGGGCCGCATCGCGGCCCGCCCCGTTCGCGTTCAGCTAGCCGCGGCGGCGGCGCCGCGGCCGGAAGGACTCCGAATCGGCTGTGCCACCACCTCGGCCCCCGTCGAGCACGTCGGCCAAGGACTCGAGCAGCCGCCGTCCGGCTCCCTCGTCGGCATCCATCGCCTCCAGCCGCTCGGCGATCCGCGCGATCGCCGACATGCTTGGATCGCCGCCGTCGAGGATCGCATGCGCACGCCGTGACTTCTGGGTCAGGTCGAGCGCGATCGCAGCCTGGTTCGCGAACAACCCGAGCAGATCCATCTCCGCCAGCGTGAACGCGGCCTGGGCGGGGCGGTCGAGCACCTCGAGGACGCCCAGCGAGCGGTCCTCGTGCAGCAGCGGCACGGCCATGATGCCCTTGGGCACGTAGCCGGTGTCCGACGCGACGTCCTTCGCGAACCGTGGGTCCTGCGTCACGTCCTCGATCACGAGCGGCTGGCGGGTCACCAGCACCCACCCGGCGATGCCCCGGCTGGACGGGAACCGGCGGCCGATCAGCTCGTCGGCGCCGGAGCCGGCGACCGCCTCGAACACCAGCTCGTCCGTCGACTCGTCGTACAGGAAGATCGATGCCGCCTTCGCGCCGAAGATGGCACGGGCCGTCTCGGCCACCGAGGTCAGCAGTGCCCTGTGGGCATCCTCGGCAGGCAGCACTCCGGCTGCCACCGCAGCCATCATGGCGTCGTCACTCACGGTCGGCCTCCTCGACGTTCGATGCGGTGGCGTGCAGCACGCTCTTCAGCTGGAACGGTGTCAGCTCCGGGTGCTTCGACAGGATCAGCGCGCAGATGCCGGTCATGTGCGGCGTTGCGAAGCTGTTGCCGCTGCAGCGAAGCGTCGTGCCGCCGACCCATGGCACATCCAGATCGATGCCCGGCGCGAAGAACTCCACCGGCGGGTTCGGGTTGTAGAAGAATGTGGTCTTCCCCGCCTGGTCGTGGCTGCCCACGGACAGCACCGAGGAGAACCGCCACGGGTAGCTCTCGACCGGCATGTTGTGCGCCGAGGCGACGATCATCGTGCCGTTGAAGTAGGCGTCGTCCGCCAGCTCGTGCAGGAACTCGGAGAAGTGGCGCTTGGTGGTCGAAAGGCTCATGTTGATCAGGTCGAACTCGCTGTCCACCGCCCATTCCAGCCCCGCCATCAGCACCGGCCCGCTGCCGGTGTAGCCCGCGCCCAGCACCCGCACGCTGATGATCTCGCACTCGGGGGCGATCGACCGGACGATGCCGGCGCAGGCGGTGCCATGCCCGCAGAGGTCGCCCTCCGTGTCGGGCAACACCTCCTCCTTCTCGACATCGCCGATCGTGACGGCCTGCTGCACGGGCCCCACGAGCGGGTGGTCCGGCTCGACGCCGCTGTCGACGATCGCGACGCGGACGCCCTTGCCGGTGGCTCCGCCCCAGGCCCACTCGCGGGTGATCCGCTGCGGCCACGCCGGCTGGCGCAGCATCGCCGCCTGGTCAGCCGTCAGGCTCCAGGCGGGGAGCTGGTCGGGGCCCTCGGCCTCCTCGGCGCTCACAGGCGGTCGCGGAGATGCTCGACGAGCGCGGGGCTGGGCTCGAGGCCGGCCCGCTCGAGGGCGCCTTCGATGTCCCTCAGCGCATCGTCGCGGAAGCCGGCGTCGACCTCCGCGAGCGCGGCGATCTGATCGATTGCCCGCCGCGTCGCGGGCAGCCGCGCGGCCGTCTGCACCCATGCCTCGGGGGCCGGCGCCATCGCCCGCAGCAGCTCTCCTATGCGCTCTTCGTCGTACATCTCACTCCTCATGACGGGTGAGCGGAGCGTTCTCTTCCATCAACAGGTCACGAAGTTTTCCAAGGCACCGGGAGATGCGGCTGGCGATGGTGCCGGAGGGCAATCCCAGCGCCGCCCCGATCGCGGCGTAGCTCTCGTCGCGCCGGAAGAACCGGTCGAGGATGTCCCTGCACGGCTCGCTCATCGACTCCAGCGCCTCCTGCACGCTGAGCGCCTCGTCCAGCTCGTCGAGCGTGTCGTCGACTCCCGCGTGCGCCGCGTCGGGATCGACCGTCTCGCGAGCGCCTGCGCGGATGCGGTCGATGCAGAGCCGCCGCGTCAACTGCGCGATCCACGGCCGGACGGCATCGTCGCTGCGCAGGTCGCCGAGACGCTCGTAGGTCTTCGCGAAGACATCCTGGAAGACGTCCTCCGCGTCGGCCGGCGAGAGCCGGTAGGCCTGCTGCGCGATGGCGAGCACGTAGCGCGAGAAGCGGCGCACCAGCTCCTCCCAGGCGTCGTCGTCCCCGCTGCGGCAGCGTGCCACGAGCCCCGCGTCGGTGATGGAGCTGAGTGCCGCCATGCGTTGATGAAACTCCAATTACCGCTCGCTCGCAAGCATCTCGGCCGCCGCCTGGGCGCGCTCGACCAGCAGCCGCGCCTCGGAGGAGCGGGCATCGTCTGGCCGGCTGAGCAGGTTCACCGCCACCAGTTGGGCCCCCGTTCGGGAGGCCGCCGTTGCGAGGATGGCCGCGACCGTGACGTCGGCATGGTGCGCCTGGTCGCAGTGATGCGCGGCGTCGACCGCCAGCTCGGCGACGTCCGCCGCGATCCGGGCCAGCTCGAGCGACGCGTCGGCCGCGGCCGGCACGAACTCCCCGATCGCCTCCTGGTCGCCGGATTCGAGCGCCTCCACCGCCCGCCTGTAGGTGCGCTCCAGCTCGTCCCCGGCCGCCCACAGGCGCGTCTCGAGCGCCGCCGCCTGGGCAATCGCACCACCCGCCTCGGGCCAGACCGCCCGCGACCGGCGCGCCGCCTTCATCACCAGCGCGGTTGCCAGCGCCGCCGTGGCGGTGCCGGCCGACCCGGCGGCGGGGCTGCGCTCGTCCGAACGGACACGGTCGAGCAGGTGATCCACACCACAAGTCTACGGCGATGCAGGAAGGTGCTTCCAGCCGGTTGCTTCTCCAAAGATTAAGAGACGCCGCCCCGTGCTGGTCTACCATGGCTGAATGAGCCTCGAGGATGTCGGCGTCACCGCGGTCGAACAGGCTCCCGAAAGCCGCTTCCTGAACCGCGAGCTCTCGCGCCTGGACTTCGACCGGCGTGTGCTGGCTCAGGCTGCCGACCCCTCAGTGCCGCTGCTCGAGCGCGTGCGCTTCTGCTCGATCGTCTCCTCGAATCTGGACGAGTTCTTCATGGTGCGGGTGGCCGGGCTGCTGCGCCAGGCCGCCGCCGGCATCCCCACGCGGTCGGCCGACGGCCGCACGCCGCGGGCGACCCTCGACGAGATCCGTGAGCGGGTCGTCGATCTCTATGCCACGCAGAGCGCGATCTGGCGCGACGAGCTGGCGCCGGCGCTTGCCGAGCAGGGGGTGATCGTCGCCGGCATCGACGCCTGCACCGACGACGAGCTGACCGAGCTGACCAGCCGGTTCGATCGCGAGGTCTACCCGGTGCTGACCCCGCTCGGCGTGGGGCCCGGCCAGCCCTTCCCGTACATCTCCGGCCTGTCGATGAGCCTTGGGGTGTTCGTGCGCGAGCCGGACAGCGGCGAGGAGCGCTTCGCCCGCGTGAAGGTGCCCGAGGTGCTGCCGCGCTTCCTCTCGATCGGCAAGCGCGGCCTGCTGGTCCCGCTCGAGGATGCGATCGCCCACTTCCTGTCGTGGCTGTTCCCGGGCATGGACGTCACCGAGCACGTCGTCTTCCGCGTCACACGCGACGCGGACTTCGAGGTATCGGATGAAGCGGACGACCTGCTCGAGGCGGTCGAGCTGGAGCTGCGCCGACGCCGGTTCGGTGACGCGGTGCGGCTGGAGGTTGGGAGCAACGCCACGCCCGGGATGGTGCAGCGCCTGCAGGACGGCCTCGACGTCACCGCCGACCAGATCTATGCCATCGACGGCATGCTCGACCTGGCCGACCTCAAGCAGATCGCGGACATCGACCGGCCGGAGCTTCGCTTCGAGCCGTGGATGCCGGTCACGCGCGCACGGTTTGCAACGGCGTCGGGCCGGCGCGACCTGTTTGCCGAGGTGCGCCGGTCGGACATGGTCGTCCACGTCCCCTACGACTCGTTCGCCACCTCCGTGGAGCAGTTCGTCGGCGCCGCGGCGAAGGACCCGAACGTGGTCGGCATCAAGACCACCGTCTACCGCACGAACGACGACTCGGCGATGCTGCCGGCCCTGATCGACGCGGCCGAGGCGGGGAAGCAGACCGTCTGCCTGGTCGAGCTCAAGGCCCGGTTCGACGAACGGCGCAACATCGAATGGTCACGGGCGATGGAGCAGGCGGGCGTGCACGTGGTCTACGGCTTCGCCAACCTGAAGATCCACGCCAAGATGACGCTGGTCGTCCGCCGCGACGGCGAGGGGCTGCACCGCTACGCGCACATCGGCACCGGCAACTACAACGCTGTGACGGCGCGGCTGTACGAGGATCTGGGCGTGTTCACCGACGACGAGGCGATCACGGCCGACTTGGCCGACCTGTTCAACCACCTGACGGGGTTCGGGCGTCCCCAGCGGTTCCGCACCATCCTGGCGGCGCCGTTCAACCTGCGCAGCGGGCTGACCGAGCGGATCCGCGCCGTCGCCCGCGCGGCGGCGGCCGGCGAGCGTGCCCGGATCCGGCTCAAGATCAACGCGCTGGC
>DASQYY010000127.1:0-8126 GCA_035638975.1 Gaiellales bacterium
GCCTACACGCGGTAGGCGTACAGCTGCCGCGGACCGTCGAGTCCCTTCAGCATGTGCTCGCCGAGGTCGTCGAACGCCAGCCCCGCGCTCTCGGCCAGCATGCGCGCGATGTCCGACACGACCACCTGGTCGGCGCCCGCCGCGCTCATGATCCGCGAAGCCTCGTGCACCGTCAGCCCATGCACCGTGGAGCCGGACACCTCCACCTCTCCGACGTGGACGCCGGCGCGCACCTGCAGCCTCTGGTCGTGAGCCGTCTCGCAGATCGCCGCGGCGCAGCGGATCGCCAGCGCCGGCCCGTCGAACACGGCCAGGATGCCGTCGCCGGTCATGGACACCTCCCGGCCGCGGAAGCGCTCCAGCAGGCCGCGGCTGGCGATGAGGTGCGCTGCGAGCAGATCTCTCCACGCCGCGTCTCCGAGCTCCCTCGCCTTCTCGGTAGATGCGACAACGTCGGTGAAGAGCAGCGTCGCCAGCACTCGGTCGCCCATCACCGCCCACGGGCGGATGAACGACCGCACGCCGCCGAACTCGTAGAGCACGCATGGCTCGTCGCCGATGGTGTAGCCGTCGTGGCCGGGTGGGACGTCGAAGACATCATCCGGACCGAACTCCATGGTGCTGCCGTCGCGCAGCCTTGCCCCCCAGCGGCCGGACACCACCAAGCCGACGTGGCGGACCTCACAGTACTCACCGGCGTCGATCAGCGGCCGGATGTCGCGCGACCAGAGCCAGCCGGGCGCCTGGACGATCTTGGCGACCGTGAATCCTCCGAGCTCGACGACCTGCTCATCGATCCCGGGGAGGCACAGCGTCTCGTCCGGCGCGGTGAAGCTCTTTCGGCGAAGCTCGGCCATCGGCCCCCTCCGGTTCGCGCAACCATACCGTCTGATGACCGGATCCAGAAGCAGGCGGACGGCTCGACGACTACAGCTGAGCGCCGACCTCGATGATGCGCACGGCCAGCTCGAGGCGGCGCTCGAGCGTCTCCAGCTCGATCCACTCCGCCTCCGTGTGGTCGAGGGCGCCCACCGGGCCGAGCCCGTCGATGGTCGGCACCCCGGCTGCGCCTGTCCAACACCCGTCCGAGACGCCTCCCGACAGCTCCTCGCCTGCCGGGATGCCGAGCTCGGCGGCGATGGCGAGCGCGGCACCCGCGAGCCGCTCGTCCCGGGGCATCGGCGGCCACGTCCCGCGGTCGACGATGGCGATCGATACGCCGTCGTAGGGGCCGCCGGCCTCGAGCTCGGCCAGGGCATGATCGAGGTCGCCGGGGACGCTCGAGCGGATGTCCAGCGTGGCCGACGCGTTGCCGGGCAGCGTGTTCGGCGCCGTGCCGCCCTGGACGGTCGTGACGACGGATGTCATCTCCGGCCGGCCGGCGGTGAGGCCCTCGATCCTGAGGATCTCGCGAGCGAGGGCCGAGACCGCGCTGCGGCCGCGGGCGGTGTCGGCACCGGCGTGCGCCGCCACCCCGGTCAGCTCCATCGTCCGCCAGATGGCGCCCTTGCGGGCGCTGACGACGTCACCGTTCTCCCGGCCGCACTCGAACACGAGCGCCGCTCGCGCGCCCGCTGCGTGCGCGCAGACCGCGGGTGCGCGGAGACGCACCTCCTCGTCGGCGCAGACGAGGAACCGGAGCTCCGAGAACGGGCGCGGCCGCTCGGCGAACGCCTCCATCGCCATCGCCGCGAGCACCAGGCCGCCCTTCATATCGGCCACGCCCGGCCCGTAGCAGCGCATGCCCTCCCGCCGGAACGGCCGCTCCGCCACGGTGCCCATCGGGAAGACGGTATCGGTGTGCCCGAGCAGGCAGACGGCGCCCTCGCCGTCGCCCGGCAGGGTCAGCAGCAGGCTCCGGGCAGGGCCATCGGGCTCGTCCACCCAGGTGGCGCTGCACCCGGCGTCGGTCAGCCATTCGGCCAGGAGCTCGGCGACGCGCTCCTGCTCGAGGCCCTCCGACGGGGAGTCGATGTCGACCAGCTGCTGGAGCCGGCTGGTAAAGGTCTCGACGGTCAATCGATCAACCGCAGGTCATCCGCCATACGGCCACCCGCCAGGTCAGGATCGCGAACCCGATCAGGAAGGCCATGTGCCAGCTCGCGAGGGGCAGTCAACCGGGGTCGGCCTGAGGCCCGACCCCTAGAAGCCGTACCGCTCTTCCTTCCACGGATCCGCGTCGTTGTGGTAGCCGTAGCCCTCCCAGAAGCCCGGCTTGTCGACGTCGCTGAACTCCAGCCCGCGCAGCCATTTCGCGCTCTTCCAGAAGTACCGGCTGGGCACCAGCAGCCGCAGCGGGTAGCCGTGCTCGGGCGTCAGCGGCTCGCCCTCGGCCTCGTAGGCCAGCATGGCGTCCTCGGCCATCACCGCCTCGATCGGCAGGTTTGCGGTGAACCCCTGCTCCGCGTGCGCGATCACGAAGCGGGCGCTCTCGAGCGGCTGCACCTGCTCGAGCACCGCCTTCATGGGCACGCCCTTCCACGGCATGTCGAGCTTCGTCCATCGCGTCACGCAATGGATGTCGCTCGCCTGCTCCTGGGTGCCGAGCGCGAGCAGGTCATCGAAGGACAGGCGAAGCGGGTTGCGCACGAGGCCGAACGCGCGGAAGTCCCAGGTGCCGAGATCGACGTGGGGCACCCCGCCGGCGTGCAGCACCGGCCACTTGTCGGTGTAGTACTGGCCGGGCGGGATCCTCGACTCGTCGACGCCCGCCCGCTTTGCCTTGCGATCCTGGCTGGAGCGGAACAGTGACACGGTGGCATCGTAGACGCGGTTCGTTTCGACGACCATCGTCGCCTACGCTTCTCCCATGGCGACGCTGCTCGATCGCGCGTGCATCACCGCCGAAGGGCCGGATGCCTCGGCGCTGCTCCAGAGCCTGCTCTCCAACGACGTCGACGCTGCGGGCCCGGGCGGTGCCGTGTACGCGCTGCTGCTCACACCCAAGGCGCGTGTGATCTCCGACCTCGAGCTCTACAACCTCGGCGGCGCCTACGTGCTGGCGTGCCCACCCAGCCGCGCCGACCTGGTGCAGCAGACGATCCTGCGGGCCAGGTTCCGAAAGAAGGTCGACCTGGCCGCGAGCTCGCACGTGGTCGTCTGGGGCGAGGTGGACGGAGGCCTGGCGACGCTCGAGACCGCCGCCGGGCCATTGCGCCTGCTCGCCGACCGGCCGGTCGCGCTCGATCCACCGGACGCGTGGGAGGTGGCGCGCATCGAGGCAGGGATCCCGGTGTTCGGCCGGGAGTTCGGCGAGGACTCGATGCCCGCCGAGGCCGGGCTGGTCGACACGGCCGTCAGCTTCACCAAGGGCTGCTACCCGGGGCAGGAGCCGGTGGCCCGGCTGCACTACCGCGGCCACGCCAATCGCGGCCTGCGTGGGCTCGAGCTGGCCGAGCCGCTGTCCGAGCCGGCCGTGGTGGTCACCGGCGACCGGGAGGTGGGGCGGGCCAGCTCGCCGATCGTGTCGCCCCGGTTCGGGCCGATCTCGCTGGCCGTGCTGCGCCGTGAGGTCGAGGACGGAGCCGAGGTGGACGTGTCCGGCGTGCGCGCTGTGGTGCGTTCGCTGCCGTTTGCCGCTTGAGGGCGCTCCGGGCGGTTCGCTACGCTGGCGCCTCGTGGATGAGGGCACCCTCACCGACGCCGGGCTCCTGATCGGTCTCTGCCAGTACGAGCAGGCCGAGCGTCTGCTCGAAGACCTGGTCGCCGTGGCGAAGGAGCGCGGGGACGACCAGCTTGCGAGCCACGCGCTCGAGGGCCTCGGCACCATCGCAACCCGGCAGGGGCGTGAGGCGCGTGCGCTGGAGCTGTTCGAGCGTGCGCTGGCGGCGGCCGGCGAGGCCGACCCTGTCGAACGGGAGACGCTGTACATCCACACAGCCAGGCTCCGCGCCTACGGCGGGGACCCCGGCGGCGCGGTGCGGTTGTTGGAAGGTGCGTTGTCGCGTGTGGAGGCCGAGCGTGACCACGACGTGGCGGTCTTCGCCTACTTCGCCATCAGCCTCAGCTACGCCTACGCGGACGCCGGTGAGTACGGCAAGGCGGGGACCGTGCTTGCCCGCGCGCTGCAGGTCGCGGAAGAGCTGGATCTCCGGACGCGCCAGCGTCTGTACTACGCCCTGACGCGCCTGAACATCAACACGGGACGCACCGAGCAGGCGGTCGAGTACGGGCGCAAGACGCTGGAGCTGACGCGCTCGGCGGGCCTCGACCTCGTCTTCGAGAGCTACCACCAGCTGGCCTACACGCTGCTCGACGCGAGTGAGACCGAGGAGGCCGGCCGCTACCTGGCCGACGCGCGCGGCCACAGCGAGGGGCCGCTGGACGACGGGTTCCTCGAGGTCGAGTGGGGTCGGCATGCGCTGCAGCTCGGGGATTTCGCCGGCGCGATCGAGCACGCGGATGCCGCCATCGATCTGCTCTCCGACAGGGCGGTGCCCGGGGTGCTCGGCCGGGCGTACCTGGTCAAGGCGCGGGCGTACGAGGCTCTGGGGGAGGCTTCCCGCGCGGATCGTGCCTATCTGATGGCGATCGACGGGCTCGAGCAGCAGACCGGCTGGCCGACCGATCTCGCAAAGGCCTGCCGGCGCTACGGCAAGTTCCTGCGCAGCCAGGGACGGTTCGATGCGGCGCTGCAGATGCTCGAGCGCGCCGGTGACGCCGGGGTCTAGCGGCCGGCGCGGGCGCCGGAGTACTCGTAGATCAGCCGCCCACCGTGGCTGAACCCCAGCTTCGTGTAGAAGTCGGGGATCCCGAGCTCCTGGTCGTCCGGTGTGACCCGCAGCTCGATCGAGTCGATTCCGCGCCGCCTGCACTCGGCGACCGCGGCGCGAAGCAGGCGGCTGCCCAGCCCTTGGCCGCGTGCGGACGGCTGCACCCAGATCTCCTCGATCTCGGCACTGGCCCCGCCGCCGGCGGAGATCCGGATCGTGGTGGTGGCGACGCCCCTGTCACCGGCCAGGGTGAAGAACCCGCGGCCGGGGTCGTCCAGGATCGCCTCGACGTTCTGGCCCAGGTGGGGCACCACCCGCCCCTCGTGGCTGAAGAACGCCTTCAGCAGGCGGGTGACGAGCACCGCATCGGCCGTTGTCGCCATTTTCAACGGGATATCCGCCACTGATGTCACGCCGGCCGGCTCGTCCATTCAGGCATCCACCCCACAGTAGCGGATCGCCGCGAGCGCAAGCCCCTGTGCGCAGTGGACGAGGTCGTCGACCGGCACGTACTCGTCGATGGTGTGCGCCCAGGCGATGCTGCTCGGCCCCCAGCCGATGCACGGGGTCGACCCGAACCGGCTGAAGCTGGCCGCGTCGAACCAGGAGTCGAGGCCGGAGAGCCGGGACGGCCGGCCGACCGCGGCGCTCGCGTCTAGCATCGCACCGACGATCGGATGCTCGGGATCGACCTCGTACGGCGGGATGTCGAGGCCCCAGGTGATGCGAGGCGGGTGCTCGGCCAGCCACGGGTCGGTCGCGGCCGCGCGCATGATCCAGTCCGTGACCTCGCGCTCCACCTCGGTGCCCCACCCGTCTGCGTCGGCGTTCCCGGGCAGGTACATGAGCTCGCTCTCGAGCGTGCAGCTGGATGGGTAGGTGACAACCCACTCGCCGCCGGAGATCTTGGCGGGGACGATGTCGCTGGCCGACAGATGGGGATGCATCTTGTCGGGACGGCCCCGCCACTCCTCGCGCAGCCGGCGGATCGCGTCCAGGATCACGCCCATCTTCTCGATCGCGTTGACGGCGCCGCCGTCGCGCCAGTGCGGCTGGGCCATCTCGGCGTGACCCGGGCGGCCCTCGACGACCACGGTGGGCGACAGGGAACCGCGGCAGCCGACCCACACGTCGAACGCCGTCGGCTCGGTGACGATGCCGGCGTCCGCGCGCACGCCGTGGCTGACGGCGGCCAGCCCGCCCGCGCCGGAGGATTCCTCATCGGTCACGGTGTTCACGATCAGGTCGCCCTTCAGCCGGACGCCCGACTCGGCGAGGACGATGGCGGCGAACGTCATCGCAGCCACCCCGCCCTTCATGTCGCAGGCGCCGCGGCCATAGAGCTTGCCGTCCCGCACCTCCGGGCTGTTGGGATCGCTCGTCCACCGGTCGCGTGGCTCGCCCGGCACGACGTCGATGTGGCCGTTGAAGAGCAGGCTGCGGCCGCCGCCCGAGCCGCGGAACCGCCCGGCCATCTGCGGCCGGCCCTGGAAGCTGATGGGCTCCGGGATCTGGCGGGTGCCGGAGATCTCGTCGGCCGCCGGCTCCCACACCTCCACGTCTGCGCCGGCAGCGCTGAGCGCGTCGGCGAGGTGCTGCTGCAGCGCCGCCTCGTCCCTCGCCGGCTCGTTGCCGGCCCGCGCCGTCGTGTCGAACGCGATCAGCCGGGACGTGAGCTCGACGAGACGCTCCCGGCCCGCCTCGATGGCGGCGGCGACATCCTGCTCCAGCGTCACGGTGCGCGATGATAACGGCCCGCGGGGGAGGAAGATGCATATGCCCGCCGCCGCGCCATGCGAGCACCGGGCCGCTGAGTGACCACGCCGCCGCGGCCCGGCTGATCCCGATCGACATCGGCGGCATCAGCCCGGCGGGCCCAATCACCCCCTAGATCCCCCGTTCGGGGCATTCGCCGTCCCCGCAGTGTGGCCTATCACGTGTGGAGACGCGAAGGAGGCTCCGCGCGGCTCTCCGGACTTTCGCTCCCTCGGTACACCGCACGTGCCGGTTGCGCGGATCTCTCCCCAGCGGAAACCGCACCTGTTGCTGACCCGAAGGGAGGTGCAAGCACATGATCAAGTGGAACTACCGCGCAACGCGGATCGCTCTTGCCCTTGGTGCCATCGCCGCATTCGCCATCGCGAGCGGCGCCAACACCAAGTGGGGCGTGTAGACGCCGATTCGACCCCCGGGCCTCGGCACTCAAGTGCCGCGGGGAAGCTGACCGATAAGGCTTGAAGCCGTGACGAATTCGTCCCAAACGTATCCGCCCCGGCTGCTCCGGTTCATCGCCGCGATCGTCGCGGTGACTGTGCCGGTGGCGGTCGGGGCGGTTCTTCATATCGCCACCCATCCGCCGGGCACCGGCACGGCGGTCGGTGTTGCGCTGTTCTTCGCAGCCGCGCTCGCGGCCGAGTACAAGCCGGTGCCGCTCGACGAGAACGGCGCGCGCACGGTGTCGCTGGCGTTCGTCTTCCTGCTCTCGACCCAGTTCCTGTTCGGGTGGGAGTACGCGGCGCTGGCGGCGATCATCAGCATGGCGGTGGTGCAGTTCCACGAACGCGCACCGATCCGGCGGCTGGTGTTCAACGCGTCGTCGTGCGGATTGTCGGCGTTCGTCTCGGCGGCGCCGGCGTTCCTGCTCGGCTGGACAGTGAGCCCGCACAGCGCGGAGCGCCTCGCAATCCTGGTCTTCCTCGGCGGCGCCGCCTACGTGATCACGAACGTGGTCACGGTCGCGATCGCGGTGTCCATGTTCACCGGGAAGCCCCTGCGCGCAATGCTCGAGGACTACGTGCGCCACTCCGGGCCCGCGTTCGGGATCATGGCCTTCATCGCCGCGCTGGCCACCTCGCTGTGGATGGTCAACCCGCGGCTCGAGCTGCTGCTGGCCGGCCCGCTGTTCGCCCTCGCGCTCTACCAGCGGTACGCGTACCGGTCGGTGATAGCAACGCGTGATGCCGAGACCGACGCGCTGACGCTGCTTCGCAACCACCGCTCATTCCAGACCGACCTGCGCGAGGCGCTGGCAATGGGCGCGTCGACGCGGTCGACGCTGTCGCTCGTGCTGATCGACATCGACAACTTCAAGAGCATCAACGACCGGTTCGGCCATCCGGTCGGCGACCAGGTGCTGACGACGCTCGCCGAGCTGATGCGGGAGGAATACGGCGACGCGCAGTCGTATCGCATCGGTGGCGAGGAGTTCGCCCTGCTGCTCCCCGATGACGGCGACCAGGAGGCCTACACCGCCGTGGAGCGCCTGCATGCCCGGCTGTGGCAGACGAGCTTCCCACACGCGGAGCCGGTGACGGTCAGCGCCGGCATCGCGTCGTATCCGACCAGCGCGAACGACCGCGACCAGCTGCTTCGCGTCGCCGACGGCGCGCTCTACTGGGCGAAGAACCACGGCAA
>DASQYY010000128.1:0-19353 GCA_035638975.1 Gaiellales bacterium
GGTCGCGAGGTGCGACCGGTACTCGCCGGAGGCGTAGCTGTCGCCGATCGCCGCCTCGCCGATGGCCTCGGCAACCGCCGCGGCGGCTGCTGCCACCGAGTCGGGGTCGCCGGTCACCTTCGCCGCCGCCTCCGCGGCGCGCAGCGGCATCCCGGTGACGCCGCCGACCACCAGCTCGGGCGGGGCACCGCCACCGTAGGTGGCGGCCACTCCGACCACCGCATAGCCGGAGCGGGGGCTCTTGTGCTTCTCGTACGCAGCACCGGTGCCGGGCCGGATGGGAACGTGCACCGCAGTCACCAGCTCGGCGGGGCCGAGCGCGGTGGCGAACAGCCCGGTGAAGAACTCTCGCGCTGGGATCTCGCGTGCCCCCTCGCGACCGATGACGGCGATCGTCGCATCCAGCGCCACCAGCACGGTCGGGTAGTCGGCGGCCGGGTCGGCGTGGGCGACGCTGCCGCCGATGGTGCCGCGCTGCCGCACCTGGCGGTCTCCGATCAGAGCCGCCGCCTCGGCCAGCACGGGTACCGATCCCACCACCTTGCCTGACGAGGCAACGGTGGCATGGGCAGTCATCGCACCGATCCGCAGGGTGTTCCCGTCGACGGAGATCTCGTCGAGGCCGGGCACGCCCGACAGGTCGACCAGCGACTGGGGCATCGCCAGCCGCAGCTTCATTGCCGGGATCAGGCTGTGCCCGCCCGCCAGCGGCCGCACCTCCTCGCCAAGCAGGCCCACCGCCTCCTCGAGCGAGCCGGGGCGGTGATATGTGAACTCCGATGGTCGCATCGTGTACATGGCGTCTCCTAGCCTTGTGACGCCGTCCGGCTGGCCGAGGCGTCCTTCATTGCCCGCCACACCGTCTCCGGTGTCAACGGCATGTCGATGTGCGTGATGCCGAGTGGCGCGAGCGCGTCCACCACGGCGTTCACGATCGCCGGCGTGGAAGCGATCGTCCCCGTCTCGCCGGCGCCCTTGACGCCCAGCGGGTTGACGTCCGTACGCGTCTCGGTGCGGTCGAGCTCGAAGGCGGGGAAGAACTCGGCCTTGGGGAACCCATAGTCGAGCAGGCTCGAGCTCTGCAGCTGGCCGTTCTCGTCGTAGACAGCGCCCTCCCACAGCGCCTGCGCGACGCCCTGCGCAATCCCACCATGGATCTGGCCGTCGACGATCAGCGGGTTGATCACGCGCCCCACGTCGTCCACCGCCACGTAGCGGCGCAGCGTTACCTCGCCCGTATGCGCATCGACCTCGACGACGGCGATGTGCGTGCCGAACGGGAACGTGCAGTTGGGCGGGTCGTAGTACGCCGTGTCATCCAGGAACGGCTCCTCGCCCGCGGGCAGGTCATAGGCAACCGCCGCAGCGGCCGCGATCTCCTGGATCGTCTTGCCCTTGTCGGGTGAGCCCTTGACCGACGCGACGCCGTTCTCGTAGACGATGTCGGCCGGATTGGCCTCGAGCATGTGGGCGGCGATGCGGGTCGCCTTCGCGATGATCCGCTCGACGCTGTTGTGGACGGCGACGGCGCCGACGGACGCGCTGCGGCTGCCATAGGTGCCGTAGCCGAACGGCGTTCCCTGGGTGTCCGAGTGCTCGACCGACACGTCTTCGACCGGCACCCCCAGCTCGTCCGCCACGATCTGTGCGATCGTGGTCTCGTGGCCCTGGCCGTGGGATTGCGAGCCGGTCGTGACGACGACCTTGCCGGTCAGGTGGACGCGTACGTTCGCGCTCTCCCACAGCCCCGCGCCCCAGCCCTCACCGGCGGCGCCGATCCAGGCCGACGGCGCGACGCCGCACATCTCGACGTAGCTCGAGAGGCCGACGCCGATCAGGCGGCCCTGCCCGCGCGCCTGCTCCTGCTCGCGGCGCAGTGACTCGAGGTCGACGATCTCGAGGGCCCGGTCGAGCGCCCTCTCGTAGTCGCCGGTGTCGTACTCGAGCCCGTTCAGGACATTCGACGCGGGCGCATACGGGAACGCCCCCGGCTCGATGAAGTTCCGCCGGCGCACCTCGACGGGATCGAGGCCCGCCTCGCGGGCGATCAGGTCGACCGCCCGCTCGACCACGTAGGTCGCCTCCGGGCGGCCGGCGCCGCGGTAGGCGTCAACCATGCCCGTGTTCGTGTAGACGCCCAGCACCTGGCAGTGGATGTTGGGGATGCGGTAGGCGCCGGAGAGCATCCGCCCGTACAGGGTCGTGGGGATGCCCGGCGCGATCGTCGACAGGACGCCGCCCAGGTTCGCGTAGGTCTTCACGCGCAGGGCCGTGATCGTGCCGTCCTTCGTTGCACCGGCCTCGAGATACGTGATGTGGTCGCGACCGTGGGTGGTGGCCGTGTAGTTCTCACGCCTCGTCTCGACCCACTTGACCGGCATGCCGGTCTTCTCGGCGATCGCCGCCACCAGCACGTATTCGGGGTAGAGGAAGATCTTCGAGCCGAATCCACCGCCGACCTGTGGCGAGATGCAGCGCATCTTCGTCTCAGAGATGCCGAACACGAACGCCGTCATCAGCAGGCGCATGACGTGTGGGCACTGTGAGGTCATCCAGACGGTGTAGCTGCCCGTGACCGGGTCGTACTGGGCGGCGGCCCCGCGCGTCTCCATCGCCGTTGGGATCAGCCGCTGGTTCACGAGCCGCTGGCGCACGACCACGTCGGCCTCGGCCAGCGCCTGCTCGGTGCCTTCGGCATCGCCGATCGACCAGTCCATCACGACGTTGCCTGGCGCCGCCTCGTGGATCTGGGGGGCGCCGTCGGCCGTTGCCGCCTCCCCGTCGACGATGACGTCGAGCGGCTCCCAGTCGACGTCGATCAGCTCGAGGGCGTCCTCGGCAATCGCCGCCGAGTCCGCCACCACGGCCGCGACGCCCGCGCCCGTGAAGGTGACGCGGTCGATCTCGAGTGCCCGTGGGGTGACCACGTGGTTCTCGACCCCGCCTGCCTGCCACGCGCACGGCAGCGGGTTCAGGTGCTCGAAGTCCTTGCCCGTGAACACCGCCGTCACGCCCGGCAGCGCGGCCGCGCGCTCGGTCGAGATGCTGCGAATGCGTGCGTGGGCGAACGGCGATCGCAGGATCGCGACATGCGCCATTCCGGGCAGCTGCAGGTCGGCCAGGTAGCGGGCCGACCCGGTGATCAGGCGTGGGTCCTCGACTCGCTTGATGGCCGCACCGATCGCCCTGGTGCTTGTGTCCGCCTCGGTCGTGGCCATGTCAGCTCACCGCCTGCGTGGTCGCCGTCGCGGCGCGGATCGCCTTGACGATGTTGTGGTAGCCCGTGCAGCGGCAGAGGTTGCCCTCAAGGCCATGGCGGATCTCCTCGTCCGTCGCATCCGGATGCTCGGCCAGGAGATCGATCGCGGTCATGATCATGCCCGGCGTGCAGAACCCGCACTGCAGGCCATGGTTCTCCCAGAATGCCTCCTGCATCGGGTGCAGCGCGCCGCCCGTCTTGATGCCCTCGATCGTGGTCACCTCGTGACCGCTGGCCTGGGCCGCGAGCACCGTGCAGGACTTGACCGCATGGCCGTCCAGATGGACGGTGCAGGCACCGCACTGGGAGGTGTCGCAGCCGATCTTGGTGCCGGTCAGGCCCAGCTGCTCGCGCAGCAGGTCGACCAGCAGCGTGCGCGGCTCCGCCTCGACCTCGTGGCGGGCGCCGTTCACGGTGATTGTCACACGCATCAGCTCGAACCTCCTTCTGGATGGTCGCCGGTGGTGGTCGGCCGGCCGGGGTGGCGGAGCCAATGGCCGATCGCCGTCAACATCAGGCGCAGGCCGGATACCGGCTTCGCCGGCGCGGTGGCCGCCGGCCGCGGCTCGTCGGCGAGGATCGACTCGCGCAGGCAGGCGGCGAAGCTGTTCACGAGCTGGGCCGAGACCGGCTGGATCAGCCCGCGGCCGTACTGGGCAACCGCGCCGGCCATCGTCAGGTCGGTGACGATCGTCACCTGCGTGCCCTGGTCGGACGGCGCCAGCGTCGAGGTGATGGCCGCCTGACCGGAGCCGCGGCCGCGCAGCTCCCGCGCGACGACGTCCAGCCGCGCCCGCCAGGCGTCGCGGTCGGTCTCGCCGCGGCTGACGTCGGACGCGAACAGGAACGACATCGGCCCCAGCTTGACGGCGACCGTGGCCTTCCACGTGGAGTCGTCCACAGTCTCGGTCAGCTCGGCGCCGGGCATGCAGGGAATCACCCGGGGAACGTCCATCAAGACGTCCCACGCCCTCTCTGGCGGTGCCGGCACGTCGAAGGTGTTCTCCAGCCGCATCCCGTGTACCCGACCGGCGACCATACTCCCCCGCCGAACCGCCTGCAAGCGCGCTCGCAGGGCGGCGTGGGGCGGGCGCACCCGCCAGCCCCGTAGACTTCCCGCCGATGTCCGAGATCCGCATGATCGACGTCGGCGACAAGCCGGTCACCCGCCGCCGCGCCGTCGCCTACGCCCATGTCGCCATGGGTGATGACGTCCGCGACCGCATCCGCGCCGGCACCCTGCCCAAGGGTGACGTCCTCGCCGTGGCCCGCGTCGCCGGCATCATGGCCGCCAAGCGCACGCCGGACATCATCCCGCTCTGCCACCCGCTGCCGCTCACCCGGGTCGACGTCACCCCGGAGCTCGACGCCGACGGCGTCGCCATCACCGCGGCCGCCGAAACGACCGCCCAGACCGGCGTCGAGATGGAGGCCCTGACGGCCGCGCTGGCAGCTGCGCTCACCGTCTATGACATGACCAAGGGCATCGACCCGTCCATCTCCATCGACGGCGCCCACCTCGTCGAGAAGGAGGGCGGGAAGTCGGGCCACTGGCGGCGCCCGGCATGAGGGCCGCCGTGCTGACGGTCTCCGACGGCGTCGCCGCCGGCAGCCGTGAGGACGCAAGCGGCCAGGTGCTCGCCGATCGCGCCGCCGCCGCCGGCTTCGAGGTGGTCGAGCGCCGCACCGTGCCGGACGACCACGACGGCATCGCCGGCGCCCTGCTTCAGCTGACGGAGCTCGCCGACCTGGTGCTGACCACGGGCGGCACCGGCTTCGCCCCTCGCGACGTCACTCCCGAGGCGACCGCCTCGGTGGTCGAGCGGCCGACGCCCGGCCTGGACGAGGCCATGCGCGAGGTCTCCCGCCGGGCATCGCCCCACGGCCTGCTCTCCCGCGGACGGAGCGGCATCCGCGGCGCCAGCCTGATCGTCAACTTCCCCGGCAGCCCGCGCGCGTGCGCGGAGTGCTTCGACGCGGTTTCGCCCGCGCTCGGCCACGGCGTCGAGCTGATCACCTCCCGGCCCACGGAGCACCCGTGAGCACCGTCATCACCGCCCGGCGGTTCGTCTCGCTGGTCAAGTTCGAGCACACCATCTTCGCGCTGCCGTTCGCCTTCGTGGGCGCCATCCTCTCGGTCGGCGAGCTGCCCTCAGCCGCGACGCTCGGGTGGGTCACGCTTGCCATGGTCGGCGCGCGTAGCCTGGCCATGGCCCTGAACCGGCTGATCGACGCCGAGATCGACGCCCGCAACCCGCGCACCGCTGCCCGCGAGCTGCCCTCGGGCCTGCTCTCCCGCGCGCAGGTGACGGCCTTCTGCATCGCGTCCCTGGCCGTCTTCCTCCTGGCCGTCTGGCAGCTTGACCCGATCGTCCACTCGCTCTGGCCGGTCCCCGTCGCGCTGTTCGTGCTCTACCCCTACACCAAGCGCTTCACCTGGCTCTGCCACCTGGTGCTCGGCCTCTCGACCGGGCTCGCCCCGCTCGGCGCCTGGCTGGCGGTGAGCGGTCAGACAGACGTCGCGCCGTTCATGCTGTGGGCGGCGGTCGCGCTTTGGATCGGCGGGTTCGACATCATCTACGCGACCACCGACGTCGAGTTCGACCGCCGTGAGGGCCTGCACTCGATCCCCGTGCGGTTCGGGATCGGCCCCGCCCTGACGATCACTCGCGTCTGCCACCTGCTCGCCGTCGCGCTCCTGATCGGCGTCGGCGTGCACCTCGGCCTGGGGCCGCTCTACTACGTCGGCCTCGCGATCGTCGCGGCGCTGCTCGGCTACGAGAACGCCATCGTTCACCCGGACGACCTGTCGCGCGTGAACGTCGCATTCTTCACGCTGAACGGCGTCATCTCGATGGTCTTCCTGGCCGCTGTGCTGGCCGATGTCCTCGTCTGACCCGGCGATCCGCTGCGACGCGGTCAGCCGGCGGTACGGGGAGCGCCTCGCCCTCGACCGCGTCAGCCTCGAGGTGCAGCCGGGCGAGCGCGTGCTGCTGACCGGCGGCAACGGCGCCGGCAAGACAACCCTCCTGCGGATGCTGGCCACCGTGCTTCGCCCGCACGAGGGCGCGCTGGCCGTCGCCGGCCACCCGCTGCCCCGCGAGGCGCGCAGGGTGCGGCCGCTGGTCGGCTACCTGGGGCACGAGCCGCTCGTGTACCCCGGGCTGACCGCCGGCGAGAACCTGGAGCTCTATGCCGCGCTCCAGGGTGCCGCCCCGGACCGCGTCGGCGCGGCGCTCGAGCTCGTGGGCCTCGAGCGGCGGCGCGGCGACCTCGCCTCGAACCTGTCGCGCGGCATGCGGCAGCGGCTGGCCCTGGCGCGCGCGGTGCTTCACCGCCCGCGGATCCTGCTACTCGACGAGCCGACCACCGGGCTCGACGACGACGGGCGCGAGCGGCTGCGTGGGCTGCTCGCCGCACACGACGGAACGGCCGTCATTTCCACGCATGAGCCGGAGTGGTTCGCGCCGCTGCACGTCCGCCGCATCGCGCTCGCGGAGGGCCGGCTGGCGTGAGGGCCTACCGGGCGCTGCTGCGCAAGGACCTGCTGCTCGAATGGCGCGGGCGCGAGCTCGTGCCGGCCATGCTGGCGTTCGTGCTCGGGGCGATGGTGCTCGTCCGGTTCGGCTTGGGCGGAGAGACGCTCGCCGGGGGCACCCGGGCCGCCACCGGCCTGCTCTGGGTGATCGTCGTGTTCACGTCGATGCTCGCGCTCGTCCGCAGCTTCGCGCAGGAGCGCGAGCATGGCATCTGGGACGGGCTGCTCTCGACGCCCGCCGACCGCTCGGCGATCTGGGCGGCCCGGGCCACCGCCACCTTCCTGTTCCTGGCGCTGACCCAGGTCGTCGCGGTGCCGCTGTTCTGGCTGTTCTTCCTGCAGGAGGGCCGCTCGCCCAGCCTCGGCGTGCTGGTGGCGGCCCTGCTGCTGGCCGATCTGGGCGTGGCAATGCTGGGCTCGCTGCTCGCCGGGCTGGCCACGCACGTGCGCGCTCGGGAGGTGCTCCTGCCGGTCATGTTCCTGCCCTTCATGCTGCCGCTCGTGACAGTCGCCGTGCGGCTCACCGTGGACACGATTTCCCCGCAAACACGCGGTTTTCACACGTCCCAAGGGCTGGGCTTCCTGGCCCTCTATGATACGATCTTCGGGCTCCTGGGCTGGGCGCTTTTCGAGTTCGTCGTGGAGGATTGAGGCAATGGTGATCGGCTCGCGCAGAGCCCGACCCGATGGGGCGACGGTCGCCGCGACCGCGACGGCGGTGCTGATGGCGCTCGCCCTCGGGATGATCTTCTTCTACGTGCCCACGGACGTCGACCAGGGCTACTCCCAGCGCATCTTCTACTTCCACGTGCCGATCGCGCTGACCACCTACACGCTGTTCCTCTGGAGCGCGCTCAACGCGGCCCGCTACCTCTGGCGCCGCGACCCGTCGCTCGACCTGAAGAGCTACGTGCCCATGCATCTGGGCGTGATCTTCGGCTCGCTCACGCTGGCCACCGGGTCGCTGTGGGCGCGGATCTCATGGGGCACCTGGTGGTTCTGGGGCGACACGCAGCTGACCACGTTCCTGATCATCTTCCTGTTCAACTGCGCGTACTTCATGCTGCGGTTCTCGGTCGAGCCGGGCGAGCGCCGCGCGACCTACTCCGCGGTCTACGCCCTGCTCGGCGTCGGCCTGATCCCGCTCTCGGTGATCGGCGTGCGGTTCGCGCAGCGCAACGAGCTGATCCATCCAATCACGTTCAACTCGAACGGTGCCAACATGGACGGCAGCATGTTCCTCACCTTCCTGGTCGCGCTGGCCGCCATGCTGTCGCTGGCCGTCACCATGTACCTGGTCGAGCTGCGGGGCAAGCGGATCGACGACCGGATCCGGGCGATCCGGCGGCTGGCCGAGGCGCGCACGTGATCGACGAGACCGCGGTCAAGTACGTCGCTGCGGTCTACGGGCTCGTCTGGGTTGTCACCCTGGCATACATCGCCATCCTCAACGCCAAGCTGGGCCGCCTGGAACGTCAGCTGGACGAGATCGCGGGGCTGCTGGAGCGCGGGGCCGGGGATGCCTGAGCCGGTTCACCTGCTGCTGGTCGGCACCAGTCACCGCCACGCGCCGATCGCGGTGCGCGAGCAGCTGGCCGCGCAGGCGCACGGCCGCCGGCTGATCGAGTCGGTGATCGCTGAGGACGCCGTGATCGAGGCGGTCGGGCTGTCCACCTGCAACCGCTGCGAGCTGTACATGGTCGGCGCGGATCCTGCCGCCATGCAGGAGGCCGCCGTCCGGCGGCTCGCCGAGTACGCCCACCGCAGCGAGGAGGAGGTCGTCCCGCTGCTCTACGTGCGTGAAGGCGCCGAGGCGGCCGGCCACCTGTTCGAGGTCGCCGGTGGGCTCGACTCGCTCGTGCCCGGCGAGGCCCAGATCCTGGCCCAGATCCGCGAGGCATACGCATCGGCGCTCGAGATGGGCTCCACGGGGACGGTCTCCAACCGGCTGTTCCACGAGGCGCTCGAGGCGGGCAAGCGCGTGCGGCACGAGACGGCGATCGGGCGGTCGAACGCCTCCGTCGCCTCCGTCGCCGCTGAGCTCGTGCGCGACACGCTCGGCGAGGGGCTCGACGGCGCCAGCGTGCTGATCGTCGGCGCCGGCAAGGTCGCCGAGCTGGTGGCACAGAACCTGTCCTCGCGGGGCGGCGTGCGCATCGTCGTGGCGAACCGCAGCCGCGAGCGGGCCGCGGCGCTGGCCGAGCGCTTCGACGGTGAGGTCGTGGCGCTGGATGACCTCTCGCGCGCGGTGGCCGCCGCCGACGTCGTCGTCAGCTCGACGCTCTCGGACGAGTACCTGATCCGGGCGGCGGACGTGCCCCCGGGGCGCCGGGTGATGGTCGACCTCGCCCTCCCGCGCGACATCGACCCGGCCGTCGCGGCGGTCGAGGGGGTGACGCTGGTGAACCTGGACGACCTCGAGGAGACGGTGCTGCGCAACATCGGCCTGCGCCGCGTCGAGGCAGAGCAGGCCTACGCGATCGTGGCCGAGCAGACGGCCGAGTTCCGCCGCTGGCTGGCCGCGCTCGAGGTGGTGCCGGCGATCCGGCAGCTGCGCGCCTTCGCCGAGCAGATCCGCCGCGACGAGCTGGCCCGCATGGACGGCCGGTGGGAGAGCCTGTCGGAGGCGGACCGCGAGCGCCTCGACCAGCTCACCCAGAGCATGCTGAACAAGCTGCTCCACCGCCCGACGGTGCGGCTGAAGGAGCTCGCGGCCGAGAACGCCGACGCGCCGCACGTCGAGACGATGACAGAGCTGTTCGGCCTCGGCCGGCGGTGACGCGGATCGGTACGCGCGGCAGCGCGCTCGCCATGGCGCAGGCCCGGTGGGTGGCCGACCGGATGGACGGCGCCGAGCTGGTCGTGATCGAGACGGCGGGTGACCGCGACCGCGTCAGCGGCCGGTTCGACCGCATCGGCGACGGCCGCGCCGTCTTCACCGCGGAGATCGAGGGGGCGCTGCTCGACGGGCGCATCGACGTGGCGGTGCACAGCGCCAAGGACCTCACGGGCGACATGCCGGACGGGCTTCGGATCGCGGCCGTGCCGCCGCGCGAGGACGCGCGCGACGCCTGCTGCGGCCCGTTCGCCGCGCTCGAGGACATCCCGGCGGGCGCCCGCATCGGCACGTCCTCCGCCCGCAGGTCGGGGCTGCTGGCCGAGCTGCGGCCCGATCTCGAGGTGGTGCCGCTGCGCGGGAACGTCGACACCCGTCTGCGCAAGCTCGACGCCGGCGAGGCCGATGCGATCGTGCTGGCGGCGGCGGGGCTGATCCGCCTCGGCCTGCAGGAGCGGATCGCGTTCCTGTTCGACCCGACATCCTTCGTCCCCGAGGCCGGGCAGGGTGCGCTCGCCCTGCAGGTGCGGGCGGGGGAGGAGCAGCTGGTCGCCGCGCTTGACGACGCGCGGTCGCACGAGCAGCTGCTCGCCGAGCGCGCGCGGGTGGCCGAGCTGGGCGGCGGGTGCACCGTGCCGGTGGCCGCCCACGCCTGGCACGAGGACGGCCGGCTCCACATCCGATCGTGGGTGGCGGCGTGACGGTCTACCTGGTCGGGGCCGGTCCGGGCGATCCCGGCCTGCTCACGGTTCGCGGCCGTGAGCTGCTGGAGCGCTGCGACGCGCTCGTGTACGACCGCCTGGCCGACCCCCGTATCGTCGCCCTCGCGCCCGCGGAAGCCGAGCGAATCTATGCGGGCAAGGAGCCGAACCGGCATGCGCTGACGCAGGAGCAGATCAACGACCTGCTGGTCGAGCTGGGTGGCCGGTGCCGGTGCGTCGTCCGGCTGAAGGGCGGCGACCCGTTCATCTTCGGCCGCGGCGGCGAGGAGGCGCTCGCGCTCGAGGCCGCGGGCATCCCCTGGGAAGTCGTGCCCGGCATCTCGTCCGCATACGCCGTGCCGGCCTACGCCGGTATCCCGGTCACGCAGCGCGGGATGGCCGCACAGTTCACGGTGGTGACCGGCCACGAGGACCCCACCAAGGAGAGCAGCGACCTGGACTGGGCGTCGCTCGCGCGCACACCGGGCACGCTCGTCTTCCTGATGGGGGTTCGCTCGCTGGCCGGGAACGCCGCCCGGCTGATCGAGCACGGCATGGACGCCGGCACGCCGGCCGCCGTCATCTCGCAGGGGACGCGGCCGGAGCAGCGCACGGTCACCGCGACGCTGGGCGGGATCGCCGAGGCCGCCGCCGGGATGCAGGCTCCGGCCATCACCCTGGTCGGGCCGGTGGCCGCGCTGCATGACAGGCTGGCCTGGTGGGAGCGCCGGCCGCTGTTCGGGCTCCGGGTCGTCGTCACCCGGGCGCGCCCGCAGGCGAGTGGCCTCGCGGCGCGCCTCTCGGAGCTGGGCGCCGGGGTCATCGAGGCGCCGGCGATCGCGATCGAGCGCCTGCCGTTCGACCGTCCTGACCTGGGCTCCTACGACGTCCTCTGCGTGACCAGCGCAAACGGCGTCGAGCGACTGCTGGACGGCGACGTCCGTGCCCTGCGAGGCGTCACCGTTGCGGCGGTGGGCAGGGCAACCGCCGAGGCGCTGCGGCATCGCGGGATCGTGGCGGACGTGGTGCCGGACCAGGCGATGTCCGAGGCGATCGTGCCTGCGCTCGGCGACGTGCGGGGGAAGCGGGTGCTGGTCGCGACCGCCGAAGGGGCGCGTACGGCGCTGCCGGACGGCCTGCGGGAGGGCGGCGCGGAGGTGGACGTCCTGTACCTCTACCGCACGGTGCGCGAGCCCGTCGACGCGGACGCCGTTCTGGGCGCCGACCTGGTGACGTTCACGTCCTCATCGACGGTCGACAACGTCCTCGAGGCGCTCCCCGACGACGCGCCGTCGCGGCTGCGGGCGGTGTCGATCGGTCCCGTGACCACCGCCTCGCTGCGCGCGCACGGCATCGAGCCCGTGGAGGAGGCCGACCCGCACGACGTCGATGGGCTGGTCGACGCGGTGCTCGCAGTAGCATCGAGGTCGTGAGCCGGCCGGTCGTCAGCTTCCTCTCCGACTTCGGGTCCTCGGATCCCTTCGTCGGCATCTGCCACGGCGTGATCGTCCGCACCTGCCCCGACGCCGAGGTGATCCACCTCGCCCACGGCATCCGGCCGCAGTCGGTCGGGCAGGGGGCCCGCGTGCTCGCGGCCTCCATCCCCTACCTGCCGGTGGGCGTCCACATGGCGGTGGTCGACCCCGGCGTCGGCTCGCAGCGGCGGGCGGTATGCCTGCGGAGCGCCGACGGGCGGCTGTTCGTGGGGCCGGACAACGGCCTGCTGATCCCGGCGGCGGAGGCATGCGGCGGCATCGAGCAGGCGGTCGTTATCACCGACGCGCGGTTCATGTTGCCATCCGTGTCGCGCACGTTCCACGGCCGCGACGTCTTCTCCCCGGTGTGCGGGCATCTTGCCGCGGGCGTCGATCCGGCCGAGCTCGGCCATCCGGTCGACCCCGCAGAGCTGGTGCGCATCACCGAGCCGGGGGCCGACCGGTCCGGGTCGGTGCTGACCGCCGCCGTTCAGCAGATCGACCGCTTCGGCAACCTCCAGCTGTCAGCGGTGCTCGCCGATGTCGATGGGCTGTTCGAGAGCGGGCGGATGGTCGAGGTGCGCCACCGCGACGACCGCTACTTCGCCACGTGCGCGCTGACGTTCGCCGACGTGGAGCGGGGCGAGCTGGTGCTCTATGAGGACTCCGAGCAGCGCCTCTCGGTGGCCATTAACCGCGGCAACGCCGCCGAGCTGGTCGACGCCGAGCCGCTGGACATGATCGCGATCGACTTCGCCCCGCGCCCGCAGCTGTGAACGCTCCGTGAGCACCCTTGACGCCGGACGCCGGGCGTGGTGGGATGCATTGCACAGAACGGCCTTCGCGGAGCGGTAGCACCGTCCCGGAGGCCGTTCCTTTGCGTGGCGGCAGCCCGGGTGCCGGTAGACTGTCGGCCGCGGCGAGGTAGCTCAGTTGGTAGAGCACGCGACTGAAAATCGCGGTGTCGGCAGTTCGACTCTGCCCCTCGCCATCGACGTCTTCCCTCCTCGTGGAGCGGCAAGCCGACTCGCGCTTGCCGGATCGGCCTCGCCTGGGTGTCACGAGAAGTGTCGGGTACATATCGACTGAAGCGGGATCAGGCATCTCCCGCCCGTGGCTGTCCGGCGAGGATCGCGGCGCGGCGTCTCGACCTATGCCTGCGCATAGCCGGTGAGCCGGTGCGCGGCGCCGCCGCGCTCGGCGCGCTTCTTGACGGCGTGGAGGATGTTGCTGGCATTGAGAAGATCGCCCAGCCCGTAGGGCACGCCGAGGATCAGCCATGACCAGCGCGGCGCATAGCGCGCCCGCGCCCTGATGATGAAGCGGGCCCTGCCGTTGGCCATCGGCTCGAGGATGAACGCCCAGGTGAAGTCGATCGACCGCATCGGCGGCAGGAGATGCCTCGTGGAGCGTAGGACGAGCGCGTGCTCCGGTTCGACCGCCTCGACGGTGAAGTACACCGACCAGTCGAGGCTGTCCGGAATGCGGTCGCCGACCGCCACCGACTGCAGCTCCTCGCGGATCTCCTCGCTGCTGCGGTCGGTGATTCCCCACTGGAGTCGATCCAGCCAGTGCGGGGTGTACCACCCGGCCCGATATGCCGGGAACCCCATCTGCGCGATCCATGGCCACACCGACGATGGCGGAGCCTCGATCGTGATCGCGCGGGTCGAGACCCACAGCGGGTCGTGCACGAGGTCGTCGCCCGGAAGCTGAGCTCGCACCTCGTCGTCGGTCGCGCCGGATCGCCTGCTGACGCGGCGCACCGCCGCTGCTCCAAGTGC
The DNA here is from genome assembly GCA_035638975.1 of Gaiellales bacterium. Lineage (GTDB taxonomy): Bacteria > Actinomycetota > Thermoleophilia > Gaiellales > JAICJC01 > JAICYJ01. The sequence continues at coordinate 13,594 of DASQYY010000128.1, forward strand.
AGCGGAACCGGCCAGGAGGGTCGCCTGTAATCGCCGTCTCATTGCCCCGGGCCTTCAGCCCGGCGCCTCGGAGGGGAGCAGCAGGACCCCACCATGGCTGCCTGAAGTGATGTCGGCAGGGTGCGCATGCCTGGCCTCAGCCTGCGCGAAAGTCGTCCGCTCCGCATCCGCACGTACACTGATTGTCCTCCGCGCAACCCTGCAGGCTCCCCACACGCACGGTACTTCTCAGCGCGGAGCGGACCTCGGCGCCGGGCAGTTCCTCCACGAGCCCGGGTCGAGCAGCGACCCGCGCAGCGACAGTGCGACGGCGAGGGTCAAGCTGGCGCAGACGACCCCGATCCCGTCCACGATGACGAGCGGCACGCTGCCGATGCTGATGCCGTATGCGAGCCAGATGGCGTATCCGCCGGCGTACACGGCGAAGAAGAGGGCAGAGGCCTCGCATGAGCTGCGGGCCCTGAGCAGGCGGCGCACCGGGAGTAGGCCGGCCGTCGCGGCGCCAAGGCCGTACGCGATTACGAGCAGTCCGAGCATGGCCGCGTTCCTCGGCTCACACCGGCCGTGATCCCAACAGGCGCTCGAGGCCGCGGCGTGACCGCTCGAGGACGGCGGGGTCGCCAAACGTCGTATACGCCGCGTGCGCCATCAGCAGGAGCGCGTCGACCTCGTAGGCGATCTGTGGCGGCTCGATCGAGGCAGGCAGCTCGCCCGCGGCCTGCGCCTGGGCCGCCGCCGCTTCCAGCTCCTGCAGCCACTCCGCGGTGAAGCTTGCGACGCGCTCCTTCACGCGTCCAGGTCGCGAGCTGAACTCCGAGCCGACGGCCGCGAAGAAGCATCCGCCCGGGAACACGTCGCGCTCCAGGTACGAGATGAACCCGTCGGCGAGCCCCCACAGCAGGCGCAGGCCCTCACCCCGCGCCCGCGCCGGCTCGAGCACCTCCGCGTCGAAGATCTCGGTCGCCCGGTCGATCGTCGCGAGCTGGAGCTCCTCCTTGGACATGAAGTGTGCGTAGAGCCCGCTCTTGCTCATGCCGGTCTGCGCCGCGAGGTTGCCGATCGAGAGCCCGTCCAGCCCTTCCACGGTGGCGAGGCGCGCCGCGGCGTCCAGGATGGTGTCCCGGCTTCGGCGGCCATCGGCCCTCTGCCGGCGCTCCCTGGTGGTGTGGGGGCTCTCGTGCAATGTCATGGTTTGCAAAATAGCACGATCGGTCGTATAGTGCCGGACATCAACGACCGATCGTGCTATTTACGTACGAAGGAGACCACCATGTCCACTGCAGCCTCGACCGATCTCACCGCCGTTAAGGCACGCCAGCAGGCGACCTGGGCAAGCGGCGACTACGCCGAGATCGCCACGCTGATCGTCCCCGTCGCCGAGCGGCTGGTGGACGCAGCCGACATCCGCGCCGGATGGACGGTGCTCGATGTCGCCACGGGAAGCGGGAACGCGGCCATCGCCGCCGCCCGGGCCGGCGCCATCGTCACCGGCGTCGACTATGTCCCCGCCCTGCTCCAACGCGGCCGCGAGCGCGCCGCGGCCGAGCGGCTCGCCGTCGACCTGCACGTCGGCGACGCGGAGGCGCTTGCGTTCCACGACGCCTCGTTCGACGCCACACTGTCGGTGTTCGGGTCGATGTTCGCCCCTGATCACCGGCGCACGGCCGCCGAGATCCTGCGGGTGACCCGTCCCGGGGGCACCATCGGCCTCGCGAGCTGGACGCCCGACGGGTTCATCGGCGCGATGTTCCGGGCGGTGGGCGCGCACGTTCCGCCACCGTCCGGCCTCCCCTCGCCGACCCTGTGGGGCACCGAGGAGCACCTGGCCGAGATCTTCGGCGACGGCGTCATCTGGACGCACCGCACGCGGACGTTCACGTTCCGCTTCGCCTCGGCCGCCGAGTTCGTCGAACGCTTCGGCACCTACTACGGGCCGACCCTGCGGGCCATCGAGGCCGCGGGAGGCGCCCTGGAGCGCGACCTCGAGGAGCTCGCGCTCGAGTGGAACAGGCTGGAGCGGCCCGGCCCGATCGCCCTCCACGCCGAGTATCTGGAGTCCGTCGGGGTACGAGCCTAGACGGCCAGCGCACCGGCGCCGCCGCCCTCCGGGGTGGCGGCGCCGGAGCTCCGTCCGTCCGCCGCCAGCTCGCGCACTCCCGCTGGTATGCCCGGCCGGGCACTCGCCATCCGGGGCCGGCTCATGCGCTGCGCTGCGTGACCAGCGACTCGAGCTGCTCCGCGACCGCCGGCAGCTCGAGCTGCAGCTCGCGGAACCGAGTGCCGAACATCGCGAGCATCCGGCCGTCCGTCTCGGCCGTCACCTCGGCGTTGCGCCGGCCGTCGCCGAAGAACGCCATCTCACCGACGGGAGCGCCCGGCCCCAGCATGACCGGGTCGCGGCCCTCCAGATCGACCCGCACGGTGCCGGCATCGATCACGTAGAACGCGTATCCGGCTGCGCCGTCGCGGATGATCGCCCTCCCGGCGCTGAACTCCTCGACCTCGAACCATGACGCAAGCTGCTGCAGCTGCGCCTCATCGAGGCCCTTGAACAGCTCGTGGCGTGACAGGTCTGCGGGGTCCGGGTGCACGACAGCCGCGAGTGTACCGACAGCCTGCCCACGCCACGAGGTCGCTTCACCACCTTCTCACCACTCCGAAATGGCGCTCCTGGCCAGCCGGCCCTTCGCCACTGTGGGGGTCGGTCCACTTTACGGGCGCGCGTGGGTCGGCAATGATTCCTGGGTCCGGCAACGCCGGACGGCGCGACCCCTGCGACGGATGCGGGAGGAGGTGATGGATCCATGCCACGACAACTGACCCGCCTGACGGAGCCGATGGTGCGCGAGAACGGCGCCCTTCGCCCGGCGACCTGGGACGAGGCGCTCGACCGCGCCGCGGAGGGCTTCCGCGCTGCGCGCGAGGCCGGCCCCGGGGCGTTCGGCCTGTTCAGCTGCTCCAAGGCGACCAACGAGGTGAACTTCGTGACGCAGAAGTTCACGCGGGCCGTCATGGGCTCGAACAACGTCGACAGCTGTAACCGGACCTGACACGCACCAAGCGTCGTCGGTCTGGCGACGGTGTTCGGGGCCGGGGGCGGCACCAGCTCCTACCAGGAGGTGAGGGAGACCGACCTGATCCTGCTGTGGGGGTCGAACGCCCGCGAAACCCATCCGATCTTCTTCCATCACGTCCTCAAGGCGGTGAACAACGGCGCGCGCCTGTACGTCGTCGATCCGCGGCGCACCAGCTCCGCCCAGTGGGCGGACGGCTGGCTCGGCCTCGACGTGGGCACCGACATCGCGCTCTCCAACGCGATGGCGCGCGAGATCATCCACCAGGGCCTGCACAACCGTGAGTTCATCACGCGGGCGACCACGGGCTTCGATGAGTACGCGGCGAGCGTGGAGGAGTGGACGCTCGAGCGCGGCGAGGAGGAGACCGGCGTGCCGGCCGACCTGATCCGCGACGCCGCCCACGCCTATGCGCGCGCCGATAGGGCCATGATCTGCTGGACGCTCGGAATCACCGAGCACCACAACGCCGTCGACAACGTCTTCTCGTTGATCAACCTGGCGCTGCTGACGGGCCACGTCGGACGCTACGGCTCCGGGCTGAACCCGCTGCGAGGCCAGAACAACGTGCAGGGCGGCGGCGACATGGGCGCCATCCCCAACAAGCTGCCCGGCTTCCAGGACATCGAGGCCGATCACGCGGCCAGAGCCCGCTTTGAGCAGGCGTGGAACACCACCATCCAGCCTCGCTACGGCTGGCACCTCACGCAGATGTTCCAGGCGATGGAGCGCGGCGAGCTGCGCGCGCTGTACGTCGTCGGCGAGAACCCGGCCCAGTCCGAGGCGGACGCGAAGCACACGATGCATGTGCTCGAGAGCCTCGACCACCTGGTCGTCCAGGACATCTTCCTCACGAGGACCGCAGAGCTGGCAGACGTCGTGCTCCCCGCATCGGCCAGCTGGTGCGAGTCCGAGGGGACGGTGACCAACAGCGAGCGCCGCGTCCAGCGCGTGCGAAAGGCGCTCGACCCGCCCGGCGAGGCGCGCGACGACATCGAGATCGTCTGCGAGATCGCCCGCCGCATGGGCTATGACATGCGATACCAGAGCGTTGAGGACGTGTGGAACGAGCTCCGGTCGCTGTCGCCGATGCACGCGGGCATGACCTACGAGAAGCTGGAGCGGCTGGGCGGGATCCAGTGGCCCTGCTACGACGAGGATGACACCGGCTCGCCGTTCCTGCACGCGCGCCTGTGGGAGGAGCCGGTCAGCGGCCCGCGCGCGCCGTTCAACGTGGTCGTGCACGACCCGCCGGTCGACGAGCTGGACGACGACTTCCCGATCCGGCTGACGACGGGACGGCGGCTCGACTCCTACAACACCGGCGTGCAAAGCGGTGGCTACACCTCGCCCCTTCGCCGCGGCGAGACGCTCGACCTGTCGCCCGAGGACTGCGAGCGGCTCGGCATCGCAGACGGCGAGGAGGTGCTGATCAGCTCCAGGCGCGGGTCGGTCACCGCGCCAGTGCGGATCGATGCATCGCTGCGACCCGGGCTCGCGTTCATGACGCTGCACTTCCCCGACCAGGTCGAGACCAACGTGCTCACCATCGAGGCAACCGATCCCAAGTCGGGCACCGCCGAGTTCAAGGCGGCCGCCATCAGGGTCGAGAAGCTCGAGGTGCTCGAGCGCCGCGACCTGCCCGCGACGGCCGCAGTCCCCGCCCGCTAGCCAACTCGTGGATCTCCGCCTGACATCCGAGGAGCCGACCGAGGCAGAGCGCGCGGCCGTCGACGGCCTGCTCGGGCCGCCGCGTTCCTCCTGGGAGGGCGGCCGGCGCGGCGACGACTCCCAGTCCGCCCTGGGTGGGCACGAGGCGCGCGGCCGCCGGCACCTGCTCCTCCCCGTGCTGCACGAGGTGCAGGCCCGCGTCGGCTGGATCAGCCCGGGCGCGCTCGGCTACATCTGCCGGCGGCTGACCATCCCGCCCGCGGAGGCCTACGGCGTGGCCAGCTTCTACGCACTGTTCGCGCTCGAGCCACGCCCGGCGACGGTCGTGCACGTCTGCACCGACATCGCCTGCATGTGCCGCGGCAGCGGCGACCTGGTCGCGGCGCTGGAGGAACGGGTCGGCTCGGCCGGCGCTCTGACCGAGGACGGCTCGGCGACCTGGCTCGAGAGCCCCTGCCTCGGCCTGTGCGAGCAGGCGCCGGCGGCGCTGGTGACACGGGCCGGCGAGGACTCGGCCGAGCGCTCCATCGCCCCCGCCTCGGCCGCCGATCTGCTGGGCGCGCTCGGCGGCGGCAACGGCGGCGAGCCCGGCACGATCGTGCCCCAGCGCGAGTCGGGCCCCGGCTCGCTCCGGCTGCTCCGCCGCGTGGGCGTCGTCGACCCCGCCAGCCTGGAGAGCTACCGGAACGCCGGCGGCTACGCCGCCCTGCGCCGCGCGCTCGAGATCGGGCCCGCCGCCGTGATCCGAGAGATGGCCGACTCCAAGCTGCTCGGCCGCGGTGGCGCCGCGTTCCCGACCGGCCGCAAGTGGGAGGCGGTCGCCCGCAACCCCTCGCGCCCGCACCTCGTCGTCTGCAATGCGGACGAGTCGGAGCCGGGGACGTTCAAGGACCGGGTCGTGATCGAGAGCGACCCGTTCGCGCTGATCGAGGCGCTGACCATCGCGGGCTTCGCCGTCGGCGCCGAGCACGGCTACATCTACCTCCGCGGCGAGTACCCGCTGGCCTGGGAGCGG
>DASQYY010000129.1:0-16268 GCA_035638975.1 Gaiellales bacterium
CTCGATCGTCGCCAGACGGTCCACCAGCCAGTGGTGGAATGAGTCGATGTTCTGCCGGGTCGCCTCCAGCAGCAGGTCGTCCTTGGCGTCGTAGTAGTAGTGCACCGTCCCCGCCGAGACTCCGGCCTGACGTGCGATGTCGGCGGTGCGCGTCGCCTCGATCCCGCGGTCCGCGATTACGGAGAACGCTGCCTGGACAAGCTGTCGGCGGCGCGCGTCTTGGTCCTTCCTCCGTGCCACGCGGTGATTATTGCGAATCCGACCAAAGAATTCAACGCGCCACCAGATGTCTGTTTGACTCCAGTTCTGGCGTCTGATTGAATCGTCACCCAAGGAATTCAGACCCAAGGGAGACCGGTCATGGAGCGAGGTATCTGGATGCTGGCGTCGGTTGTTGCGGCGGCGTTCTTGGTCATCGGCTGCGGCAGCGGCAGCGGCTCGGGGACCGGAAGCCCTGCGAAGAGCAACCCCGACACGCTGGTAACCACCACCCCGGCGCCGTCGGGCCAGATCTCGAAGTTCACCTGGGCTCTCAGCTATGAGCCGACGTCGCTCGACTACGCCTACGCGTACAACTACGCCGAGAACACGGTGCTGTCCAACGTCTGCGAGAGCCTGATGCGCCTGACGCCCGACTACAAGATCGCGCCGTCGCTCGCGACGTCGGCCACCCATCCGAACGCGACCACCTGGGTCTACAACCTGCGCTCCGGCGTGCACTTCAACGACGGCACCACGATGACCGCGGCAGACGCCGTCTACAGCCTCGAACGCCAGATCAACCCCAAGGTGGGCTCGTACTGGGCCAGCTGGTGGGCGAACGTCAAGACCATCAAGCAGACCGGGCCGATGCAGGTGACGATCGCGCTGAAGAAGCCCGACGTGATCTTCCCGCAGATGATGGCGACGCCCGCAGGCACGATCGAGAGCAAGGCCTATTTGATGAAGGAGGGCTCCAAGTACGGCACGCCGGACGGCGGAGTGGATTGCACCGGCCCCTTCTCGTTGAAGAAGTGGAACAAGGGCCAGAGCATCGTGCTCGCCCGCAATGCGAACTACTGGGACACGAGCCTCCAGGCACACGCCAACGAGGTGACGTTTGCCTTCCTCGACAACGAGGCGACGCGTGCCAGCGCGCTGCAGAGCGGTCAGGTCGACGGCACGTTCGAGGTGCCGCCAACCGCCATCAACAGCCTGCTGAACGCACCGAACGGCAAGCTCTATTTCGGCCCGAGCATGCAGTCCTACGACGTCATCGTCTCGAGCTTCAAGGGGCCGCTCGGCAACGCCGACATTCGCCGCGCCCTGTTGCTGGCGCTCGACCGCCAGGGGATCGTGAACGCAGCGCTCGGCGGACGCGCCCAGGTGCTGCGCGCCGAGGTCGCACCCTCGTCATGGGGATACTCGAAGACGATCTTCCAGCAGGCGTACAACGCCCTTCCCGCACCGGCCATGGACATCGCCGAGGCGAAGAAGCTGGTGCAACAGGCGGGGGCGCCCACGAAACCGATCGTCCTCGCCACCCTGGCCGGAGACAGCCAGCTCTCGATCATCTCGCTGGCGCTTCAGAGCGCAGCCAGCAAGATCGGGCTGAGCCTCCAGATCCGAACGTTGCCGGTCGCCAAGTATGCGACGCTCTTCTTCGACCCCAAGGCGCGGGCTGGGCTCGACATGTTCCTGACCGGGTGGTACACGGATGTTCCGGAGCCCCTGAACATGTACAGCACGATCTTCATGACCGGGGGCGGCTCGAACTACAACGGGTACTCCAACCCCACCGTCGACCATCTGCTCGGCCAGGCCGACCAGACCGAGAACCTCGACGCCCGCGCAAACCTGATCACCCAGGCGCAGACGACAATCGTCCATGACGTGCCATGGATTCCGCTGTATGCCCCTGACGTCCGTGTATTCCTGAACAGCAGGATCAGCGGCGTGCCGACCACGTTCGTGTACCTGTATTACCCCTGGGCGGCGACGATCGGGGCGCGCTAGGCGTCCGCAGAGGCGCCTCGATGACGCTGGCGAGACCACCCTTCGACGGCCTGACGTGCCTCGCAGAGGAGACGGGCCCGACGCCGCTTGGCCCCGAACCGGAACGAGCCGAGAGCGTCACCGTGCGGGCGCACGACGGCACCTCGCTCGCCACGGATGTGTACCTGCCGGCAGGGCGAGGGCGGTTCTCCGCCGTTCTCTGCAGGCTGCCCTACGACAAGACCGGGGACCACGCGTGGATTCCGGCCGTGGCAAGCCGGCTCGTGGACGCAGGATTCGCGTTCGTCGCTCAGGACGTCCGTGGCAAGGCACGAAGCGACGGCGCCCGCGAACCGTTCGTGCACGAGGCCGCCGACGGGTCGGCGACGCTCGACTGGATCGAAGCCCAGCGATGGAGCAATGGCCGGATAGGGATGTGGGGGCAGTCCTACTACGGGTACACGCAATGGGCCGCAGCCATGACCGGGCACCGCGCGCTTCGCTGCATCGTGCCTCAGATGACCGCGACCGCGATCGGCCGGGAATGGATGTACCGCCAGGGCGTGTTCCAGCTGCAGACCATGGCGGAGTGGGGCGTCTGGGCCTGGACGGATCGCCCCATGCTCGGCTTCACGATCGACTGGCGGGCGCTCCCAGTCCGCGACCTGCCCCAACTCTGGTGCGGGCGCACGAATCCGGCGCTTGAGACGTGGCTCCTGAACGGCCCACGATCCGGGTACTGGGCGCGCCTGCCCGCGGGCCAATGGGAGCCCAGAAAGCTGCGAGCGGCGGTCATGTCAACCGGGGGATTCTGGGATGTGTTCCAGCGAGGGCAGATCGACGATCACCTCCGCCTCGCGTCGGTCAAACCTCCGTCCCTGGCGCACCTGCGAATGGCCTCGCGCGACCACTTCGGCAGCGAATGGGTCCGGCACGGGGAGCGAGGGCCCGATTACGAGCACGACCCTGAGCTGCTGGACGAGGCGCTCGACCGCTACATCGGGAACGCCCCCGACTGGTACCACGCCTGTCTGAACCTGCAGGAAGCGCCGCAGGTGCGCAGGGTGGAGTTCCAGATCGCCGGCGATGACTGGCATCACGCCGACAGCTGGCCGCCGCCGGATGCGCGACCCCGCACGTTCTGGCTTCGTCCCGGGGCGCTCTGCGACCAGCCGGGCGCGAGACGCTCGGTCGGCCTGGGCTACGACCCCGAAAACCCGGTCCCGTCACTCGACGAGAATCCATGGCGAACGCTGTTCGATCCGTCCGACCGCCGAGAGATCGCGCTCCGCGATGACGTCGCCGTGTTCGACAGCCAGGCGTTTCGCGAGCCGCTGATGCTCGCCGGGCCCACCCGTCTGCGTCTTCCCATCGAGGCCGAAAGCTCAGCGGTTCATGTCCATGCTCGGCTCGTCGACGTTGCGGCCGGCGGCAGCGCGCGTCTGCTCGGCCACGGCGCGGCGCAGGTGCTTCGGGGCCGCCGGCGCACCATCGATCTCGGCCACCTGGCGATCAGGCTCGAGCGCGGCCACCGGTTGCGGCTCGAGCTCTCAGCCACCGACTTCCCGCGCTATGCGCGCGCCGGCGTGGCCGGCGACTGGCGCACGGCGACGTCCCTGACACCCGGTCGTCTTCGTTACACCCTCGACCACGGGGCGACGTTACAGGTCACCACTTTGGCGCACCCGACCGGCCGGGCCTGAGTGGCCGCCAGGTCAGCTCGCAGGACCGGGCAGTCCGGTGGGCAACGGTCTGGCTTCAGCCCGCTCGCCGATGTGCCGAATACACAGTCACGATCCATGCAGCGCAGCAACGACACGCGGGTCTACTTCGTGCAGGTTCGGCCGGCTGGGTCGAGGCGTTGGCAGACGCAGGCGATCGGGGGCTCGGAGGATGAAGCCCGGCGGCTGGCTCAGCGCGACTGGAGCTTGCCGATCGCCAAGGCACGCGGAGAGCTGCGCGTGATCGGCGACGCCGAGCTGGAGCGCCACGGCGGACTGGTCGCGGTGATGGAGGCGATCGCCTCGTTTCACGCCGAAGCGCTACGTGCGTGCCGCTGGGTGCCGATCGCCGATGAGGTCGTATCGGGCCGGCGCCGCACCCACTGAAGGACGTCAACCGCACCCAGCCCCGTGCCGCCCCGCGGTTTGTGCGAGGTGTCTAGTCGGAGCTCACGCAGCCGCCGGTCGCTGTTCGTAGCACGGCGGGGGCAAGGCAGAACGGAGCGAAGACCGTGGGGCGCCGAGGTGGAACCTGGCGTGAGGGAACGGTGGTGGTGGTTGGTGCGCCCGCGGTCCAGCGCTCCGTCAGAGTGATCGAGCCGGGCCGTCTGGTTCGTAGCCGCCGGCGGCCATGCAGGTCAACGCTGTGGCGCACGAGACTGACGGTTGAGACATCTGGAAGACTTGTGGGAGAAGCGGCGTACGTTGTCCCGTCCAGGAGCCGTTCTCCAACCGGTCGGCGAACAGTCGGCCGCCGGCATTGGTGACGTACGAACCGGTCGCGGTGCAGACGCCCGGCGACGGGCAGGAGACACCGTAGAGGCCGCCGCCGGGATTGGGGACGGCGATCAGGCGCCACGCGGTGCCGTTCCAGCGCTCGGCGATGGCTCCGTTTTCCGTCTGGCCGCCATCGTCCGAAGTTCCGCCGACGGCGATGCAGCGCGTGGGTGCGGTGCAACTGATGGACGGCAGGTTCGAGAAGTCCTTGCGCGCGGGATGGGGCGTGGGCTGTACCGCCCAGCGGTGGCCGTTCCAGTGGTCGGCGATGGGCGTTGCCAGGCCCGACGCGAAATGCTGCTCGCCGGTTGTCGTGCACCAGGCCGGGCTGAGACAGTCGATTCCGCCCAGGAAGGTCTGCACAGCACCGTCTGCCGGCGGCACGGGAAGGATGTGCCACGTGTGGCCGTTCCATCGCTCGGCAAACGGCACCTGACCCCCAGAAGCTGTTGGGTAGCCGCCGACCGCCATGCAGAAGCTCGTGGACAGGCACTTGACCCCGGCGAGGCCCGCCCCCGGCGTTGGGGTCGGGATCTTCACGATTCGCCACCGGGTACCGGCCCACTCCTGCGCCATGGTGCCGGCCGCGGACTGGCCGACCGCCATGCACCACCTCGCGTTCGGACAGGAAACGCCGTTCAGGTTCGAGCCCGCCGGGCTCGGCGTTTCCTGGAGCCGCCAGCGACGCCGGTCCCAGCGCTCGGCCACGGTTGAGAGGCGGCCGCCCGTCGGCCCCGCGGTGCCGACCGCGGTGCATACGCTGGGCGCCGCGCAGGAGACGCTGTTCAGCTGGGTCTCCTCCGGCCCCCGTGGACTGGGTGCGTGTCCCGGCTGCCACCTGGTGCCATCCCAGTGGTTGACAAGGACGGTGGGAGTGCCGGTACCACCCGCCTGCCCGACCGCGAAGCACGACGAGGCGCGCAGGCACGCGACCCCGGCGAAGTAGTTCCCCGTGTCGCCGTCAGGGACGTGCGTCGCTGCCAGCCGCCAGCGCGCGCCGTTCCACTGCGCGGCGAGGCTCAGGAAGTCGCCGTTCGCATTGAGGTACGCGCCTACCGCCGAGCAGCGATCGACCCTCGCGCAGGAGACGGCGAACAGGCCGCTGAACTGGGCGCCGGTCGGGCTGGGCGACGGTTCGACCCGCCACCGCGACGCGGTAAGCCGCTCCACCAGCGTGCCCTCACTCGATCCGCCCACCGCCACACAGCTGCCCCCAGGCATGCACGTTGCGCCGCTCAGGAACGCGTACGAGGCCCCATCCGGCGCGACGGACGGCAGGACCCGCCAATGTCCATCGCGCCAGCGCAGGCTCAACGGCAGGTCTGTCCCCGAGCTGTCCACATAGTCGCCCACCGCGAGGCAGCTGGACGGCGTGCACGCGATTCCGCCCAGTCCTGTGAACTGCGCCCCCGACGGCACCGGCACCGCTTGCCGCGACCACGTACCACCGTTCCAGCGCTCCACCAGCGGCCCGGCATCCGTCGAACCCACCGCAAAGCACGACGACGAGGACCGGCAACCAACCCCGACCAACATGCTCGTACCCGGGCCGGTCGGCGTCGGGACGATCCGCCAGCCGGCCCCATTCACCATCTCCGCGAACGTGCGAACAGTCCCCCGCGCGTCGATCGTCTCGCCAACCGTCATACACGCGAAGCTGCCCCAACAGGCGACGCCGTTCAGGATCGTTGCGCGGGCAAAGCCGGCATTCGCGGGGCGCAGGATCCGCCACCGCACACCGTCCCAGCGCTCCGCCAGTGCCACCCCGCGGCCGGACCGCGTCAGGTGCGTGCCAACCACGATGCAATCCGAAGCGCCTCGACACGCCACACCAGACCCCTGCCCGGTCCCCGTCAACGGATTGGGCGACCGAACAACCATCCACCCGGATCCGCCCCGCGCGGCCGTCGCGGGAACAACCAGCAGGCACAGCACCCCGGCACACGCTAGTGATCGAACCAGGAACCGCCGCGAAAGACCGAATCGCATGAGAACACCTAACCTCGCGGAGCGAGCAGCAGACACCTGCAGGGGAAGCAACACTCCCACCCAAGTGCCGAATGTGTCAACCGGTGGGCACCTTCAAAGCCACGGTGGTATCACGGCGCAGGCGCACCCCCACGCTGTAGGATCGCCGCCCGTGCAGCCGCCCTACGAGCATCCGATCGGCGTCTCGCTTGGCGACATGGTGCCGCCGGAGCGGATCGGCGAGCGCGCGCGAGCACTCGAGAAGCTCGGCTATTCGCACCTGATGATTCCGGAGGACTACTGGTACGAGCCGGCGCTCGTCTGCGCGACCCTGGCGCTCGGTGCCACCGATTCAGTGCCGATCGGGACCAGCATCGTCTCCGGCCTGGTCCGCCATCCGGCCGTCCTGGCCATGGAGATTGCAGGGATCAGCCGTGCCTTCCCAGGCCGATTCCGACCCGGCATCGGGCTGGGACTGCCGGACTGGCTGAGGCAGATGGGGCTGATGCCCGAGAAGCCCGTCGCCGCGCTGCGCGAAAGCGTCGGATCGATCCGGAGGCTGCTCGAAGGCGAGACCGTCACCTTCGAGGGCAGCCGCTTCACCCTCGATGGCATCGCCATCACCCACCCGGCGCTCCAGCCCGTGCCTATCGCAATGGGCGTCAGCGGGCCGATGCTCCTGCGGCTGTCCGGCGAGCTCGCCGACACCACCTTGCTCGCGGCATCGAGCGGTGAGGCCTACATCCGCTACGCCCGCTCGCAGGTGGAACGGGGACTCGCGAAGTCCGGACGCGAACCTGCGGCGATGCGCTACTCGACCATCGCGCTGACCTGCGTCGACGCCGACGGCGCCCGCGCCCGGGCGCTGGCACGACCGGTGCTTGCCTCGTTCCTTGGCGAGTTCGGGACGAACACCATGACCGACGCCTACGGCATCTCCGACCAGCTGCAGGACATGATCGAGCGGCTCGGCGCCGACGGCATCAAAGCCGAGATGCCGGCGGAGTGGCTGGAGGACCTGACGCTGGTCGGATCACCGAGCGAGGTCGAGGCGAAGATGCGCGCCTGGCTCGACGCGGGCCTCGATTCGATCTGCATCTTCTTTCCCGAGCCCAGCCTGGAGGAGCAGACCATCCAGCTCGTCGCCGAACACGTCATCCCTGCGTTTCGGTGAACGGCGCCATCCCACGGTAGGGGATCGGCTCGGGACTGGCATAGGCCCCGGCTGAGCTGGTGCGCAGCCCCGCACGCCAAAGCGCGTGCGCGAGCAATGCGCCGAAGGCGACTCCATCACAGACGGGCGCACCGGTGCGCTGTTGCACCGTGGCGGCAACATCGGCCATGCCACCGCACGCAAGCACGACCGCCTCCGCGCGCCGAGCGACGAGCCGCCCAGCCGCCGCGACGATCGCGTCGGTGGTGGCCGGGTGGCCGCCGCCCTGCTCGGACACCGGGATGTCCAGGGCCTCGACGGCGAGCAGCCGCTCGGCAACCCCATACCGGCGGGCGGCTTCCTCGATAGCCGGGACGCCGCGAGCCAGCGTCGTGACCACGCCAAAGCGGGTGGCGACCAGACAGGCGGCGCGGAATGCCGCCTCGCCCATGCCGACAACGGGCGCATCGGTCAGCTCCCGCGCCGCATCCAGGCCCGGGTCGCCAAAACAGGCAACGAGGTAGGCGTCCTGCGGTGGTAGCGAGCGCAGCAGCGCGAGCATCTCTGCAGCAGCGACGACGGCGTCCGCGGCGCTCTCGATCGAGGCGGGACCGCGCTCCGGCGATGCCGCCAGCACCTCGCTGCCCTCCGGCAGCACGCTGCGGGCCACGCCGGCCATCGCCTCGGTGTGGCCCCGGTCGGTGTTCGGGTTGAGCAGGCCGAGGCGGAACATCGTGAAGCTATGCTCGCACACCATGGATCTCGGCCTCGAGGGGTGCACGGCGATCGTCAGCGGAGCGTCCTCCGGCATGGGCCGGGCCGCGGCCATGGCGCTGGCCGCCGAGGGCTGCAACGTCGCGCTGTTCGCTCGCCGGGGGGACCTGCTCGATCAGGCGGTGGCCGAGGTCGATGCGCTGCCCGGAAATGCCGGCGGGCTGGCGGTGCCGGGCGACTCGACGGATCCCGACGGTCTGTCTCGCCTGGTCGCAGCCACCCGTGGGCGGTTCGGCGGTGTTGATGTCCTGGTCAACAACACGGGCGGGCCTCCCGCCGGCGACTTCGGCCAGTTCGACGACGAGGACTGGCGCTCGGCATGGGAGCTGACGCTGATGTCCACGATACGGCTGACGCGCCTTGCGCTCCCAGCCCTGCGTGAGAGCGGACGGGGGCGGATCGTGACCATCACGTCATCGGCGGTCAAGGAGCCGAACGACGGGCTGCTGCTGTCCAACGCCTACCGGCCGGCGGTGACCGGTTGGTCGAAGACGCTGTCGCAGGACGAGGCGCGACACGGGATCACCGTCAACTGCATCGCCCCCGGCTACATCGACACGGAGCGGATGCAGCGAATCTACGCAGCGGGAGGGGATCCCGAGGGCGACCGGCGCCGGGATGCACAGGCCATCCCGGCGGGGCGATTCGCAGAGCCGTCCGAGATCGGCGATGCGGTCGCGTTCCTGTGCTCGACGCGGGCGGCGTACATCAACGGCATCACGCTGCTGATCGACGGCGGACTGGCGAAGGGGCTGCTCAGCTGAGCGGGCGTCTGAATGGTAAAGCGATCGTCGTGACGGGCGGTTCCTCCGGGTTGGGAAGGGCCATGGCGCTCGCATTCGCACGCGAGGGCGCCGACGTCGTGGTGGGGGATGTGCGCGAGCAGCCGCGCGAGGGCGGGCGGCCGACGGCCGACCTGATCGCGGATGAGGGTGGCGAGGCGGTGTATGTCGAGGCGGACGTTTCTCGCTGGGACGCAATCGACCAGCTCGTGCGAACCGCGGTCGACCGGCGCGGGCGCCTGGATGTGATGGTCAACAACGCGGTTGTCGCCGGCCGCCACTCGAAGGGCCTGCTCGAGACACAGCCGCAGGACTGGGACGCCATCATGGACGTCGGGCTTCGCGGCGTCTTCCTCTGCTGCAAACGGGCAGTCCAGCAGATGCTCGGCCAGGAGCCGGTGGGCGATGTGCGCGGCCGGATCATCAACATGTCATCGCAGCACGGCATGGTTGGAACCCCGGGCCATGTCGCCTACTGCGCGGCCAAGGGCGGCGTCGTCAACCTCACGCGGCAGGTCGCCGTCGACTTCGGGCCACGCGGCATCATGGTGAATGCGATCGCTCCGGGCAAGATCCTCACACGGCCGGCCGACGAGCCGGACACGCCCGAGATCCTCGAATACTCCCACGCGCGAACGCCCTTCTCGCGCCTGGGACAACCGGAGGACGTGGCCGCTGCGGCGGTGTTCCTGGCCTCGGACGAGTGCACGTACGTCAGCGGCACGAACCTGCTGGTGGACGGCGGCTGGATGGCGTACTGATGCGCGGAGCCGTGGTCACCGAGCTCGGAGCCACGCCGACGGTGCGCGAGGTGCCCGACCCGACGCCCGGCGAGGGCGAGCTTCTGGTGGAGATGGACGCGGCCGGCCTGAACCCGGTCGACCTGGCCATCGCTGCCGGGCTGTTCTACCTGGGCCATCCGCCGCTGCCGTTCGTCGCCGGGCGCGAGGGCGTCGGCCGTGTCGTCTCGGGTGGCACGCTCGAGCCCGGGACGCGCCTGTTCACGATCGCGGCGCGCAGCGGGACGCACGCCGAGCGGTTCCTCGCAGCCGAGTCAGCCAGCTGGGTGCTCGGCGAGGAAGGGGACGACGCCGCGGCCGCCGCGCTCGGCATCGCCGGGCTGGCCGGCTGGGTGGCCGTCGAGGAGCGAGGACGCCTGCAGCGCGGCGAACGGGTGCTCGTGATCGGAGCCACGGGGACCGTCGGCCACGTCGCCGTCCAGGCGGCCAGGTTGCTCGGTGCCGATCGCGTCGTCGCGGCGGGCCGCGACCCGAAGCGGCTGGAGCGCGTGCGTGAACTGGGGGCCGACGAGATCGTGGTGCTCGGCGAGGATGACCCGGGCGAAGCGCTCGCCGCAGCGTTCCCCGACGGAGGCCCGGAGCTCGTAATCGACCCGCTCTGGGGAACGCCCGCGCTGGCGGCGATGCGCAACGCGCCGATCGGCATGCGGCTGGTGAACCTCGGGCAGTCGGCCGCGGCAGCTGCCGAAATCCCCTCGGCGCTCGTTCGCGGGCGCCGGCTCGAGATCATCGGCCACACCGTATTCGAGGCGCCGATCGATGACCTGTCCACCGCGCACCGCACGATGCTCGAGCACGTCGCGGCCGGCCGGCTGCGGGTCGAGATCGAGACGGTGCCGCTGGATCAGCAGCCGGACGCGTGGGAGCGACAGCGCGCGGGCGGCGTCGGGCACAAGCTCGTGATCACGCCCTAGAAGGCGGTCCACCCGCCGTCGACCATCAGGTTCGCGCCGCTGACGTATGTGGCCTCGTTGGCCAGGAAGGCGACGGCGGCCGCGACGTCCTCGGCGCGCCCCAGCCGTGAGAACGGCGTCCGCGACCGCACGTACGCCAACCCCTCCTCGGTCGCGCTGAGGTCACCGGGCGTCCCCGTCACGATCTTGCCCGGCGCCACGGCGTTGCAGATGATCCCGCGCGGCCCGTAGTCGACGGCGATCTGGCGCGTCATCTGGATCAGGCCGCCCTTGCCGACGCCGTAGGTGAAGTGGCCCGGCGGGCCGACCATGCCATGCTGCGAGGTGATGTTGACGATGCGCCCGCGCGCATCGCCGACGAGCGGTTGCTCCAGCATCTGCCGCACCGCAGCCCGGCAGAGCAGATACGGACCGCGAAGGTTGACCGCCATCATCGCGTCCCAGTCGGCCGGCTCGGTCTCGAGCAGCGCCTTTGAATGCGCGCCGGCCAGCACGGCGTTGTTGACGACGACATCCAGCGTGCCGCAGCGCTCGACGGCGACCGCGACCATTCGCCGGCAGTCCTCCTCGCGCGACACGTCGGCGTCGAGATGCACCGCCCGCCCACCTGCGGCCTGGATCACCTGCTCGGTCGGCTCGCCGCCGGTGATGGGGTCACGGCGAATGTCGGCCAGAACGACGTCGAACCCGTCGCGTGCCAACCGCACCGCGATCGCCCGGCCGATCCCCGACGATGACCCGGTCACCACAGCGCTTCGCCGGCTCATTCGCACCCTCCTCCCGTCCGTATACTGGATCGATGCCTGGAGTCGCCTTCGTCGCCCACTGCCTCCTCAACCAGAACTCGAAGACGGACGGCGGGGCCCGCTGCCCGGGCGTCTACTCGCCGCTCGTCGAGGAGCTGCGCGCCCGCGGCTGGCGGATCGAGCAGATGCCGTGCCCGGAGCTCGCATTCACCGGGCTGAACCGCTTCTGGGCCGTCAAGGAGCAGCTCGACACGAGCGCCTACCGGCGCCATTGCCGCCGTCTCGCCACCGCTGTCGCAGGCGCCGTTGAGGTGCACGTCCGCCGTGGCGACGACGTCGTCATCGTTGGCATCGAGGGCAGCCCCTCGATGGGCGTGCACATCACGAGCTCCGACCCGACACGCGGCGGGCGGCCTGAGTGGCCGGACGGCAGCGGCGAGCTCTCGCCCGGGGCGGGCATCTACATGGAGGAGCTGACGGCCGTTCTGGCCGAGCGCGGGATCGACGCTCCGCGCGCCATGGGCATCTCCCACCAGCTTCCCGATCATGACGCTGCGGCCGAGCGGGAGCGCCTGGCCGCGCTGATCGAGGGCTGAATGGACGGTGACGCCCGTGGTTTCCGAGTGGCTCTGGTGGCCGGCGAGCTGATCAACCCGCCGGACGGCGGCGTCGACGCTCTGGCCGTGCTCGCGCAGGAGGACTGGGGCGCCATCCAGCTCCCCGCCGCCGAGTACCCCGACGATGTGGCGGAGCCGCTGCTGGAGCAGGCCGCAGAGCAGGCAGAAGAGTTCGCGCGTCACGGCTACACGCTCGCGCTGGTCGGGCACCGCGACGGGCTGGACGAGGCACTTCGCCGCTATGGGCTCGATACGCCGCCGGCGATCGAGCCGGGCAGCGCGGAGGACCTGCGGGCGTTCCTCGGCGCACTGGCCGGCTGACCGCATCACGCCCGGACGGCTCGGTCACGGGCCCGGGCGATCGGCAGGTACTGGCCGCGATGCTCCGGAGCCACCAGCTCGCCGTCGCGGACGGCAACCTCGCCTGAGGCGACGACATGCCTGACGCTGCCCGGGACGTCGAACCCCTCGTACGGCGTCCAGTCCAGGCCATCGTCGATCGACTCGAGCGTCAACCGGCTGCGCTGAGATGGGTCCCAGACCACCACGTCCGCGTCGCTGCCCTCGGCCACCACGCCCTTCCGGGGGTACAGGCCGAAGATGCGGGCGGGGTTCGTGCAGGCGACCTCGACCAGCCGCTCGGGGCCGAGCGGCTCCTCCCCGCCCAGCGCGAACCCGATCGGCAACCGGGCGCCGATGCCGGGAAGCCCGGTCGGCACCCTGGTGAAGTCGCCCGCCACCGGCACCTTGTCCCTGTCGAGCCGCAGGTGGCAGTGGTCCGACGCGAGCGTCGAGAGGCCACCGTCGCGCAACCCGTCGAGCAACGCCGTGCGATCGTCGGCCGTGCGAAGCGGCGGGGTCATCACGAACTTCAGCCCGTCGGCGCCCTCGTGGTCGGCGCGGTCGAACAGCAGGTGGTGGACGCACACCTCGCCGTTCACACGCTGCCCGCGGGACCGGGCGGCACGGATCTCCTCGAGCGGCGCGCGCCCGGTGACGTGGACGACGTAGGCGTCGCACCCCGCCAGGCCGGCGAGCACGAGGAAGCGGTGAACGCATTCGGCCTCGAGCTCGATGGGACGGCTGCGTGGCAAGGCATCGAGCCCGAGATGCCCGGCTGCGACCTCCTGCCGCGTGAGCAGGTCGACGGCGCGGCCGTTCTCGCAGTGTGCGAGCACGACCATGTCCAGCTCCGCCGCCTCCTGCATCACATCGAGAGCGACGTCGTCGTCCGCCATGATGCCGAGCTCGATGTAGGCCAGCCACAGCTTCACGCTGCCAATGCCGAGCTCAGCGGCCTCTCGCATCTGGCCGCGCCGGTAGTGCTGCGGCTCCCAGATCACGGTGTGGAAGGCGAGGTCGATCATCGACTCGGGCACCTCGTCGGCCAGCGTGCGCCGGGCTGCCTCCGCAGGCGTCTCGCCCGGCTCGGCGTCAACGAAGGCAAAGGCGGTTGTCGTCCCGTTGCGCAGGGCCGAGCGCGTGTCGTCCGCAACGCCGCCGAAGGGGTGCGTGTGGACGTCGATCGCCCCCGGCAGCACCAGGCAGCCCGCCGCGTCGATCACGTCGGCGCCGTCGCGCTCGATGTCTCCGACGGCGGCGATCCGGCCGTCATGAACGAGCACGTCCGCCGGCATCGATGCCTCGGGCCCCACAACCGTGCCTCCGACGATCGCCAGCGGGCGGGTCAGCTGAGCGCTCCGTGGGGAAGGCTCGGCGCAGCGGCCAGCAGGCGCCGGGTGTAGTCGGCGCCGGGATCGTTCAGCACTCGCGTTACCGGCCCGCTTTCGCACATCCGGCCGCGGTCCATCACCAGCACCGTGTCGGCAACGCAGGCGACAACGCCGAGGTTGTGCGTGATGAAGAGTATGCTCAGCCGAAGCTCACGCTGCAGCTCGGTCAGCAGCTCCAACACCGCCGCCTGCACCGACACGTCGAGCGCCGATGTCACCTCGTCGCATACGAGCAGCTCGGGCTTTGCCCCGAGGGCACGGGCGATCGCAACCCGCTGGCGCTCGCCACCTGACAGCTCGCCCGGGAACCGGTCCATGACCCTCGTCGGCAGCCGGACGCGCTCGAGCAGCTCCCCCACCTCGCGTCGCGCGTCCGTGTGCCCGAGCTTGCGCAGCACTCGCAGCGGCCGCTCGATCTCCTCGGCGACACGGTGCCGTGGGTTCAGCGACTCATACGGATTCTGGAACACGATCTGGATCCGCCGGCGCTGGTCGAGCGACCGCCCGCGCGCCGCTCCGGCGAGCGACACGCCGTCGAAGCGGATGTCTCCGGCTGTGGGCTGGTGCAGGCCGGCGATGCAGCGGCCGATCGTCGTCTTGCCGCTTCCCGACTCGCCGACCAGCGCCACGCATTGGCCGGCCTCGATCTGAAACGACACATCGTCGACCGCGGGCCTCCCCAGCCGGCCGCCGCGATACTCGACGCGCAGGCCGTCCACTTCGAGCAGCGGTTCCGCGCCGGAGGAACCGCTCGCAGCTCGGCCGCCGTCAGCCGGCGCCGTGGTGTGGACGAGCTCCTCCCACCGGACGCAGCGCACGACGTGCCCGGATCCGGCCTGATCGAGCGCAGGCACGGCTCCAACGCACCTGTCCTGCGCGTGCGTGCATCGCGGCGCGAACGCGCAGCCGGACGGCCACTCGCCAACGCCGACGCTCACGCCCGGGATGCCCTGCAGCGCCCGCGGGTTGCGCACGTCGGGTATGGCCGCGACCAGCGCGCGGGTGTACGGGTGTCGCGGCCGCTCGATCACCTCGTCGGCCGGGCCGCTTTCGACCACCCGGCCGGCGTACATGACCGTGATCCTGTCGGCCATCCCGGCGACGACCGCAAGATCATGGGACACGTACACCATCGCCATCCCCTCCTCCTCGCGCAGGCGCATCAGCTCGGCGAGGATGCGGTCCTGCGTGAGCACGTCGAGGCCCGTGGTCGGCTCGTCGAGGATGGCCACGGGCGGCCCGCAGACGCAGGCCATGGCGATCGTCACCCGCTGCTGCTGGCCGCCCGACAGCTGGTGCGGGTACCTGCGGCCAAACGCGTGATCGCCGCCCAGCTCAACCCGCTCGAGGGCGGCGCGAACCGATTGCTCGGAGGCGCGGTCGCTGCGGTGCGCGCGCAGGACGTCCATGATCGCGTCGCCCACCCGAAGCGACGGGTTCAGGGCCCCTCCCGGGTCCTGCGGGACGTACGACATGACCTTCCCGCGCAGGCTGCGCAGGGCCGCGCCGTCCCGACCAACCAGCTCATTCCCTGCCACCTGAACCGAGCCGCCGCGCACCGTGATCCCAGCGCGGGTGTAGCCCAGCAACGCAAGTGCGGTCGTGGTCTTGCCGCTTCCCGACTCGCCGACGAGGCCCATGATCTGCCCCTCCCCGACCGTGAAGCTGACGTCCTCGACCACCGGCGCACCCGAGGCGAGCGCGAGCGACAGGCGATCGACGCGGATCACCGGGTCGGGGGCGGAGGCGCTCACGATGGCGGCACCGTCTCGACGGGTCGCGGCACGTAGGACCGTCCGAGGCTGCGAGCGATCGCGTCACCGGTCATGTTCACGCCGATGGTCAGCAGCGCGATCATGGCGGCGGGTGCGATCACGGCCCAGACGTTGAGATTGATGTACTCGCGGTTCTCGCTCACCATCAGCGCCCAGTCGGAGCTCGGCGGCTGGAGGCCGAGCCCGAGGTAGTTGACCGACGCGATGATCAGGATCGAGTAGGTGAACCGCAGACCGGCGTCGACCAGCACCGGCGCGAGGATGTTCGGCACGATCTCCCGGCGGATTACCGCAATCGGCCGCTCGCCGCGGGCGACCGCGGCCTCGACGTACCCGCGCACGCTCACCTCGAGCGTGGAGGTGCGGACGATGCGGCTGATCGCGGGCGCCTGGATCGCCGCCACTCCGATGACGAGCACAGCGATGCTGGTGCCCGCCCCCGCGATCAGGACGAGCAGGAACAGCAGCGGCGGGAACGCCAGCATCACGTCCACCGTGCGCATCAGCGCCGGGTCGACCTTCGAACGGCTGTAG
>DASQYY010000130.1:0-8847 GCA_035638975.1 Gaiellales bacterium
GTTGGGCACCACCTGGTGGATCTGGACGCGGTAGTGGAACGTCGCGTAGGGCATCTCGAGGTCGATCGCATCGCCGTTTCGGATGCTGTCGATGTTCCGGAACCATGCGCCGTACGTCGTGCGGTGGCCCGCGATCGCGACGGTCGAGCCCATTCCGGGGAACGAGGTATTCATGTAGTGGCCGGGCCCCTTGCTGAGGTCGGCGTCGATACCCGCGGTGGTGCCCTGCACCACGACCACCTTGGACAGCCCGATCCGCCCGATGGTGAGGCGGCCGAAGGCGTTCCCCTCCTTCAGCGTGCGCCGGAACTCGATGGCGTCCGCGCGGATCGCGACCAGCGCGTCTGCGTTGTTCGGGGGCGGCGCCTGGTGCTCGAACAGCTTCTGCTCGTCATGGAACTGATGCGTCAGCGCCCGCTGCTGCCAGTGGGCCCACAGCCAGGTGATCGGGTCGCCCCAGGCGAGGATGACGCCGGCGTAGAGGATCACGATCACGCCGACGGCGATCAGCACATTGGAGAGTCGGCGGAGGCGCCGGCCGCCGGATCGAGCGGGCGTGCCCTCCGCCACGGTGCGCGTGGCCATCCCCTCAGTTATACCCGCGATCCGGCGCATGTGCAGGGCTGTAGCGACCGGTGATGACCGAGCCGACCTGGGCCGCGGACGCCGTGGCAAGCGTGAAGCAGACCGCCACCACGGGTGACAGGTAGCCGCTGGCCGTCATCGCGAGCAGCGCCCGCGGGGTCGAAAGCCCGAGGTGAAAGCGCGTCGCGTACTCGAGCACGAGCAGCAGCGGGCCGGAGAACCCGAGCAGGTAGACGACCAGCATGTACCGCCGGCCGAGGCGCGCCGCCGAGGGCAGCAGCAGCCAGATGTGGGCCGCCGGAAGCACCAGGATCAGCGCGAACGGGTTCACCGCCACGAGCAGGGTCGCCGCGAAGTTCAGCCCGAGCAGCCCTGCGACCAGGCCGCCCGTGCGGTCGGCGCCGCCGATCGGGCGCTCGGGGGTGAGGCGCGGACGCGTGACGAACCTCCACATCGCCAGGCCGGCGAGCACGGCCAGCCCGATGCCCGCCCAGGAGATGCCGATGTCGTTCGGGCGCGGGGCGATGCTCAGGCCGGATGCCAGGTTCCCGGGCAGGAACGGCAGCACCCAGAGCGCGACAAGGAACGCGCACCAGGCGGCCATCCGCCAGCTGAGCGCGCGCGCTGCGGGCGCCAGCGGCAGGTGCCTGCGGCGCACGCGTGCGGTCATGTCGAGCGTCGCCACGAGCGCCGGCGCGAACAGGGCGACCAGGGCCATCTCCGCGAGCCAGCCCTGCATGGTGCGCGAGCCGATGAAGATGTCGGGCCGTCCCCCGGGTTCGATCGACGGCGCCGCGTCCAGCTGCTCCACCAGGTTGGCGACGGTGCTGCCGGCGGCTCCCAGCTGCGCGGGGCTGAGCGTGCTGACCGCGGCCGCGGGGTCGGGCGGCGGGCCTGCGCTGAGCGTGAGCGCCGGCACGCCGCGTGCGATCAGCGGCCCCTGCTCGCCGAGCGCGTAGGGCACCGCCAGGCCCGACAGCTGATCGAGCACGCCGGGCACATCGGGCGACCGTCCGGTCACCCGGGAGGCGACGGCACGCGCCGTTCGAAACAGCGTGGGTGACGTCCCCCGGACGGTGTCCGGCCGGATCACGATGCGAAGCGGGCTGCCGGGCTTCGCGGCGAGCGAGTCGAGCGAGATCGCCGAGGAGATGCGGCGGGCGAACGGCGAGTGCTCGGCGAAGTAGGTGGCGCCCTGGCCGCCGCTCGTGCCGCCGTCGGTGGAGACGAACAGGAGCCCGCGCTCACGCGCGAGCGGCTGCAGCTCCTTCGCCAGCTCGAGCATCACGCCCACCGCTGCGGCGTTGTCATCGACGCCCGTGCCGAGGCCGTCGTGATGCGCGAACACGGCGATCACGTCGGGGCGCCGCCCCGGGAGGTAGCCGATCACGTTCTGCATCGGCACGTTCGCCTGGTCCGGCAGGTCGGCGGCGAAGGTCTGCGTGGAGACGTGGTAGCCCGCCTGCTCCAGCTGGCTGCGCACCCAGGCGGCTGCCGCCAGGTCGCCGGCGCTGCCGGGCCCCCTGCCGTTCTGCTGCCTGGGCAGCGTCACCATCGCCGCGGCGGTGGTCGCCGCGGCGCTCCCGTCGAACGGTGCCAGCGGCTGCGCCGGCGGAGGGGGCAGCGACGGCTCCCGCACTGTCAGCGCCGCGACCAGCACGGGCACGAGGGCGATGACGGCGAGCAGGCGGTAGAGCGGCCAGGAGACGAGCTGCCGGCGTGATGTCGCGGCGCTGCGCGGCACGCGCCCTTATAGCACGGTTGCGGGCCGCAACCGGCCGCGCCACTACCATTTCGCCATGTCCGCCGAGGCGACCATCCTGCTCGTCGACGACGAGGAATCGATCCAGAAGCTGCTCACGTTCCCCCTCGAGCGGGAGGGCTACCGGGTCGTTCCCGCGCGGGACGGTGAGGAGGCGCTGCAGCGGTTCTCGGAGACGCCGGTCGATCTGGTCATCCTCGACGTGATGCTGCCGAAGATGGACGGCCTCGAGGTCTGCCGGCGCCTGCGCACGACGTCGGCCGTCCCCATCATCATGCTGACCGCGCGCGACGACGAGGTGGACAAGGTGCTCGGCTTGGAGCTCGGTGCCGACGACTACATCACCAAGCCCTTCTCGATCCGCGAGTTCCGAAGCCGCATCCGGGCGATGCTGCGGCGGGCGACGCTGCTCTCCGAGCGGCGCCCGTTCGGCGACGAGGTGATCACCGCCGACGGCCTGGTCATCGAGCCCGCGAAGCGCACCGTGCACGTCCACGGCGAGTCGGTGCAGCTGACCTACGTCGAGTTCGAGGTGCTGCGGACGCTCGCCACCCACCCGGGCCGGGTCTACAGCCGCCAGGCACTGCTCGAGGCGGTGTGGGGCGGATCGGCATACCGCGAGCCGCGCACCATCGACGTCCACATCCGCCACCTGCGCGAGAAGCTCGAGGCCGACCCGGCCGACCCGGTCTACATCCTCACCGTGCGCGGCGCGGGCTACCGCTTCCGCGACATGCCCGCCCAGTCGCCGTGAGATCCCTCCGCCTGCGCCTTGTCGTGGTGCTGGCGGCCGTGGTGGCGACCGCGATGGGCGTGGTCTTCCTCTACGTCGTGCCCACGCTCCGCGAGAACCTCATCTCCGACCGGGTCGGCCGCCTGGAGCAGGTGGGCCACCGCGAGCAGAACGACCACATCCTGAAGCAGGAGATCAGCCAGGCGCTGCAGTCCGGCTGCCCCCGCACCAGCGGCTCCTCGTGGGGCCCGGTGGTCAGGCGCACGAACCGCGTCGGCCGCCTCTCGTTCGTCCGGGTGTCGGTGTTCACGACGTGCGGCGGCCATATGGCGCCCGTGACCGCGACCAGCCTGGTCGACGCCGACGACCCGGTGATCACCAAGGCGCTCGCGAGCGGCTTCTCGAGCGACCGGAGCGGCGGCCGGCTGAAGGTGGCGGCAAGGGTTGGCCCCAACACCGTGGTGGTGCTCACCCAGCCCGTCGGCGACGTCAACGAGACGTCCGACCTGGTCGAGCGGCGGATCGTGATCGCGACCGGCCTCGCCCTGCTGGTGGCCCTGCTGGTCGGCTGGGGGGCCGCTCACGCCGTCACGCTGCGCCTGGCACGGCTGGAGGCGGGAGCCCAGCGCATCGCGGTCGGCGACTTCAGCACGCCGATCGGCGACACCAGCCCCGATGAGCTTGGCCAGCTGGCCCGCGCGTTCGACACCATGCAGGTGCGGCTCGACCTGGCCGACCGGGTGCGCAAGGAGTTCGTCGCCAACGCGTCGCACGAGCTGCGAACGCCGCTGTTCACGCTCGGCGGATTCATGGAGCTGCTGGACGACGAGGACATCGACGACGCCACCCGCGCTGACTTCCTGCGGCAGATGCGCGAACAGGTCAACCGCCTGACGAAGCTGGCGACCGACCTGCTCGACCTCTCCCGGCTCGACGCCGGCGCGTTCGACGTCGCGCACGAGCCGATCGACGTGGCCGCAGCCGCCCGCGGGCTGGTGCGGGAGTTCCGGGGGCTGGCAGCCGGCCACGGCAGCCGCATCTCGCTCGTGAAGCCGTCCGCCGACCTGCCGAACGCGATCGGTGACGAGCAGCGCGTGCAGCAGATCGGCCGGGCGCTGCTCGACAACGCCATACGGCACAACCCCGACGGGACAGAGGTGCGGGTGGCGGTTGCGGCCGAGAACGGCAGCGTCCGCCTGGAGGTGGCGGACGACGGCCGCGGCATCGGCCCGGACACGGCCCAGCACCTGTTCGAGCGGTTCTACCGGGGCGAGGCGACGACCGCGTCCGGCAGCGGGCTCGGCCTGGCCATCGCCCGCGAGCTGGCCGAGCGCATGGACGGGCGCCTGGAGCTGGTGAGCGGGGACGGCGAGACGCGGTTCGCCCTCACACTCCCAGCAGAAGAGGCCCACAGCTAACGTTCGGCCGGTGAAGGCCCCTGTACTGATCGCCGCGGTGGCGGGGCTCGTCGCCGGCGTCGCCGCAGCCGTCGTCACGCTGGTCATCGCGTCCTCGAGCGGGGCGTTCGACGGCACCCAGACCGTGATCTCGGCAGGGGCTGCGACCGTGCAGCCCGTCAACGCCACCTCGACCCAGACCGGCTTCGATGCCGGGGCGATCTACCGCGCCCGGATCGGTGGCGTCGTCACGATCACGGCGCTGCTCGGGTCGAGCGAGTCGGGAGGGAGCGGCTTCGTCGTCAGCAGGGACGGCCTGATCATGACCAACGCGCACGTGGTCACGAACTCCGCCGATGCCAACGTGGATCCCCACGACGTCAAGGCGGCCAACCAGATGTTCGTCCGCTTCGCAGACGGCAACCAGGTGCCGGCCACGATGGTCGGTTTCGACCTCTTCTCCGACGTCGCCGTGATCAAGGTGCAGCCGAGCTCGGAGCGCCTCCGGCCGGTGCCGCTGGGCAACTCGTCCGCGGTGCGCGTGGGCGAGCCGGTGGCGGCGATCGGCAGCCCGTTCCTCGAGGCGGGGTCGCTGTCGGTGGGCGTGGTGTCGGCGATCAACCGGTCGCTCGCGAGCGGCACCGGGTTCGCGATCCCGGGGGCGATCCAGACCGACGCGGCGATCAACCACGGGAACTCCGGCGGGCCGCTGTTCGACGCGGCCGGCCAGGTGGTCGGCATCAATGCCCAGATCCAGACCACCAGCGGCGGCGGTGAGGGCGTCGGCTTCGCGGTGCCGATCGACCTGGCCAAGCGGTCGCTCGAGCAGCTCGTGGCGCACGGGCACGTGCAGTACGGCTGGCTGGGCGTGCGCCTGAGCACCGTCACACCGGCACTGGCCGACCGCTTCGGCTTGCACACGCAGCGCGGGGCGCTGATCGTCGCCGTCACGCCGAATGGGCCGGCCGACCAGGCCGGGCTGCGGGACGGCGGATCGCTCCAGCAGTTCCAGGGTGCGTCGATCCGGCCGGGCGGCGACGTCATCGTCAGCGAGAACGGTCACCGCGTGGTGTCCTCCGACGACTTCATCCGCCTCGTCGACGAGGCGAACCCGGGCGACGTGCTGCACCTGCGCGTGGTGCGCGGCGCGGACACTCGCACCGTCGATGTGACGCTGGGCGTGCGTCCGCTGTAGTGCGCGATTGCTAGGGTCTTCCGCCATGCAGCGCGTCAACGTCGGCCACAAGAACCTCGCGGACTACGCGTCGATCGTCGGCCGTTCGCTCGCGGACGAGATCCGCACGCTGGCAGAGCCGCTGCGCGGCCGCCGCATGCTCCACCTCTCGGCCACCGCGTTCGGCGGGGGTGTCGCCGAGATCCAGTACACGCTGATCCCGCTGCTGAACGACATCGGCATCGAGACCGAGTGGCGCGTGATCCACGGCCGCGACGAGTTCTTCGACGTGACGAAGACGATCCACAACGCGCTGCAGGGCAACCCGCAGGGGCTCAGCTCCGAGCAAGAGGAGGTGTTCCTCCGCTACAACGAGCTGAACGCCGAGGCGCTGACCGACGCGGACGAGTGGGACATGGTGGTCGTCCACGACCCACAGCCCGTGGCGATCAGGTCGATGGTGCAGGCGTCGCGGCCGCGATGGGTATGGCGCTGCCACATCGACCTGTCCGAGCCCAATCCCGACGTGCTCGGCTTCCTGCTTCCCTCGATCGCCTCCTACGACGCGACCATCTTCCACATGCACGAGTACGTCCCGTCGACGCCGCAGATCAGCAACGCGGTGATCTGGCCGCCTGCGATCGACCCGCTGGCCCCCAAGAACATGGCGCTGGCCGCCGAGGACGCGGCCTACATCGTCGACCAGTTCGGCATCGATGCCAACCGCCCGATGATGCTGCAGGTCTCGCGGTTCGACCCCTGGAAGGACCCCGCCGGCGTGATCGAGGCCTACCGCGCGGTCAAGCGCGAGCACCCGGGGATGCAGCTGGCGCTCGTGGGGTCGATGGCGCACGACGACCCGGAGGGCTGGGAGTACTACAACCAGACCGTCGCGCAGGCCGGCGAGGACTCGGACATCCACATCCTCAGCAACCTGAACAACGTGGGCGCAGTCGAGGTGAACGCCTTCCAGGTGCATGCGGAGATGTGCATCCAGAAGTCGATTCGCGAGGGGTTCGGGCTGACGGTGTCGGAGGCGCTTTGGAAGGCGCGGCCGGTGATCGGTGGGAACGTGGGCGGCATCACGACCCAGATCGAGGACCGGGTGACCGGCCACCTGGTCGACTCGCCGCAGGCCTGCGCGGAGCGGGCTCTCGAGATCCTGGCCGATCCCGCGGAGGCACGTGCGATGGCGCGGCGCGGCAAGGAGCACGTCCGTCGCCGGTTCCTCACCCCGCGGCTGGTGCGCGACTGGCTGGCGTTGATGCACCACTTCGACGGCGAGCAGGTCGAGCTGGACTTCCACCGGGCGCGGGTCTAGCCCGCCGCGGCATGGCCGCGCGCCGCTCCGGGTAGGCTTGCAGGCCATGGACGAGGCCCCACTCATGATCGTCTCCAACCGCGGGCCGATGCGCTTCGAGACCGCGGCGGACGGGAGCCGCAGCGCGAAGCGGGGCGGTGGCGGGCTGGTCACGGCGCTCTCCGCCCTGACCTCGCAGCGGCCCCTGACCTGGGTCGCGAGCGCGCTCTCGGACGGGGACGCGGCGGTCGCCGCGGAGGGCACCTACGTCGACGGCAACCTGCGGTTGCGGCTGGTCACGCACGACCGCGAGGAGTACGACCGCTACTACAACGTCTTCGCGAACCCGACGCTCTGGTTCCTGCACCACTACCTGTGGGGGCTGAGCCTGGAGCCGGACGTCGATCGCAACATCCGGCTGGCCTGGGAGGCCGGCTACCTCCCGGTCAACGAGCGGTTCTCGCAGGCCGTGGCGGAGGAGCTCGAGAGCATCGGCGGCCACGGCCCACGCCCGATCGTGATGGTGCACGACTACCAGCTGTTCATGGTGCCGGTGGGCATCCGCACGCGGGTGCCCGACGCGCTGATCCAGCACTTCACGCACATCCCATGGCCGATGCCGGACTACTGGCGAATCCTGCCGGCCGAGATCCGCACCGCGATCCACGAGTCGATGCTGCACTGCGACATCGTCGGCCTGCACACGACGCGCTACGTGCGCGCATTCCTCCACTGCTGCGAGGAGCTGACCGACGGCGAGGTCGACTTCGCGAGCTGCACGGTGCGGTTCCGCGGCCGTGACGTCAAGGTGCGGAGCTATCCGATCTCCGTCGACCCGGCCGAGTTCGAGCGGCTGGCGGCGACGGAGGAGGTGCGCGAGCTGGCGCCGTCGATCGAGCTCGCCCGGCCGGAGAAGATGATCCTGCGCGTCGACCGCACCGACCCGTCGAAGAACGTCGTGCGAGGCCTGCGCGCGTTCGACCTGTTCCTCTCGCAGCACGGCGAGTGGCGCGGGCGGGTGACGATGCTGGCGCTGCTCGACCCGTCCCGGGCGGACATCCCGGAGTATGCGGAGTACGTGGGTGCGATCCAGCGGGCGGTGCGCGAGGTGAACGACCGCTGGTACATGACCGGCATGTGGACGCCGGTCGACCTGCGCATCTCGGACAACTTCCCGCAGGCGGTGGCGGCGTACAAGGC
Organism: Gaiellales bacterium; assembly: GCA_035638975.1. Taxonomy (GTDB): domain Bacteria; phylum Actinomycetota; class Thermoleophilia; order Gaiellales; family JAICJC01; genus JAICYJ01. The sequence continues at coordinate 8,152 of DASQYY010000130.1, forward strand.
CTACGACGTGCTGCTCGTGAACGCGATCTTCGACGGGATGAACCTGGTCGCAAAGGAGGCGCCGCTGGTCAACGAGCGCGATGGCGTGCTGATCCTCTCCGAGAACGCGGGGTCGCACGAGGAGCTGGCGCCCTGGGCGCTGTCGGTCAACCCGTTCGACATCCAGCAGCAGGCCGACGCGATCTATCAGGCGCTGACGATGCACCAGTCGGAGAAGCGCGACCGGATCGAGGGCCTTCGCGGCCACGTCCGCGAGCATGACATCGCCCGCTGGATCGACGCCCAGCTCGGCGACCTCGCCGCGTTGCGGCCCGTCGAGGCGTGATCGCCGGCATCGACCACGTCCAGGTGGCGGCGCCGCCGGGCTGCGAGGAGCGGGCGCGCGCCTTCTACGGTGACCTGCTCGGCCTGACCGAGCTGGATAAGCCCGAGCCGCTGGCCGGACGCGGTGGGTGCTGGTTCGCGGTGGGCGGCCAGCAGCTGCACGTCGGGGTGGCGGAGCCGTTCGCGCCGGCCGCGAAGGCGCACCCGGCGCTGCGGGTCGATACGGCGCGGGCGCTGCACGACCTGGCCGGGCGGCTGTTGGCCGCGGGGCACCCGGTCAGCTGGGACGAGACGCTGCCCGCGGTCGACCGGTTCTACGCCGCAGATCCGTTCGGGAACCGGCTGGAGCTGCTCGCGACGGCCGGGTGAGAG
>DASQYY010000131.1:0-4214 GCA_035638975.1 Gaiellales bacterium
CATGCCGCGCCCGGGCGACACCCCGGCAACGGAGCGCCGGCTCGTCTTCGGCGCGCTGATGCTCGTGCTGCTGATGGCCGCGCTCGACCAGACGATCGTGTCCACCGCGCTGCCGACCATCGTCGGCGACCTCGGCGGCATGCAGCACCTCTCCTGGGTGGTCACGTCCTACCTGCTGGCCTCGACCGTCGTCGGCCCGCTCTACGGCAAGCTGGGCGACCTGTACGGCCGCAAGCGCGTCCTCGAGATCGCCATCGTGCTGTTCCTGATCGGCTCCGCCTTGTCCGGCGCAGCCCAGGACATGACGCAGCTGATCGTCTTCCGAGCGGTGCAGGGCCTCGGCGGCGGGGGCCTGATGGTGATCTCCATGGCGGTCGTGGGCGATTTGGTCGCACCGCGCGATCGGGGCCGCTACCAGGGGCTGTTCGGGGGCGTGTTCGGCGTCGCGACGGTGGCCGGCCCACTGCTCGGCGGGTTCTTCGTCGACAACCTGTCCTGGCGCTGGATCTTCTACATCAACATCCCGCTCGGCGCGCTGGCGCTGCTCGTCATCTCCGTCGCGTTCCGATACCACCAGGCCACCGAGCGGCACGCGATCGACTGGCGCGGTGCGCTCACCCTCACCGGCGGCGTCTCAGGTGTGATCCTCTACACGAGCCTGGGCGGCACGTCCTACTCCTGGACGGCCCCCGGCATGCTGGCCGCCCTGATCGGCGGCCTCGCCCTGCTGGCCGTCTTCCCGTTCGTCGAGGGCCGCGCGGAGGAGCCGATCCTCCCTCTCGAGCTGTTCCGCAACGAGACGTTCCGCACGACTAGCGCCATCAGCTTCGTCGTCGGCTTCGCCCTGTTCGGCTCGGTGACCTTCATCCCGCTCTACCTGCAGGTCGTCAAGGGGCACACGGCGACCGAGTCCGGCCTGCTGATGACCCCGATGATGCTGGGCCTGCTGATCACGGGCATCGGCAGCGGGCTGCTGATCTCCCGCTACGGCCGATACCGCGTGTTCCCGATCGTCGGCACCGCGCTTTCGACCGTCGCGCTCTACCTGCTCTCCCGCCTGGGCGTGACGACATCGACGCAGACCGCGGCCGGCTACATGCTCCTGCTCGGCCTCGGCCTCGGGCTGACCATGCAGGTGCTCGTGCTCGCAGCACAGAACGCGGTCCCCCACCGCCTGCTCGGCGTGACGACCTCGGGGTCGTCGCTCGCCCGCCAGCTCGGCGGCTCGATCGGCGTGTCGGTGTTCGGTGCAATCTTCACGAACCGGCTGAACCACGAGCTCGCACAGCGGATGCCGGCCGGCGCACACATGCCGGGGCACGCCAGCCCCGCGCTGCTGCGCCAGCTGCCGCCCGCCATCCATGACCTCTACATCTCCGCCTACGCCGCGGCCCTCCACCCGGTCTTCCTCACGGCCAGCGGCGTGATGCTGATCGCCTTCGGCCTCAGCTGGCTGCTTCGCGACGTGCCGCTGAGGGAGACCGCCGGGGAGCCGGCCCCTGTGGCTCGACCGGAGCCGCAACCGGCGCCGCGGCGCGCACTCGGCGCTGCTCGATAACAATGCCGCTGTGGCCGAGGCCGAGGCGGGACAGTCCTTTAGCGAAGAGGTGGTGGCGTGGCTCCGAAGCGACGAGCCAAAGACGCTCGGCGCGATGAACGACCGCTTCGCCGAGGAGGGCTTCGCGGTCAACATCATGATGCTGATGCTGCTGCCCGCGCTGCCCCTCCCCACCGGCGGTGTCACCCACGTGTTCGAGGCGATCACCGTGCTGCTGGCGGCGCAGATGGTGCTGGGACGGCGGTCGGTGTGGCTGCCCGACCGCTTCAAGCGGCGTCAGCTCGGCTCGCTCACCACGGACAGGGCGATTCCCGTCGTCGCCCGCTGGATCGGGCGGGTGGAGCGAATCTCGAAGCCGCGCGGGACATGGCTGTTCGACCGCGGCCCGGCCATGCGGCTGATCGGCCTGGTGCTGATGGCGTTCGCCATCGCTGCCGCGCTCGCGCCGCCGTTCTCCGGCCTGGACACGCTCCCGGCTTTGGGAGCCGTCGTCGTCTGCCTCTCGATCGTGCTGCGCGACGTGGTCCTCCTCGGGATCGGGATCGTCCTCGGCGCGCTCGGCATCGCCCTGATCTTGACCCTTGGAACCGCGGTCGTGCATTTCGTTGGCGGATTCGTCTGAGCGGCTGGGTCAGGCGACGCGCTCGACAGGCGGCTCGATCTCGTTCAGCACCTGGTGCACCGCCTGCACGACCGATGCCCCGTCGCCCACCGCCGCGGCCACGCGCTTGATCGAGCCGTGCCGCGCGTCTCCGGCGGCGAACACCCGCGGGACGCTCGTCTCCTGAGGGAAGGGCGTACGGGCGAGCGGCCAGGTCCCTCGGACGTCGTCCCCGGTGAGCAGGAAGCCGTGCCGGTCGCGGGCGATCGCCGGCGGCAGCCAGCCGGTCAACGGCCGTGCGCCGATCAGGACGAACAGTGCGTCGGCGGCCACCGTCTCGCCCCCTCCAGCGGCGTCGCAGAGGTCGAGCCGCTCCAGCCGTCCATCACCGTTGCCGCCACAGACGGCGGTCTCGGTGCGCACGGTGATGCCCGGGGCCGCCTCGATCGCGCGAACCAGGTACTGCGACATCGCGGCGCCGAGCGAGCTTGCGCGGACGACGAGCGTCACCCGCCGCGCATACCGCGCGATGTGCAGCGCCGCCTGCCCCGCCGAGTTGCCACCACCTACGACGAAGATGTCCTTGCCGGCGAGCGTCGGCGCCTCGGACACCGGTCCGCCGTAGAACACACCGGTGCCGATCAGCGCCTCCAGCGACGGGATCCCGAGCCGCCGATAGCTCGCGCCGGTGGCCAGGATCACGGCACGCGCGGAGGCGGCCGGGCCGTCCGCGATCCGCAGCGCCATCGGGCCGGCATCGTCCAGGACGAGCTCCGACGCACGGTGGAAGAACAGGAACTCCGCGCCGAACAGCGAGGCCTGCTCGTACGCCTGCTGGGCCAGGCGGCCGCCGCTGACGCCGCGCGCAAAGCCGAGATAGTTGCGGATCAGGGAGCTCGAGCGCGCCTGGCCCCCGATCCCACCGCTGTCGACGACCAGCACACGCAGGCCCTCGGACGCGGCGTAGAGGGCTGCGGAGAGCCCCGCCGGGCCAGCGCCCACGACGACCAGGTCGTAGGCCGCGCCGCCGATGCGATCGGGCGCGCCTGCGACGGCCGCCATCTCGGCGTTGGTGGGGTCGCTGAGCGACGTCCCGTCGGGCAGCACCATCAGGGGCAGCCGGGCGTCCGGGCCTGCTCGCTCCAGCAGCTCGCGTCCTTTGGCCGAGTCGGCCAGGCAGAAATCGTGCGAGACGGCGCAGCTCTCGAGCACGGAACGGATCTCGTACGCCCTGCCCGACCACTGCTCACCCACGATCGTCACGGTGTCCGGAACGAGGCGGCGCTCACGCGCCCACTCGAGCAGGAAGCTCGAGATCGCCTCGTGGAAGACCTCGTCGGGAGGCGATCCGGGCTGAAGCAGGAAGTGGTCGATCCGCCCCAGCGCCATGGCTGCGCGGATCAGGTCGGCTCGCCCCGGATCCACCCACACGTTGGGCGGCACCAGCAACGCGCGCTTGGCATGCGGGTGGGCACGGCGCGCCCGATCGAACGTCTCCGCACCATCCCGCTCGTAGACCGAGTGGCCGACGAGGAGGAGGGCCACATCGGCGCCGCTCGCGTCCAGCTCGTCGAGCAGTGCGCCGGCCGCCGCCGTATCCGCGGGGCACTCGATGCGGTAGCTGGCGCCGTACCGCTCACGAAGCTGCGCCTCGACCGAGGCGAGCACCGGACGGTCGTCATCCACCACCATGATCACCGGCAAGCCCATCCCCGCAGGCTAGGACGACGGCCACGGGCGTGCCGTACGGCTATCCCCACCCGGCGTCGGAGATGGCCACACTCCTCTGCAGAGCGACCTGAGACCCCCAGGGGTTCATGGAGGGAGGGTGCTGGCTGTTGCGGCGCGCTCCCGGGGAGGCGGCCCCGGGAGCGCGTCGAACATCACCGCATGAGCCTGCTCGGGGAGGAGCTGACACGGCTGACAACGGTCGAGGAGCGGCACCGCCGGCTGCTGGCGCGGATGCTGCTGGTGGTGATCGCGAGCCTCGTGGTCGCCGTTCTCGGCACGGTTGCCGTGTACTTCGTCGAGCGCCACGCGGCAGGCACCCAGATC
>DASQYY010000132.1:0-2187 GCA_035638975.1 Gaiellales bacterium
GCTCGAATCCGAGCGGCTGGGCGCGGGGAGGGTCGCGTTCCGGCTGCGCGACTGGCTGCTGTCACGGCAGCGCTTCTGGGGCTGCCCGATCCCGGTCATCCACTGCCCGTCCTGCGGCATGGTGCCGGTGCCGGACGACCAGCTGCCCGTGGTGCTGCCGGAGATCGAGGACTTCGCCCCGAAGGGCCGCTCGCCGCTGGCCGCGGCCACCGAGTGGGTGCACGTGTCGTGTCCGCGGTGCGGCGGCGATGCCCAGCGCGAGACCGACACCATGGACACGTTCGTGGACTCGTCCTGGTACTTCATGCGGTACGCGGATCCGCGCAACGACCACGCGCCGTTCGACAGGGCGATCGTCGACACCTGGCTGCCGGTGGACCAGTACATCGGCGGCGTCGAGCACGCGATCCTGCACCTGATGTACGCGCGCTTCTTCACGAAGGCGCTGTACGACCTCGGCTATGTCGGCTTCACCGAGCCGTTCGAGAACCTCTTCACCCAGGGAATGATCCATTACCTGGGTGCGAAGATGTCCAAGTCGAAGGGCAACATCATCAACCCCGACGAGCTGGTCGAGCGCTACGGGGCCGACACGACACGCCTGTACACGCTGTTCCTGGGACCGCCCGACCAGGATGCCGAGTGGCAGGACACGGGGGTGGCCGGCCAGCATCGCTTCCTCGCTCGGCTGTGGCGGCTGGTCAACGAGATCGTCGAGGCGCATGGCACGGGCATCCCCGCGGCGGCCGAGGCAACCGGCGGCGGTGCCGACATGGTGCGAAAGGCGCACTGGGCGATAGACAAGGTGACGAGCGACATCGGCGAGCGGTTCTCCTTCAACACCGCGCAGTCGGCGGTGCATGAGCTGGTCGGCGCCATCCAAGACGCGAATGGTGCCGATCCGGAGCAGCTGCGATTCGCGGCCGCGACGGCGGTCAGCCTGATCCATCCCTACGCGCCGCACATCGCCTGCGAGCTGTGGGAGCGGCTGGGCGGGGAGCGGCTGTGGGAGGAGCCGTGGCCGCAGGCCGACCCGGCGATGCTGGCGCACGACACCGTCACCTACGCGGTGCAGGTGAACGGCAAGCTGCGCGGCGAGGTGACGGTACCGGCGGACGGGCCAGAGCACGAGGTGGTGTCCGCGGCGCGCGAGGTGCCAAACGTGAAGGCGCACCTGGACGGCGCCTCGATCAGGAAGACGATCGTGGTGCCCGGGCGGCTGGTCAACTTCGTCATCGGCTGACACCGGCGCGCGACGACTCGCGGCGGCGTCCTCACCTGACGGCCTGGCGGAAACGTGCCAGGCACTTTTCCGCCAGGGACACGGTTGTGACCGACCCGTAACCGACCGTCACCCACGCGTTGGACGCCGGGCTGCATGATCGCCGCATGCTCCCGATCCCGCCCCAGCGGCTGCTGGTCTACGCGGCCGCCGCCGCCGCCGTCGTTGTCATCGGCCTGCGCATGCAGGGCGCAGGCACATCCACCGCGAGCTATTCCCCGCCGGGGCGCTCCATCGCCGCCCCGGCGCCGGCCGGGCCGACCGTCGTCGTCGTGGACGTGGTCGGTGCGGTGCGGCGCCCCGGCGTGTACCGGCTGCCCGAGGGCGCCCGCGTGCAGGACGCCGTGCGCCGAGCCCACCCCACGAGCCGGGCCAACCTGCAGGGCCTGAACCTCGCCGAGCGGCTCGCGGACGGTGAGCAGGTGATCGTCCCAGGCCCGGGGCAGGCTTCGGCAACCCCTGCCGCTGGGCCGGGCAGCCCGCAGGCGCCGGTGCACCTCAACTCGGGCACGCTCGAGCAGCTGGAATCGCTGGACGGCATCGGCCCGTCCCTGGCGCAGCGGATCATCGACTACCGGACGCAGCACGGGGGCTTCCACTCGCTGGACGAGCTCGACCAGGTGAGCGGCTTCGGGCCGGCGCGGCTCGCCGCCCTGCGCGGCCATGTGGCGCTGTGATCCGCCAACCAGGGTCGTCCTGGCCGCCGTCGCCGGGCTCGCCTCGGCGGCCGTGGGGCACCCGCCGCTGGCCGCGCTGGCGGCGATCCCTGCTCGGCCGCGGATCCTCCTGCTGCTCGTCGCGCTGGCTGCGGCGATGTACGGCCAGGCGCGGGTATCCGAGCTGCAGCGCGCCTCGCTGCACCCCGGCCGCGAGCGGGGACGGATCGTCGTCACGGCCGCCCCGAG
>DASQYY010000133.1:0-15123 GCA_035638975.1 Gaiellales bacterium
ACGGCGCCGGCTACCGGCGCATCGACTCCACCGCCGAGACGGGCGATGCGCTGCGGCAGGCGCTCGCCGGCCGGGGAGAGCGCTCGTGGCTGATCGAGCTGCAGGCCGAGCTCGCCGCTCCCCCGCAGTCGATCTGACAACCGCCGGTAGACTGGATTGATGGAAGCCTCTCCGATCACGACCGAGCCCGCGGACGTCGACTACTCCATGACCGCCGGCGAGCCGCTCCCCGTCGCCGTGCGGGCGCGGGGGTGCTGGATCGAGACGGCGGACGGGCGCCGCTACCTCGATGCCTGTGGCGGCGCGATGGTGATGCTGCTCGGCCACAGCCATCCGCGCGTGGTGGAGGCGCTGCAGCGCCAGTCCGAGGTGCTCAACTTCACCTACCGCTTCTCGTTCCGGAACCGCCCGATGCTCGAGCTGGCCGAGCGGATCGCGAGCATCGCGCCCGGCAGCCTGGAGTGGTCGTTCTTCAACTCCTCCGGCTCGGAGGCGAACGAGTCTGCGATGCACCTGGCCGTGCTCTACCACGAGCTGCGGGGCAACCCGGCCAAGATCGAGTTCCTCTCGCGCGTCACGTCCTACCACGGCTCGACGCTCGGGGCGCTGTCGCTCTCCGGTTCGCGCTGGCGCGCTCCGTTCGAGTCGCTGCTGCACAAGTACGCGGCGGTGCCGAACTCCGACACCGCCGAGCAGGGCGCGGCGGAGCTGGAGGCGGCCATCCTCAGCCGCGGTGCCGAGCATGTCGCGGCGTTCATCCTGGAGCCGGTCACCGGCTCCTCGGGCGCGGCGGTCGATCTCCCCGCCGGCTACCTGGCCGCCGTGCGGGAGGTGTGCGACCGGTACGACGTGCTGCTGGTGGCCGACGAGATCGTGAGTGGGTTCGGCCGCACCGGCCGCTGGTTCGGTGTCGAGCACCACGACGCGGTGCCGGACGTGATCACGTTCGGGAAGGCGATCGGCGGCGGCGTCGTGCCGCTGTCGGGGCTGGTGGCGAGCCGGGCCATCCGGGACGTCGTCGGCAACGCCCCCAATGGGTTCTCCTACGGCCACACGTTCTCCGGCTATCCGCTCGGCTGTGCGGTCGGCTGTGCCGTGATCGACGCGATCACCGAGGAGGATCTGCTGGCGGAGGCGGCGCGGAAGGGTGAGCTGCTGCGCAGGGAGCTGGAGCGGATGTCCGCTGCGCATCCGCTGATGGCGGGCCTGCGCGGGCGCGGGCTGCTGCAGGGCATCGAGCTGCGCCATCCCGCCACCGGCCAGCGGTTCACGGCATCGGAGCGGGTCACGGGCCGGCTGACCGCGGCGGCGCGCGAACGGGGCCTGATGATCTACTCGTGCCCGACGCCGGTGCTGAACCAGCACATGGACGCGGTGCTGCTCGCGCCACCGCTGATCATCAGCGACGACGAGCTGGGAGAGGTCGTGACGACGCTGGAAGCCGCGGTGGCGGAGGTCGAGGCGTCGCTCTAGGGGTCAGGCCTGCGGCATGACCCCCCTTCGAACCGGGGTCCGCCTGGAGGCTGACATCTCTGCCCGTGGGCCAGGCTTCAGCCTGGCCCCGGTTGAGACTCCACGGCCTCGACCGGGGTTATCCTGGAGGCGGTGGGGTCAGGCTTCAGCCTGACCCCGTATGTGATGAATGCCAGGTGCCGGGCTTCAGCCCGGCACCGCTTCGACTGATGTCGAGGACAGCCGGGCGGGGTCGCGCTGAAGCACGACCCCTGGCGCCATCGGACAACGGGGTCAGGCCGGAGGCCTGACCCCACCTCGAACCGGGTCAGCCTGAAGGCTGACCCCTCGTACCCGTCTTCCCGCCCACCGGCCGCAGCTCCTCTGACCCGAACGACGCGATCATCGGCCGGCCGCGCGCGATCGCCGCGCGTGTGCGCTCGTCCTCCAGCGACGCGTCGTGCGCCTGCTTGCTCGTCCACAGCTCGGTCACGAACACCGTCTCACTCGGCCCCGGCGAGCGGCTGACCAGGTAGAGCAGGCATCCGTCGTCCTCCTCGAGTGCGCCGGCCGCCTCGCGCAGCAGCTTCTCCAGCTCATCGCCCTTGCCCGGCACCGAGTCGATCCGGACGTGCAGCCCATAGCCCGCCTCCATTGCCGCAGTATCGCCGACGCCCAGTCCGTCCGTGACCAGGGCTAGCATCGCGCCCTGGATGGGGAGTGTCGAAGCACCGATTGCCCAGCTGCTGGGCGGGCTGTTCGTGGTTGTGGGGGTGGCGAAGCTGGTCCGCTTCCGTGAGTTCCGCCGCTCGTTGGACGGATACCGGCTGGCGCGTCCCCGCCGTCTCGTCGGCCCGGCGGTGCCGCTGCTCGAGATCATCGTCGGTGTCGGGCTGCTCGCCGGTGCCCCCGCCGCCGGGTGGGCGGCGGCCGCACTGCTGGCACTCTTCACAGCCGCTCTCGTCGTTGAGCTGGCCTCGGGAGCGGCCCCGCCGTCGTGTGGCTGCCTCCCCGGCGTCAGCTCACGGCCGGGGCCGTCCACGGTGCTGCGAAACGCCGTCCTCGCCGCCGCCGCCATCGCCGTCGGCCTCGGCCTGCATCCGCGCCTCGGCGAGGGCTTCTGGGCCGTCACCTACGTGCTGCTCTGGGCGGCTGTGCTGGGGCTCGGCGCGCTGGTGCTGGCCCTGTACCGCCAGGTCGGCGTGCTGCACCTGCGCCTCGGCCCCCGCGGCGCCTTCGAGCACGACGGCGAGGGCCTGCCGCTCGGCGAGCCTGCGCCCGACGGGCTCGAGGACAGCCTGGTCGTCTTCACCTCTGAGGCCTGTCCGATCTGCGCCCAGATCGTGCCGGGGCTGCGAGCGCTGTCAAGCGACCATGCGCTGCACGTGGAGCACGCACGCTACGAGGACGAGACCGGCCGGCGGCTGCACGATTGCTTCATGGTGCCCGGCACTCCCTACGCTGTCTACGTGGACAACGCCGGGCTGGTGCGGGCGAAGGGGACCGTGAACACCCTCGAGCAGCTCGAGGGTGTCGTGATCACGGGCCGCGCCCGCGAGCGGGAGCTGGTGGATGCTCGGGCGGCCTGACGCCGGCGAGCGCCTCGCGCGCCGCCTCGCCTCGTCGCACACCCGCCGTGGGTTCCTCGGCAGGCTGGGTGCCGGCGCGCTCGCCGCGTTCTCCGGCCGGCTCGCCGCAAGCGTTGTCGCGCCCGACACCGCCGACGCCCGTTACTACGGCTTCTGCGGTCACACCTATACGACCCACGCCTGCCCGGGCCCGTACTTCCCGCCGCGGATCGACCGCTATGGCCGTCCGCTTCGGCCAAAGGACGGGCACCGCGTCGACAACCTCGGCCGGCTGGTCAACCGCGACGGCTACGTCGTGGACGAGCAGGGGAACCTGGTGCTCGGCCCCACCGGGCAGCCCGTCCCGCGCGCGCCGCGCACCCGGCTCTGCCAGGACTGGGTGCTCGAGCGCTACCACCTGCACGCGCAGTTCGACGGTGGCTGGTACCGCTGCTGCGGCGGCACCATCCGCAAGCTCGTCGACTGCTGCGCCTACACCGCCACCCGCATCAACGGCGACGCCGCGCTGACCGGCTACTGCTACAACGGCCGGAAGGTGTTCTGCGTGCTCTATTACCAGACCACCGTGCCGTGCTGATCCCAGATCCCAACCCCGGCATCGCGCTGGCCGCCTGCGCCCTGGTCGCCGGCGTCTCCGGCGCCTGGTCGCCCTGAGGCTTCTCGATGGTCGAGACCATCGTTCCCGTCGTGCACGGGACACGCACCTGGGTGATCTCACTGCTGATGTTCGGCGTCGGCGCCGTGTCGACGGCTGCGCTGCTCGGCCTCGTGCTGGGCGCCGCGCTTCCGGCCGGCGGTGCGGCCGCTGCGATGCTGGTGGCTGCCTTCGCCGCGGCAGAGGCGGCCGCCGAGCTCGGTCTGCTCCATCTGCCGCTCCCGCAGCTTCGCAAACAGGTTCCCCAGCGCTGGCGCGAGCGGTACCCCCAGCCGGTGACCGCGCTGCTCTACGGCGCCGGCCTTGGAGTCGGCTTCGCCACCTATCTCCCGGTCGCGACGCTGCTCGTGGTCGCGGCCGGGGTGGCGGCACTGGCCGGCCCGGTCGGCGGCGCCGCCGTGCTGGCCGGCTTCGGGGTGGGGCGCACGCTGGTGCTGGCCGTTGCCACAGCGCGAGTGCGCAGCTACGAGCAGGCCGGCGGCCGGGTCGAGCGGATGGCCAGGCTGGCCGCCGGCGGGCGCCTGCGGCGGGCGAACGCGCTCGCCCTGGGGCTGCTGGCCGTCGTGCTCGCCTCGGCTGCGGCCACGGGCGAGGCGCAGGCTGCCACACGGCTCGATCTCGGCAGCGGGTCGGTGTCTGACCCGTCCGGTGCGCCGGGCGTCTTTGCGTTCGACCGCATCGGCAGCGGCGGCTCGCTCACCGGCGTCGTGCGCGTGAACGGCACCTACACGGATCTTCCCGGGACCCAGCCCGATGTCTATGGCACGCAGGTGGTGGTCGACACCGGCCCCGCATTCGAGATCATCGATGTGACCACCATGAGCGTCATCCGCACGCTGAACCTGACCGGCCGCGACCCGGCGCTCTCGGGCGAGTGGCTGGTCTACCGCCGAGTCGAGAACGGCGTCCGCCAGATCGTCCTCTACCACCTGACGGACGACACGTCGACCGTGATCGCGCATGCATCCCTGCGCGTCGACCTCGGCCCGCCCGACATCAGCTATCCGCGCGTCGTGTTTCACCGCACGGGGCCGGACCGCAGCTCGATCGTGGTCTACCGCATCGATCACGGCACCGCGCGGCTCGCGCGGACGACCGTGCGCTACTCCTACTTCAACCCGTCGGTGGACGGCCGCAGCGTCGTCTACATCGCCCAGAATCTGAACACGATGTCGGTGCGGGTGCTCGACGTCCGCACCGACCGGTCGACCCTCGTCTACAGCCTCAACAAGGGCTCCGGGAAGTTCCTCTGGACGACCGGCATCTCCGGCACCCGGCGCTTCTTCACGGTGTACGACGACACCGGATCGTGGATCGACCGCGGCTAGATCTAACGGCTGACATACTCCCCGCATGAGCGCGGTGACGGGGCCTGGCCCGACCGGGGCGGAGGTGCGCGAGGCGCTGGCTGAGGCCGCCGCGTGGGTGTCGGGGTATCTCGAGTCGGTCGGCGACCGCCCGGTGCTCTCGCAGGTGTCGCCGGGTGACATCGCCGCGCGTCTGCCTGAGCGGGCGCCCGACCGTGGCGAGCCGTTCGATGCGATCCTGGGCGACCTGGACGGCCTGATCCTGCCTGGGATCACGCACTGGAACCATCCGGCCTTCTTCGCATACTTCGGCATCACCGGCTCGGGGCCCGGCATCGTCGGCGAGCTGATCGCGAGCGCGCTGAACGTCAACGCCATGCTCTGGCGCACGTCACCGGCGGCCACCGAGCTCGAGCAGCGGACGCTGGCCTGGGTGCTCGACATGCTGGGCTTGCCGGCGGGCTGGTTCGGCGAGATCCTGGACACCGCCTCAAGCTCGACGATGGCAGCGCTGGCGGCGGCGCGCGAGGCGTCCGGCCTCGACATCCGCCGGCGCGGGATGGCCGGCCGCGCCGACCTGCCCCCGCTGCGCGTGTACACCTCGGCCGAGGCGCACTCATCGATCGAAAAAGCCTGCATTGCGCTTGGCATCGGCCAGGAGGGCCTGGAGAAGATCCCGACCGACGATGCGCTCCGCATGCGCGCGGATCTGCTGGGCGAGGCGGTGGAGCGCGACCTCGCGGCCGGCGTGCGGCCGATCGCCGTTGTCGCGACCGTCGGCACCACGTCGACGACCAGCGTCGACCCGGTTCCCGAGATCGCCGCGGTCTGCCGCCGGCACGGGCTGTGGCTGCACGTCGATGCCGCCTATGGCGGCGCGGCCGGTCTGCTGGAGAGCCACCGGCATCTGCTGGCCGGCTGCGAGCATGCCGACTCGCTGGTCTTCAACCCGCACAAGTGGATGTTCACCCCGGTCGACTGCAGCCTGCTCTACACGTCGCGGCCTGACGTGCTGCGCGAGGCGTTCGCGCTGGTGCCCTTCTATCTGACGACGACCGAGAGCGACGTCGTGAACCTGATGGACTACGGGCTGGCGCTCGGCCGCCGGTTCCGCGCGCTGAAGCTCTGGATGGTGATCCGGGCCTACGGGCGGGAGGGCCTGGCCGAGCTTGTCGGCGGTCACATCGAGTCGGCCGGCCGCCTGGCCATGGCCGTGCAGGCGGAGCCGGGATGGGAGCTGATGGCGCCGGTGCCGCTGTCGACGGTCTGCTTCCGGGCGCATCCGGCCGGAGTGGATGACGAGGCGGAGCTCGAGCGGCTCAACACGGAGCTGGTGGAGGCCGTGAACCGAAGCGGCGTCGCGTTCGTGTCGCACACGAAGGTCGGCGGCCGCTACGCGATCCGGATCGCGATCGGCAATGCCGCGTCGCGGTGGGAGCACGTGGAGCGCGCGTGGACGGCGCTTCGCGAGGCGATCGGCCTGCGCGAAGGCTGAACGGCGCCGCTACAGCGTCGCGTGTGAGAGCTGATCCGGGCCCAGCACGATCGCCACGCCCTTCGTCGCGTCCGCCGGCACGCCGGTCGCCTGGGCGATCGCCACCGGCGTTCCCAGCCCGAGCTTCTTCGCGACGATCAGCGCCTCCTTGCGGTGGCCTGGGAGATACACCACCTCGGTCGACGAGATGCCGCTCGCATTCCCGGTCACTCCGACCTTCCAGCCCTTCTGGCTCAGCTGCGTGGCGGCCGACGCGGCAGCGCCCTGGCCACCGAAGCCGTTCAGCACGTCGATGGTGACGCTCTTCCAGGTCATCGTGCTGTGCTGCTTGCTGGAGCCGCCGTTCCCGCCGCCGCCTCCGCCGTTGGCCGGGGGCGCCGGCGTCGTGACAGGCGTGGTCGCCGGCGAGCCGCTGCTCGAGCTCGCGTGCGACCCCACGCTCGAGAGCGCCCACAGGAACGCCAGCAGGGCGAGCGCGAGGCCGCCGACGGCGAGCATGCGCGACGTCGGCGTCCCACCCAGGCGCGACGGGATGCCCTGGGACTGGAGCCGGCGCGTGAACCAGTCGTCGAGATGCTCCTCGCCCTCGAGATCCGTGCCGTCCGACCGCCGGTCGCGTGTCTCCATTCGTGCCATGTAGTGCAAAACGATAGCTCTAGGATGCGCCGAATGTCCCTGGAGCTGATCGATTCGTGGGTGGAGGAGGGCGATGTGCGCGGGGTCTCGGCGGTGGTCGTGGACGCCTCCGGCGTCCGTGAGGCGCGCACCGCCGGCGATGCGCGGCCCGACTCGCTGTTCGCGCTTGCGTCCCTCACCAAGCCGCTGGTGGCGGCTGCCGTGCTGGTCGCGGCCGAGGAGGGGGCGCTCGACCTCGACGACCCCGTCGCGTCGCACGTCCCCGAGTACGGCGATGACCGGCGCAGGGGCATCACGGTGCGGCACCTGCTCGCGCACGCGTCCGGGCTGCCGGAATCGGTCAAAGGCGTACCCGTCCTCGAGGTGCTGCCGGACCGGCCGCCGGCAACCCGGCGCGTCTACTCCAACGAGGGCTATCTCGTGCTCGGCCTGGTGCTGGCGGCGGCGACCGGCATCGACCACGCGCGGTATGTGACCGAGGCGGTGATGGACCCGCTCGGCATGGACGCCTTCCTGCCGCTGCCAGAGCACGAGTACTCGCGCGCGCTCGAGGTCGCCGACCCCGGCCTCGTCGCTCCCGGCGTCCAGCTCTTCAACGGCCCGGAGTGGCGGCGCCGGGCCACCGCGGCGGGCGGCGCCTTCGCCACCGCCGAGGCGTACGGGCGCTTCGCCGCGTTCCTCCTCGCCGGCGGCCGCCCGCTGCTGCACGCGGAGACGCTCCGTGACCTGTCGAGCGTCCAGTGGCCCGGGCTCGACGGCGGCCTCGAGTCCTATCCCAAGCTCCACTGTCCCGACTGGGGGCTCGGTGTGAACATCCGCGGCACCGGCGGCCCGCACTGGTGCGGCGACGCGGTGTCGGCGATCACCCTGTCCCACTTCGGCGCCTCCGGGACGCTGTTTTGGGCCGACCCCGAGGCTGGGCTGGGCCTGGTCTGCCTCGCCAACCGCTCGACGTACTCGGGCTGGATGCTCCGTCCCGGCCGCTGGCTGGAGCTGACCGCGTCGGTGCAGGCCGGATGAGCCGCTTCGACCGGTGGCGTCACTGCCCGGTGTGCGCGTCGGAGCTCGAGCGCGGTGGAGCGCCGCAGGACGAGGGCGCCGCCGTGCACTGCCCGGCGTGCGGCTTTACCGCCTACGACAACCCGTCGGCAACGGCCAGCGCGCTGGTGGTGCAGGACGGCCGGCTGCTGGTCACCCGGCGTGCGCGCGACCCCTTCGCCGGGTGGCTCGACCTGCCCGGCGGCTTCATCGAGCCAGGCGAGCATCCGCAGGATGCGGTCCGGCGCGAGCTGCTGGAGGAGACCGGCCTCGAGGTCGAGGTGGGCGCGCTGTCGGGCATCTTCACCGACGCCTACGGCGACGACGGCGTCGCCACGCTCAACCTGTTCTACGAGGCGCGCGTGGCCGGCGGGGACGCACAGGCGAACGACGATGTCAGCGAGATCCTGTGGCTGGAGCCCGACCGGATCGATCCGGAGCGGTTCGCGTTTGCGTGCTGCCGGGACGCGATCCGGCTCGCTGTTCGGAAGTCGTAAAGGCCGGGCCGGCTGCGGCCGATTACTCAACCATCAGGCCCCGGCCCAGCCGGAGCGCAACGCGAATCGTCCGGAGAGACCCCTCCGGAGGAGACGACGATGGACGAGCTGCAGGAAACGCACGTGGAGATCGATGAGCGGTGGCTCTCGGAATGGTTCGAGTTCGGGTTCTCCGAGCTCGGCTCCTACCTCGCCAAGCACGCCGCCTTCGACGACTACTGCCACCGGCACGAACACAACGGGTGAGAGCTCTCTGACACCTGTCGCCGGCCACCGGCCTTCGCCGGGTGTCCGGTAGTGCGCCTGGCGCCGCCGCATAGAATCATGGCGGATGTCCCCGTTTGCGCCCGTCCCCAAGCAGCCTGATCACGTCGGCCTCGAGCATGCTGCGCTCGAGCGCTGGGACCGTGAGCAGACCTTCCAGCGGCTCCGCGACCAGAACCGCGGCGGCCCGACCTACTCGTTCATCGATGGCCCGATCACGGCCAACAACCCGATGGGCGTGCACCACGCCTGGGGCCGCACCCTGAAGGACGTATGGCAGCGCTACCACGCCATGCTCGGCGAGGACCAGCGCTACCAGAACGGCTTCGACTGCCAGGGCCTGTGGGTCGAGGTGGAGGTCGAGAAGGCGCTTGGCCTCAACTCGAAGCCGGAGATCGAGCGCTACGGCCTCGACCGCTTCGCACGCGCCTGCCGTGACCGCGTGGCCAAGTACGCCGGCGTGCAGACGAACCAGTCCCGCCGCCTCGGACAGTGGATGGACTGGGAGCGCAGCTACTTCACGATGTCCGACACGAACATCAGCTACATCTGGGGCTTCCTCAAGGAGTGCCACGACCGGGGCTGGCTGTACCGCGGGCACCGGTCGATGCCATGGTGCCCGCGCTGCGGCACCTCGCTCTCCCAGCACGAGCTGATCGACTCCTACCGCGAGATCGGGCACCCGTCGCTGTACGTCCGCCTGCCGCTGGCGGGACGGCCGGGCGAGTTCCTGGTGGTGTGGACGACGACGCCGTGGACGCTGCCGGCGAACGTGGCCGCGGCGGTCGACCCAGACGCCGACTACGCCCGCGTGGAGACGCCCGCCGGCATCGCCTATGTCGCGCACGCGCGGCTTCAGCACGTGCCGCTGCAGGGCCGCGTGCTCGGCACGGTGAAGGGCTCGGAGCTGGTCGGCCTCGGCTACGAGGGGCCGTTCGACTCGCTGCCCGCCCAGGAGGGCGTCGAGCACCGCGTCGTCGCCTGGGACGAGGTCTCGATGGAGGAGGGCACGGGCATCGTGCACATCGCCCCGGGCTGCGGCGCGGAGGACTTCGAGCTCGGCCGGCGCGAGGGCCTGGCGACGATCGTCCCGGTCGACGAGTCGGGTGCGTTCTACGACGGCTTCGGCTGGCTGCACGGGCGCCATACGGCGGAGGCGACGACGACGATCGTCGAGGAGCTGGGTCAGCGCGGGGCCCTGGTCGAGGCGGGCGAGATCACCCACCGCTATCCCGTCTGCTGGCGCTGTGGCACGGAGCTGATCTACCGGCTCGTGGACGAGTGGTTCATCAGCTCAGAGGGCGTGCGCGAGCCGATGATCGAAGCGGCGCGCGGCGTCGAGTGGACACCGCCGCAGTACGGCAAGCGGATGGAGGACTGGCTCCGCAACATGGGGGACTGGTGCATCAGCCGCAAGCGCTACTGGGGGCTGCCGCTGCCCTTCTACTTCTGCCCTGACGAGCACATGACGGTGATCAGCTCCAAGCAGGAGCTGGCAGAACGAGCGACCTCGTCCATCGACGGGCTGGAGGAGCTGCACCGGCCGTGGATCGACGAGATCAGGATCACCTGCGCCGAATGCGGCAAGGAGGCTGAGCGACTGCTGGACGTCGGCGACTGCTGGCTGGACGCGGGCATCGTGCCGTTCTCGACCCTCGGCTGGCACAACCCCGAGTTCGTGGAGGGCGGCTACGCCACCGGCGCGGCCGAGGGCGTCACGATCGCCGACCTGCCCGCACACGCCGACTGGGAGGTCTGGTTCCCGGCCGACTGGGTGTCCGAGATGCGCGAGCAGATCCGCCTGTGGTTCTACTCGATGCTGTTCATGAGCGTTGTCCTGGTCGGCAAGTCGCCGTACCGGCGGGTGCTCTGCTACGAGAAGGTCAACGACGAGACCGGCCGCCCCATGCACAAGTCCTGGGGCAATGCCATCTGGTTCGACGACGCCGTCGAGCAGATGGGTGCCGACGTGATGCGCTGGAGCTTCGCCGGGCAGACGCCGTCGCAGAACATGAACTTCGGCTACGGGCCCGCCAACGAGGTGAAGCGGCGGCTGCTCACGTTGTGGAACACCTACAACTTCTTCGTCCTCTACGCCTCGATCGACGAGTTCCAGCCGCGCTATGAGGCGCTGGCGCAGGGGCCGGACCTGTCGGCCGGGCGCCCGCTCGACCGCTGGCTGGTCGCGGTCACGCAGAGCCTGATCCGCGAGTGCCGCGCGGCGCTCGACGCGTACGACTCGCCGCGCCTGGTGCGGGCCGTCGAGGCCTACGTCGACGACCTCTCGAACTGGTACGTTCGCCTCTCGCGCGCCCGCTACTGGAAGTCGGATAACGAGGCCGACAAGCGCGCGGCCTACGAGACGCTGTGGTACGCCCTCGTGCAGGTCGTGCGCCTGGTGGCGCCGGTGATGCCGTTCCTGGCGGACGAGCTGTGGCAGAACCTCGTCCGCGGCGTGTGCCCGGACGCACCGCAGAGCGTGCACCTGTCGGGCTATCCCGTGGTCGGCGAGACGCTTGCCGAGGCCGCCCTGGTGGACGAGATGGCGAGCGTGCGCTCGGTGGTGCGGCTGGGCCGCGAGGCCCGCTCGGCGGCGAACGTGAAGCTGCGCCAGCCGCTGGCGGAGGTGATCGTCGCCACCGACGACGCCACCCGGCGGGAGCACGTGGCCAGGCACGTCGACCTGGTGGCCGGCGAGCTCGGCGTCAAGGCCGTCCGTCTGGCGACGTCGGCGGAGGAGTTCGCGGAGGTCGAGGTGATGCCGCTGCTGAAGGTGCTCGGCCCCAAGTATGGCCGCGACCTGGGCATGATCCGCGGGCTGCTGCGCGAGGGCGACTTCACGCTCGCTGACGGCACGGTGCGGGTGGGGGACTGGACGCTCGAGGCCGGCGAGTTCGAGCTGCGCACCCGCGCCCGCGAGGGCTTCTCGGTGCTGGACGGCGACGGGTTCGCCGTCGCGCTCGACACCGAGATCACGCCGCAGCTGGCGCTCGAGGGCGAGGCCCGCGACCTGATCCGCTCGATCCAGGAGATGCGCCGCGAGGCGGGCCTCGAGGTGACCGACCGGATCCGGCTCTCGCACCCGCCCGGCGCAGTCTGGGACGAGCACGGCGACTGGATCGCCGGCGAGACGCTGGCGGTCGAGCGCAGCGCGGACGGCGCGCTCGCCATCGAGCGGGTGGAGACCGCGTGAAGCTGCTGGTGATCGGCGGCACGGCGTTTCTCGGCCGCCATATCAGCGAGCAGGCGCTCGCCCGTGGGGTCGAGCTGACGCTGTTCCACCGTGGGCAGACGAATCCCGGCCTGTTCCCGGAAGCCGAGCACGTGCTCGGCGACCGCGACGGTGGGCTGGAGCCGCTGCGCGGGCGCCGGTTCGACGCGGTGATCGACACCAGCGGCTACGTCCCGCGCGTCGTGCGGGAGTCGGCGCAGCTGCTCGAGCCGTCCGTCGGGCACTACACGTTCATCTCCACCGTGTCCGTTTATGACGGCAACGGCGGGGCCGGCACGGAGGTCGACGGCCCGGTGGGGACGATCGCCGACGAGTCGGTGGAGGAGATCACCGAGGAGTCGTACGGGCCGCTGAAGGCGCTCTGCGAGCGGGCGGTCGAGGAGACGTACGGCCCGGATCGGTCGCTGGTCATCCGCCCCGGGCTGATCGTCGGCCCCGACGACCCCACCGACCGCTTCACGTACTGGCCCGCTCGCGTGGCCGAGGGCGGCCGCGTGCTCGCACCGGGATCCCCGTCCACCGAGACGCAGATCATCGATGTGCGCGATCTCGCCGGCTGGACGCTGGATGCGACGGAGCGGCGCCTGACGGGGCGGTTCAACGCGGTCGGGCCGGAGCGGCCGCTGACGTTCGGCCACCTGCTCGACCGCTGCGTCGCCGTGTCGGGGTCGGACGCCGAGATCGTGTGGGTGCCGAGCGCCGAGCTGATCGCCCGCGGGGTCGAGATCTGGACCGACCTGCCGCTCTGGCTGGGTGAGGACCCGGAGCTGGCCTGGATGGACAGGGTCGACCGAGCACCGGCCATGGCGGCCGGCCTCACCTACCGGCCGCTCGACGACACCATCGCCGAGACGCTCGCCTGGCACCGCGCGACCACCGGGCTGCCGTCGCGCGCCGGGTTCCGGATGACGCCCGAGCGGGAGTCCGAGCTGCTCGCCGAGCTGGCCGTCTGAGCCGTCGCGGTCAGCCGACCGCGCGGCGCAGCTCGAGCGGCAGCGAGAAGTGCACGTTCTCGTTGACGAGCTCGTGCGACTCCACCGTCTCGACCCCCAGCGCACGGAAGTGCTCGACGACCCGCTCGACCAGCGACTCGGGAGCGGACGCGCCCGAGGTGATGCCGACCGCGTCGACGCCTTCCAGCCACGCGGGATCGATCGCGGTCTCGTCGTCGATCAGGTGGGCGGGGACGCCCATCTCCCGAGTGACGTCGACCAGCCGGTTCGAGTTGGACGAGTTCCGCGATCCGATCACCAGCACGAGGTCGACCTCGAGCGCCAGCTCCTTGACCGCGTTCTGCCGGTTCTGCGTCGCGTAGCAGATGTCGTCCTTCTTCGGCCCGACGATCGCGGGGAAGCGCTCGCGCAGCGCGGCGATGATCTCGACCGTCTCGTCGACCGAGAGCGTCGTCTGTGTGATGTAGGCGACCCGGCCCGGGTCGGGGATGTCGAGGTCGTCGATCTCCTCCACCGAGCCGATCAGGCGGATGGACTCGGGCGCCTCGCCCATCGTCCCGACCACCTCCTCATGGCCCTCGTGGCCGATCAGGATGATCGTGTAGCCGTCCGCCGCGAATCGCTTCGCCTCGACGTGCACCTTCGTCACCAGCGGGCAGGTCGCGTCCATCACCCGCAGCCGCCGGCGGCGGCTGTTCTCGTAGACCTCGGGCGCGACCCCGTGCGCGGAGAGGACGACGACGGCGCCCTCGGGCACGTCCAGCTCCGAGTCGACGAACACCGCTCCCCGGTCGGCCAGCTCCTGGACGACGTGCCAGTTGTGGACGATCTCCTTGCGCACGTAGACCGGCGCGCCGAAGTGGTCGAGGGCGCGCTCGACGGTGTCGACCGCACGGTCGACGCCGGCGCAGTAGCCGCGGGGGGATGCAAGGACGAGTCGGGTGGGCGTCACCCGGTTAAGGCTAGCGGCTGGTGGCGTGCGACCGGCTCAGCGGTGGCCGAAGTCGGCCGTCCAGACGACCGCATCCGAGTGGCCGAGGAACGTGCCGGTGGCCCGTCCGATGCCGATCAACCGGTAGTAGGGCGAGAGCAGGATGGCACGGTGCTCGGGGCTCGCGAGCCACATCTTCACCGTTTCCCGCGCCGTGCCGTATGTCCCGGTGCCCCAGGCGAGATCCTCCCCGGCCGACCACTGTCCCCAGTAGACGAAGCCGGAGCGCATGATCCGCGTGTACAGGGTCGAGCCGGTCGGGCTGGTATGGCCGAAGTAGTCGCGCTCGATCATGTCGTTGGAGTGGCGCTGCGCCGCACGGTGCAGCCCAAGCGACGTGCGAAGGGGGGCCAGGCCGTGGTTGACGCGCGCCTCGTTGATCACGACCAGCAGGCGGTGCCGGTAGATGTGGCCGGTGCCCGCGAGCGCGGGGGACGCCGCCGTCGCCAGCAGCACGACCGCCACGGCGAAGGATGAGAGCATTCGAAGCCTCACGGTGAACACAATGCCCCTCATCGGTCTCGAGGGACACCGCATTTAGTGAGAAATCTGTAAAGCTTTCCGCATGACACCATTCCGCACCGCCACGTACGACGACCTCCCGGCCGTGACGGCCGTGATCGCCACCGCCTTTGCCGCAGACCCCGTGTGGGGGCGCTACAGCTTCCCCGACGATGCCACCCGGCTGGATCTCTCAGCAGCGTTCTGGGCGCCGCAGCTGCGGGCCACGATGCGCTTCGGGTTGACCCACGTCACGCCGGGGTGCGAGGCGGCGGCGGTGTGGGTGCCGCCCGGGGAGCCGGAGCTGACACCCGAGCAGGAGCATGCGCTGGTCGAGAACCTGGTCGGGCTGGTCGGCAACGCGCAGGCGGCGGTCATCCTCGACGCGTTCGAGCGGTTGGATCAGGCGCACCCACACGACCCGGAGCACTACTACCTGAGCCTGCTTGGCACACACGCGGAGCACCGTGGCAAGGGGCTTGGGATGGGGCTGCTTGCGGCGACGCTCGAGCT
>DASQYY010000134.1:0-7707 GCA_035638975.1 Gaiellales bacterium
GAAGAGGCCCTCCTCCAGGCCGATCATGAAGACGATCGGGAACTCGAGCCCTTTCGCGTTGTGGAGCGTCATCAGCGTGACCCGTCCACGGTCGTCGTCGATCGCGTCCTGGTCGGTGTAGAGCGAGATCTCCTGCAGGAAGGCGGACAGTCCGGCCGCCTCCTCCTCCCCGCGCGCCTCGAACTCGCGGGCGACGCCGATCAGCTCGCGGAGGTTCTCCTGCCGGCCCTGCGACTCGATGGTGCGCTCTGCCTCGAGCACGTCCATGTAGCCGGTCTCGGTCAGCACGCGCTCCATCACGTCCCCCACCGGAGCCTCATGGGCGCCTTCGCGGAGATCCTCGATCAGCTCACCGAACCGGCGGACGTTCGCGGCCGCCGCGCTGCCGAGCGGGGACGCCTCGACATCCCCGATCGCGTCCCACAGCGTCACCTCGAGCGACCGCGCGTAGGCACCCAGCCGGTCGAGCGAGGTCGAGCCGATGCCGCGCCGGGGCTGGTTGACGATCCGCCTCAGCGACACCTCGTCGGCCGGGTTGTCCAGCACCTGCAGGTAGGCGATCAGGTCCTTCACCTCGGCTCGCTCGTAGAACTTGGGGCCGCCGACCACGCGGTAGTCGATGCCCTGGCGTGTCAGCAGGTCCTCCAGCACCCGCGACTGGGCGTTCATCCGGTAGAACACGGCGATCTCTCCGGGGTTGGCGCCGTCGTCAAGCGCCGACTGGATGCGACCGGCCACGTAGCGCGCCTCGGCGTGCTCGTCCTCGGCCTCGACCACGCGGAGCGGCTCGCCCGTCCCCAGGTCCGACCACAGGCGCTTGGGCTTGCGGTCGCGGTTGTGCTCGATCACGCTGTTCGCCGCGTCGAGGATGGTCTGGGTCGACCGGTAGTTCTGCTCGAGCGGGATGACGACCGCGTTTGGGAAGTCCTGCTCGAACTCGGCGATGTTGCGGATGTCGGCGCCGCGAAACGCGTAGATCGACTGATCCTGATCGCCGACCACCGCCAGGTTGCGATGCTTCTCTGCGAGGATCGACACCAGGCGGAACTGGGCGTGGTTGGTGTCCTGGTACTCGTCGACCATGACGTAGCGGAACGCCTGCTGCCAGTGCCGCCTGGCCTCGGGAACCCGCTCCAGCAGGAGCACCGTCTTCATGATCAGGTCGTCGAAGTCCATCGCGTTCGCCGCGGACAGGCGGCGCTCGTAGAGCTCGTAGACGGAGGCGACCGTCTCCTCGAAGTAGCCGCCGACCCGCTCTGCGTAGAGATCCGGGGTCAGCAGGCGATCCTTGGCGTGGGAGATCGCGCCGTGCACCGCCCGGGGGACGAACCGCTTGGGATCCTTGCCGAGATCCTCGATGCAGCTCTTGACGAGCCGCACCTGGTCGGCCTGGTCGTAGATCGTGAACGTCGACCGGTAGCCGATCAGCTCCGCATCGCGCCGCAGCATTCGGCCGCAGGCGCTGTGGAAGGTCATCACCCACATGCGAGCGGCGATCCGCCCGCCGACCAGCTGCTCGACCCGCTCCTTCATCTCTGCCGCCGCGCGGTTCGTGAAGGTGATCGCGAGGATCTCGGACGGCGCCGCCAGGCCCTCGCTGATCAGGTGGGCGATGCGGTGGGTGAGCACCCGCGTCTTGCCCGATCCCGCGCCGGCGACCACCAGCAGCGGCCCCTCGGTGCAGAGCACCGCCTCACGCTGCTGCGGATTGAGGGTGTCGAGCGACGGTGCCACGGCCATCAGCCGGCGCTCATTTCGGCTGGGGCACGGTCCACCAAGGGAGTGTAGAGCAGCACTCGGAGGCGGCGGCCGGGCCGCCGCCTCCGAGCGAGCCGCTCAGACGATCCGCACCGTGACGCTGCGGCTGGCGCCGGCGGCGTTGTCCGGGGTCGGCGGCGCGAGCACCCGGAACACGTACCTGCCGGTCACCCGCGGCAGCAGCGTGGCGCTGTACGTGCCCCGGCTGCTCAGCAGCGGCCGTGCCACCGTCGTCCAGCCGTGCCGGGTGAAGAGCTGGACGCGCAGCGCGATGCCGCCGTGCGTGGGCAGCACCCGCCCGGACAGGTGGATCGTGCTGCCGCGGCGCTGCGTCGACCGGGCGGCCGTGAGACCCACGCGCTGGGCGACGACGACAGTCCGCGCGACGCTGACGGTGCCGCTGTCCACCATCTCCAGGCGGTAATCGGTCGTGAACTGCGGGCTGACCACGACGGAGGCCTCACCGGCCGCATCAGTGACGAGCGTCCGGGCGTTGCCGAACGATGCGGCACCTCCCGGTCGGCTGGTGAGCCGGAGCGTGGCGCCTGCGAGCGGCGCGCCGTTCGAGGTCGCCCGGTAGCGAAGAGTGGTCGAATCGCCGGCCACGATCCGTCCGGCTCCGCCGGCCACGACCAGGTCGATGCGGGCCGGATCGGACACGGCGAACTGCCACATCACCGGGCCGGCCACATTACCCGAGGTATCGGCGACGGTCACGGCCACCGTATGCACGCCCGCGGCGAGGGTTCCCGGGTCGTAGACGAAATGCCCGTTGGTGAACGTCGACCAGGCGCCCACAGGCGACCCGTCGACCGTCACCTCCAGGCTGTCCTCGTCCACTCCGGTGCCGGGGTCGGCCACGTCGAATGTGACGGCTGCCGGCCCGACGACGGTGGCCCCCGGGCGGGGAGTGCGGTTCGAGATCACCGGCGGCGTCTCGTCCCGCACCTCGAACGACCAGGTCAGCGGCGTCGCCGCATTTCCGGCGCGATCGCCGGCGCGCGCGGTGACGCTGTGATGCCCGTAGCCCATGGGCGCGGACGGCACGTACTTCAACCGGCCTCCGGCGAAGGACGCACGGGACGTCACGTCGGTGCCGTCCAGCACGAGGACCACCGCCGTACCGTCCACTCCGGTGCCGGCATCGCTGATCGCCACGGAGATCTCGGGCGTGCGATCGCTGCTCGACGAGCCGTCATCCGGCCGGACGTCGTTCAGCACGGGCGGCGTGGCGTCGGCGACGTCGAATCCCCACGACTCCGGTGCCATCGCGTTGCCGAAGCGGTCGGAGACGGCCACACTCACGGTATGCCGCCCGAAGGCGAGCTCGCCGGCCGGCTGGTAGGTGAACCTGTCGCCGGACAGCGTTCCGAAGGCGGCGACGTCGGTGCCGTCGAGCAGGACTCGAAGCGTCGACGGGTCAATCCCGCTGCCGTCGTCGCTCAGCGTGAAGCCGAGCACGGGCCGGCGCAGCTCGCTGGACGAGCCGGCAGCCGGCGTGCGGTCGGACAGTACGGGCGGCGACGGATCGACCACCTGGAAGCTCCAGAAGCCGTCGCGATGGTTTCCGGCCGTGTCGGTGGCGGTCCACGTCACCGTGTGCGTCCCGAACGAGAGGTCAGCCGCCGGCTGGTACGTGGCGGTCGCGCCGGTGATGGTCATCGGCTGGCCGTCGACGGATGCGTCGAACTGGGCCAGGCCGCTCGGGCCGGCGTCGACCGCGAACGAGACCGCCGGACGCCGCAGCGTCGTCTCGGCAGGCGTCGTCTGCTGGGCCACGGGCGCGTGGCTGTCGGTGTGGATCGTGAACGGCACGTCCACGCTCTCGCCGGCCGCGTCCTTGACCCGCACCAGCAGGTCGTGGTTTCCGTCGGCGAACTGCGAGGGGGTCAAGCAGAGGTCGTGGCTGTAGGTCGCGACGCCCGGCTGCATGACCGGCTGGGTCGGCAGCAGGTGCGAGTCGTACACCGACGCAACCTGATCGCGCAGCTCGGACGTGACGACGCCGGAACCGGCATCGGCGGCCGAGACGGTGACGCATACCGGCTGGGTGTCGTTCAGCCAGCGGTGGGATGCGAGGTCGCCGGACAGGGAGGCCGTCGGCGCGGTGTCGTCACGGAGGGTCGCCGTCATGGAGAGCACGCTCAGGTTGCTCGTCCACTTGTTGGTCGGGCTGTGGTCGGCGACGCTGGTCAGGAACAGCCCGACCGCCTCGCTGCCGCCGGGGATGCTCCACGACGCCGTCCCCGAGTCGCTTGCGACGTGCAGGCGCGGCTGGGATGCGAACGCGAACGTGCGCAGGCGTGCCTTCATGAACGCCCGGTAGTCGGAGCCGGTCGCGTAGTTGACGGTCACCGAGCCGGACGCGATCGAGACGGTCGCCGGGGCGACCCAGAACCAGAAGGCCTCCTCGTCGGTCTTGACGGGGCCCTTCGCGAACAGCCGCAGCGGCGTGGGCATGGCGACATCGGCGTCGGCACACGGGCCCGGCCGGATCGCGAAGGAGCACGCCCAGTAGCCGGTCGCGGGCGTCGTCGCCTTCCAGCCGTCGATGTTGGAGCTGGTGTCGACGGACATCACGTAGGTGCCGGCCATTGCAGAGGGAGCCGGGGCGAGCGGCACCGCCAGGCCGAGCGTGGCGAGGAGCAGGAGCAGCAGACGTTTCACGGGGTGGGTCCTTTCGGGATTGGAGCGTTCAGCCGCATGGTGCGGCCGGCCCCTGTCACGGATCCAGGCCCGACGTGCCGCAAGCGCGCCGCGAAATCGTCACAACCGTCGTGACACTGGCGGAGACGCAACTACGCTCCGGCGCGTGAAAGCGGTGATCCTCGCGGAGGACGCGCTCGCACCGGGCGCACGGCTCTGGCGCGACGCCGTCGACCACCTGGCCCGCAAGCTCGGCCGGGTGGCGCCGCTCGACCCCTCGTCCATCTCGGACGACCGGTGCCTCGGGCTCGCCCAGCTCGCGACCTGGGCGGGAGATGACGCGTCCTCCTGGGAGGTGGAGCTGGCACGGTTCTACGAGGAGCACATCCCGGTCTACATGCGGCCCGACCCGGCGCTGAACGGAGTCATCCGCCGCCTATCCTCCGCCGGCGCCCGCGTCGCCGCCTGGTCGCCCGGCCCGCCGCAGGTGGGAGCGATCGTGACCCACTTCCTCGGCATCGCCCGGCGCCTCGAGCTCGAGCGCGTCGAGCCCGACCATGCCGGGCCGGTGCACCTGATCGCGGAGATGGGCCTCGAGCCGCCCGACGCGCTGGTGGTATCCGCATCGCCGCCGGTCATCACCGCCGCCGCGGCGGCCGGCGCCGAGACTGCGGGCGCCCTCTGGACGGGCGAGGACCGCGACCAGCTGCTCGCCGCGAGGCCCCGCTATCTGGCCGAGGCCCCGCCGGAGCTGCTGACGCTTACGGCCTAGTCGATGCTGACGCCGTACTCGGCGACCTCGATCGGCCGGGCGGCCGCCCCCGGCACGTCCAGCTCCGCCGCCACCCGGTCGCCCTCCTCGGGCTCGCACCACACCAGCACGCTCGGCCCGGCGCCCGACAGCGTCGCACCGTAGACGGCGGCGTTGCCTGCCACCTGCTCGCGGACGGATGCGAGCAGCGGGGCGAGGGACGCGCGGTACGGCTCGTGCAGCCTGTCGTCGAGCGCATCGCGCAGCAGGTCGGGATCCGCCGATCCGATGGCCGCCACCAGCAGCGCGGCGCGCGTCGCTGTGTGCACGGCGTCGGCGTGCGGCACCTCGGCGGGCAGCGCCGCCCTCGCGGCCGCAGTGGACAGACGCTGCTCGGGCACCACCACGACGAACGCCACGTCGGGCGCGCCGAACCCGATCGCCGAGGGCCCGCGCGGCCCGCTCCAGGCAAGGGTGAGACCGCCGTTCAGGGCGGCGGCCACATTGTCGGCGTGCCCCTCGAGCTCTGCGGCGAGGCCAAGCAGGTCACGGCGCGGGTGCTCGCTCCAGGCATCCGCCGCCGCCAGGCCGGCGACGATCGTCGCCGCGCTCGAACCCAGCCCGCGCGCGAACGGCACCCGGTTTCGCATCCGAAACCGCAGGCCGGCGGGATCTCCCCCTGCGGCGGTGAACGCGCGCAGGAACAGGTTGTCGCGGCCGGACGGCGCCTCGTCCACACCCTCCCCCGTCACCTCCACCTGCACCGCGACGCCGTCCGCCGGCTCGATCACGACCTCATTGCGGAGGTCGAGCGCGAGCGCCATGCTGTCGAAGCCCGGCCCCAGGTTCGCCGAGGACGCGGGCGCCGTGACGCGAAGCACATCAGACAAGCGCCGGCTCCGGGGTGAACGCCAGCTCCTCGAGCCGCTCCACGACCGGCGGGCAGCGAAGGATCTCGGCGCCCTCCTGGCCGGCCGTGTCGGGATCCTTGAGGCCGTGCCCCGTCAGCACGCAGACGACGCGGGATCCCTGCTCGACCAGCCCGTCGCCCACCGCGGCCAGCAACGCCGCCACCGACGCCGCCGAGGCGGGCTCGCAGAAGACTCCCTCCTCCTGGGCGAGCATCCGGTAGGCGTCGAGGATGCCCTCGTCCGGCACCGCGCGGATCCCGCCGTTCGACTCCTCCACCGCCGCCAGCGCCTGGTCGAGGCGGGCCGGGTTGCCGATCCGGATCGCGGTCGCGACCGTGGCCGGATTCGGCACGGGCGCCCGGGTGACCAGCGGCGCCGCTCCGGCGGCCTGGCCGGCGAGCATGCGAGGCGCCACGCCCAGCTCCCCGAAGCCCTTCCAGTAGGCCGTGATGTTGCCGCCGTTGCCGACGGGCAGCGCCAGCCAGTCGGGGGCGCCGCCCAGCTGCTCGACGACCTCGAAGGCGGCCGTCTTCTGGCCCTCGAGCCGGAAGGGGTTGATGGAGTTGAGCAGGGCGACCGGATGGCGGTCGACAAGCTGCCGCACCAGATTGAGCGCGTCGTCGAAGCTGCCCTGGATGGCGATCACCCGGGCGCCGCAGATCTGCGCCTGGGCAAGCTTGCCGCGGGCGATGGCGCCCTCGGGGAGCACGACGGCGAGCTTCAGGCCGGCTCTGCCGCAGTACGCAGCGGCGGAGGCCGAGGTGTTGCCGGTGGACGCGCAGACGGCGGCGGTGGCTCCCTCCTCGAGCG
The DNA here is from genome assembly GCA_035638975.1 of Gaiellales bacterium. Classification (GTDB taxonomy): domain Bacteria; phylum Actinomycetota; class Thermoleophilia; order Gaiellales; family JAICJC01; genus JAICYJ01. The sequence continues at coordinate 6,877 of DASQYY010000134.1, forward strand.
CCTTGGACACGGCCACCGTCATCCCCCGGTCCTTGAAGGAGCCGGTCGGGTTGAGCCCCTCGTACTTGAGGTGAACCTCCAGGCCGGTGCGCTCGGAAAGCCGCGGCGCGTGGATCAGCGGCGTTGAGCCCTCGCCCAGCGTCACCACCGGGGTGGCGCCGGTGACCGGGAGCCGGTCGCGGTAGCGATCGATCAGCCCCGGCATGGAACGACCCCCACTACGCCGGCATGGTGGGCATCAGCTGGTGCTTCAGCTCCTCCTCGACGCCCGGCTCGAGGATCGCCATCACCAGATCGCCCGGCTCCAGCTGCGTGTCGCCGATGGCGATCTCGGCGCGGCCGTCCCTGGTAACCGAGATCAGGCGCGAGCGGCTCGGCAGGTTGAGCTCGCGGACGTACTTGCCGGCGGCCGGCGATCCCTGGCCGATCGCGAACTCGACGATCTCGAGGTTCTCGCGCTTGAGGTCGATCAGCGTCACCAGCTCGTGCTGGGGCAGCTCATGCTCGATCAGCGCGAGGATGGTGGCCGTGGCCGATACGGTGAGCGTGATGCCGACCATGTCGAAGTGCGGCTGGTTGCGGGGATCGTTGACGCGCGCGATCACCTTCGGCACCCCGTACTTCTCCTTGGCCACCTGACAGACGATGATGTTGTCCTCGTCGTCACCGGTGACCGCGACGACCAGGTCGGCGCGCTCGACGCCGGCCCGCTCGAGGACGAACAGCTCGGTGGCGTCGCCCGGGCGCACGACGTGCTCGAAGCGCTCCTCGAGCAGCGCGTAGCGCTCACGGTCGCTCTCGATCAGCGTGACCTCGTGGCCCATCTTCATC
>DASQYY010000135.1:0-15964 GCA_035638975.1 Gaiellales bacterium
ATCTGCACCCGTTCGCGAGTCCCTTCTACCACTCTGGCATGCACCTTGACGCTGTCGCCCGGGGTCAGGGTCGGTACGTTCTTTCGTTGGGCCTCGGCTTCCAACAGGTCGATGACGTTGGACACGGCGTACAAGGATAGCATCCGGCCGCCTCGCTACTCCTGCGGGCGCTGCAGCAGGTCAGGGCGGCGACGGCGCGTCCGTTCGGCCGCCTGGCTGCGGCGCCAGCGTTCGATCTCCGCGTGGTGGCCGGAGAGCAGCACATCGGGAACCCGCCAGCCGCGGAACTGTTCCGGGCGCGTGTAGTGCGGGTACTCGAGCCCGCCGCCCAGCTGCGGTGAGAACGACTCAACGAGGTGGCTCTCCTCCTTGCCGAGCGCGCCCGGCAGCTTGCGGCACACGGCGTCGATCACGGTCATCGCCGGGATCTCACCGCCGGACAGGACGAACGGGCCGATGGAGAGCTGGTCGTTGGCGAGGTGATCGTGGACGCGCTGGTCGAACCCCTCGTAGCGGCCGCACAGAAGCGTCAGCCGACTGCATCCGGCGAGCTCGGCCGCCACCGCGTCGGTCAGCTGCCTGCCCACCGGCGCCAGCACCGCCACGCGTCGTTCTCGGAGCACCTCGTCGATGGCGGCGGCGTACCGGCCCTCGAGCGCGGCGCAGACCACGTCGACGCGGATCAGCATGCCGGCGCCGCCCCCGTAGGGCGCGTCGTCGACCTGCCGGTAGCGGCCGATCGACCAGTCGCGCAGGTCGACGACCGACAGGCGCAGCGACCCCGCCTCGGTGGCGTTCCGCAGCGGCCGGGTGCCGGCCAGCCAGGAGAAGGCGTCCGGGAACAGGGTGAAGACGTCGATCTCGAGCATCACACGAAACCGTCCGCCAGCGTCACCGACCGCGCGGGAACGTCCACGGCCGTCACCACCTCATCGACGAACGGGACCATCTCGCCGGTATCCAGCTCGAGCACGTCGTTGGCCGGGTACTCGTGGACAGCGCGGACGACGCCGACCGGCCGGCCGTCGCAGCTCACCTCGCAGCCGATCAGGTCGACGTGGAAGAACTCGTCCTCGTCGGTGGCCGGCAGCGCCGCTGCCGCGACGGTCACCTCCCGGCCGCGCAGCTCGTCCGCCGCCTCACGGCTGTCGGCGAGCGCAAAACGGACGAGCGGGCGGTCGTGGGTGCCCTTGCGCTCGGCGATCGTCGAGTCGGCATCGCCGACCCGCACCGGCATGCCCGGCTCGAGCGGGACGGTGCCGCCGTGGCCGACGAGGTGGACGAACCCGTCCAGCCCATGGGCGCGGCCGACCGCGCCGATGATGATCCGTGGCGGCCGCCAGGCCGGCTCAGGCTGCGATCTCGACATGCACCCGCCGGCCGGAGCGCACCGCGCTCGCCTTGACGACGGTGCGCAGGGCGCGGACGATGCGCCCCTGCTTGCCGATCACCTTGCCGACGTCGTCCGGTGCGACGTGCAGCTCGAGCAGGAGCTCGCCGTCCTCGCGCTCCTGGCGCTCCACCCGCACCTGGTCGGGCTCGTCGACCAGCTGGCGGGCGAGGTAGGCAAGGAGCTCCTCCAAGCGGTCAGGCCTCGGCGGCGGCGCGGGACTGCGCCACCTTCAGCAGCTTCGCGACCTGCTCGGTGGGCTGCGCGCCCTTCGCGATCCAGGCCTGGGCCTTGTCGGTGTCGATCTCGATCAGCGACGGCTCGAGCTGCGGGTTGTAGCGGCCGATCGTCTCCAGCGTCTTGCCGTCGCGCGGCTGGCGCGAGTCGGCGACGACCACCCGGTAGATCGGGTTCTTCTTGTTGCCATGACGTGCGAGGCGGATCTTGACCACCCATTACCTCCGTTGCATTCCGGGAAACTGCGGCATCTTACCCTTGCCGACCTGCTTCATCATCTTCTGCACCTGCTTGAACTGTGCCAGAAGCTGATTGACAGTCTGCACGTTCGTACCGCTTCCCGCGGCGATCCGCCGGCGGCGGGAGCCGTCGATCAGCTTGTGGTTGCGGCGCTCGGCCGGCGTCATGGAGAGGATGATCGCCTCGACACGGTCGATCTGGCGCTCGTCCACCTTCATGTTCTTGATCTGCCGGCCGACGCCGGGGAGCATGCCGAGCAGCCCCGCCATGCCCTGGCCCTGGGTCATCTTGCGCACCTGCCGGAGCTGGGCGAGGAAGTCCTCGAGCGTGAACTCGGACTTGCGGAGCTTCTCCTCGAGCTCGGCGGCCTCGCGCTCGTCGAACTGCTCCTGCGCGCGCTCGATCAGCGACATCACGTCGCCCATGCCGAGGATCCTGGACGCCAGCCGGTCGGGGTGGAACTCCTCGAGCTGGTCGAGCTTCTCGCCGACCGAGACGAACTTGATCGGCTTGCCGGTGACGGCGCGCACGGCAAGAGCAGCGCCGCCGCGGGCATCGCCGTCGAGCTTGGTCAGGATGACGCCGTCGTAGTCGACCGCCTCCGAGAACGCCTGGGCGGTGGTCACCGCGTCCTGCCCGCTCATCGCGTCCAGCACCAGCAGGATGTTGTGCGGCTTGACGGCCGCCCGGATGCGCACGAGCTCGTCCATCAGCTGCTGGTCGATGTGGAGGCGGCCGGCGGTGTCGATGATGACCACGTCGCGTCCCTGGGCGCGCGCCTGCTCGACGCCCCACGCCGCCGTCTCGACCGGATCGGCGGTGCCGCGTTCGTAGACGGGCACCTGCAGCGACTTGCCGAGGGTCTGCAGCTGCTGGATGGCCGCCGGGCGGTAGACGTCGCAGGCCACCATCGCCGGCGACTTCTTCTGCTTGGCGAGCAGGCGGGCTAGCTTGCCGCAGGCGGTGGTCTTGCCGGATCCCTGCAGGCCGGCCATCAGGATCACCGTGGGCGGGCGGTTCGAGAACGAGAGCTTGGTGCCGGCCTCGCCCATGAGCGAGGTCAGCTCCTCGTGGACGATCTTGACGACCTGCTGGCCCGGGGTGAGGCTGTCCATCACCTCGGCGCCCATGGCGCGCTCGCGGACGCGGGCGACGAAGTCCTTGACCACGGCGAAGTTGACATCGGCCTCGAGCAGGGCGAGGCGGATCTCGCGCATGGCCTTGTTGATGTCGTCCTCGGTGAGGCGGCCCTTGCCCTTCAGGCCGTCCAGGGTGGCGCCGAGGCGATCAGCAAGCGAATCGAACATGGTGGCTGCAGGGTAGACGCCGAGCTGCTGCGGCGGAGGCGTCAATCCCCCGCTCGCGGGGCCAATTATCGGAGTCAAACTCCGATCGAAGGGCCCGTGGCCGGTTCGGCACGGAAACGTGAGTTGGGCGGACGCCCGGTCCGGGGTGTCAAACACCTCCGGATCGGGTGAGGCGGGATCGCGGCGCCCTCGTCGCTGGTCGTGACGGAACCGTGATCGCTCAGTCGGGCGCGAACAGGGCCCTGGCGAAGACCTCGGGATCGAATGGCCGCAGGTCCTCGAGCCCCTCGCCCACGCCGATCAGCTTCACCGGGATCTTCAGCTCGTGCGCGATCGCGAGGGCGATCCCGCCCTTCGCCGTCCCGTCCAGCTTGGTCAGGATGATCCCGGTCACATCGACGGCCTGGGAGAACAGCCGCGCCTGCTGCAGGCCGTTCTGGCCGGTCGTCGCATCGATCGTCAGGAGCACCTCGTGCGGCGCTCCCGGCTCGCGCTGGCCGATCACGCGGTGGATCTTGCGCAGCTCCTCCATCAGATGCTCCTGCGTGTGCAGGCGACCCGCCGTGTCGACGATGACCACATCGCGTCCCCGGGACTGCGCCGCGGCGACAGAGTCGTAGGCCACGGCCGCGGGATCCGCGCCCGACTGGGAGGAGACGAAATCCGCCCCGGCACGCTCCGCCCAGGTCTCCAGCTGCTCCCCGGCCGCCGCGCGAAACGTATCCGCCGCACCGATCACGCATGTCAGCCCGGCCTCGCGCAGGTGGTGCGCGATCTTGCCGATCGAGGTGGTCTTGCCCGTCCCGTTCACGCCGGTCATCAGCAGCACGGACGGGCGATGGCTGACATCGATGCGCGGATCCCCCTCAGGGCGCATCAGCTCGGCGACGATCGCGGCCAGGCGCTCGCCCAGCTCCTCGGCGGTGCGCAGGCCGCCCGCGTCCGCCTCGGCCTCGAGCCGCTCGATCACCGTCACCGTCGCGGCGACACCGCAGTCGGCGTAGATGAGGGCCTCCTCGAGCCGCTCCCAGACGTCCGCATCGGCGGGGTCGAACATCACCGCGGTGAGCTGCTGAGTCATGGCCCGGCGGCTCTTGGAGAGGCTCTCCCGCATGCGGCTGAACAGCCCCCGCCGCTCCTCCTCCTGCGGCTCCTCGGCCGCCGGAGCCTGGGCGCCGGTGTTGAACATCTGCTCCCAGCTCGTCGGCATCGCGCTGCATCGTAGAGTGCTGCGATGGCGCAGGTGCCCATCGACGAGGCCCGGCAGGCGCTGCACGCGCGAGCGGCCGCGCTCGGCTTCGCCGACGCCCGGGCGGCGCGGCTTGCCGACCACTTTCTCGACGCCGAGCTGCGCGGCGCCTCGGGCCACGGCGTCGAGCGCATGCGATGGCTGCACGGGCTGGGCGGCCTGCGGCCGGATGCGACGGCCGTCGAGATCGACCGCCGCGAGGGCTACGTGCGCTACGACGGCGCCGGCGCGCTCGGCTACCTGGCCCTGGCCGAGGTGCTGGAACGCGAGCTGGCCGACCCGCCGGCCGGCGCGCGGCTGGTCGTCGTGTCTGACTGCTTCCCCACCGGCAGGCTCGGCTACTTCGCCGAGCTGGGGTCGCGGGCGGGCCTGCTGACGCTGGTATCGGCCACCTCGACGCCGCGGATCGTCCACCCCGAGGGCGGCCCGCCCGTCACCGGCACGAACCCGCTCTGCCTCGCCATGCCCGGCGACCAGCCGACCCTCGTCGACGTGTCGATGGGCGCCGTCACGTATGGCGCCGTGCTGAAGGCCGCCGCGACAGGCCGGTCGATGCCCGGCGGGTCGCTGCTCCGCGAGGACGGCACTCCCGAGACCGACCCGCGGGAGGTGATCGCCGACCGCGCCGGCATCATGCCGTTCGGCGGCCCGCTGGCGCACAAGGGCTTCGCGCTGTCGCTGCTGGTCGAGGTGCTTTGCACGTCGCTGGCCGGGGGCGCCGGCCACGCCGCCGTCGTGCTGCTGGCCCGCCCCGCGGCGGACGGCATGGCCCGGCTGCGGCCGCTGCTTTCCGGTCGCCGCGTGCCCGGTGACGCCGGCGCGGCGCGGCTGGCCGACGCAATGCGCACCGGAACCGTCGCGGTGCCTGACGACCTCTGGGCCTGGCTGGCCCCGCGTCACTGATCCTCGCGCACCAGCTCCATCAGCAGACCGTCGTGGAAGACCCCGTCAGCGCCGCGCTCATAGCGCCGCATGATCCCGACCCGGCGGAAGCCAACCGCCTCATAGCAGCGGATGGCCCGCTCGTTGCCGGCGGCCGGGTCGATCGTGAGGCGGTGGTGCCCGCGGTCGTCGAGCAGGTGGTCTGCCAGCAGGCGCACCGCCTCCCGGCCCAGCCCCCTGCCCGTCGCCCGGGACGAGAGGAACAGGTCGATCCCGGCATGCCGGTACTGCGGGTCGGGGTGCTCGTAAACCTGGATGAGGCCAACCACATCCCCGTCCAGCTCGATGACGAACGCCTCCACGTCATCCTCACCGGCGGCCTTGGCGACCAGCTCCGACTCCGGCACGTCGCCCCACCAGCGGGCGACCTCGGGCTCAGACGCGATCGCCGCCAACAGCGGCACATCCTGCGGCCGCATCGGCCGCAGCAGCAGCCGTGCGCCGCGCAGGATCACGCCGTCTCGAGCGCCGCCTCGTGCAGCTCCGGCTCGGAAGGCATGCGGCGCGACAGCACCTTCGACTCCCCGTCACCCGCCATGCTGACGCCGTAGAGAACGTCCGCCACCTCCATCGTGCGGCGCTGGTGCGTGATGACGATGAACTGCGCCTTGTCCTGGTACGTCCGCAGCAGCGTCAGGAACCGGTCGATGTTGGCGTCGTCGAGGGCCGCCTCCACCTCGTCGAGCAGGTAGAACGGCGACGGCTTCGTCAGCAGCAGCGAGAACAGGAAGGCGATCGCCGTCAGCGACTTCTCGCCGCCGGACAGCAGCGACAGCGACTCGATCCGCTTCCCCGCGGGCCGCACGATCAGCTCGATGCCAGCCTCCACCGGCTCCGCGTCGGCCGGCTCGCCCTCCTCGTCGGCCGTCGCCGACACCACCTCCGGCTCGGTCAGCTGCAGGCGGCCGCGGCCGCCCGGGAACAGCGTCTCGATCACCTCCGAGAAGTGCCGCGCCACCGCCTGGAAGGTCGCCGCGAACCGCTCGTCAATGGTGCGGGTGAGGTCGCGGATCAGCGTCCGCAGCTCCCGCAGCGACCGCTCCAGATCATCGCACTGAGCGGTCAGGTCCTCCGCCCGCTGCTTCTCCTGCTCGTACTCCTCCTGCGCAAGCGGGTTGACCGCGCCGAGGCTCTCCCGCCGCCGCTCGAGCCGCTCGAGCCGCGCGGCCTGCGCGGCCGCCTCGTCGACCTCGAGCGGCTGCTCCGGCTCGACGACCTCGATCCCGTGGCCCTCCGCCAGCTGCGCCCGGCGCCGCTCGATCTCGGCGATCCGCTCGTCGCACCTGGCCAGGCCGATCTCGATCTCGGTCACGGCGCCGGTGGTGTCGCGACCGCGCGCCTCGATCGCCGCCTGCTCCCCGGCACACCTCTGGAGCTCCGCCGCCAGTGCCGACGCTCGCTGCTCGATCGCCTCGATGCCCGCGCGGGCGGGAGCGGCGAGCGCCATCGCCCGCTCGGCCGCGGCCTGCAGCGCCTCGATCACCCGCTGCCCGACCGGCGCCATCGACTCCGCGTCGGCCGCGCTGTGCTCGAGCCGCTGCGCCTGCGCCTCCGACCGATCGGCATCGGACCGCGACCGTTCTGCCTCGGCGCGGTAGCGCTCGACGCGCTCCGTGATCGCAGCCAGCCGCGCCGCCGACGCGGCCGCGCGCTCCGCCAGCTGCCGCCGGGTGCCGTCCGCGGCCGCGTGCGCCCTGTCGGCCTCCGCCGCGGCGGCGCGCCGCTCTGCGAGCACCGCGTCGACGCCCGCAGCCGCTCCCCGTAGATCGGCCACACGCGCCGCTTCGGCCTCGAGATCGCGCTCAGCCAGATCGCGGGAGGCGTCACAACGGGCCAGATCGTCGGCGAGCTGATCGCGGCGGGCCGCCGCCGCGCGCTCGGCCTGAGCCGCCGCGGTCTCCTCCCGCCGGGCATCGGTCAGCTCCGAGCGCACCGCCGCCTCCTCGGCCAGCACCTGATCGAGACGGGCAGCGGCATCCGCCGCAGCTCCGGCCGCAGCGTCGCGCGCCCCCTCCAGATCGGGCAGCTGACCCGCCAGCTGCTCGCACTGCGCGCGTGCGGCCAGCCACGCCGCCTCCGCCGCGTCGGCCGTGCGCCACAGCTCCCCACGGTCGGCGTCGATGCCGGCGCCGTCCACCGTGACGGCGATCCCCGACGTCACGGTCGTCAGGTCGTCGACGATGCGGATGCCCTCGATCAGCGGCACGAGCGAGGCGTCGCGGACGGTGCAGACCTCGGTCAACGGGCGTCCCGCGCCCCCGCGTGATGGTGCCGGCCCGCGGCCGACCACGATCGCGAGCTCGCCCTCGCCGCGCCCGAGCAGCTGCACGGCATGGTCGACGTGCTCCGCGACGATCGCCCCGGCGCGCCACCCCAGTGCCGCCGCGACCGCCCGTTCGAACCCGGGCGCGGCCTCGATCCCCTCGACGACGAGCCGCGCACCCTGCTCCTGGAGTGCGCGGGCGGCGGGCGTCAGCCCCTCGCCGCGCTCCACGGCCGTGGTCAGCGCCTGCAGCCGCGCCTCGGCGCGCTCGAGCTCGTCGGCGGCCGCCCCGGCCGCCGACCTCGCCGCCCGCTCGGCCGTGCGGGCGGTGTCGGCATCGCTCTCCAGGGCCTGCGCGCGGCCCTCCGCCTCGGCCAGCGCCACGCGAGACGCGGCCAGCCGCTCGCCCAGCACGACCGCCTCGGCGTCGGCGTCCTGCAGCTGGGACGTCGAGGCCGCGGCCTGCGCCTGGAGCGTCGTCACCCGATCCGCCAGCTCCGCCGCGCGAGTGGTGGCCGCCTCCAGCTCACGGCGCACCGTCGAGGCCTGCCCCTCCGCCTCGGCGTGGGCCCGCCGGGCGCTCAGCGCCCCGGCCAGGGCGGCCTCCGCCTGCGCCGCAGCCTCAGCGGCAGCCTCGACGTCGCCGGTGCCGATCCCGGCCGCCTCCTGCTCCAGCCCGGTGGCCTCCTCGTCGCGGGCGGCCGCGTCGCCGCGCGCCCGCTCGGCCAGCCGGCGCAACTCGGCGGCCTCGACCCGGCGCCTGCCGGCGCCCCGCTCGAGCCGCGCCATGGAGGCCGCCATGCGACCGGCATCGGCGACGAGCCGCTCTCCCGACGACTCGTATGCATAGAAGGCGCGGGCGGCGCGCTCCTGCTCGGCTGCCAGTCCGGTCAACTCCCGCTCGGCTGCCTCCCGCCGCGCCGCCACCGCCGCGGCCGCCTGCTCCACCTCGGCCTGCCGCGCGGCCGCGTCACCGAGCCGGGCCCGCAGCTCCTCGACGCGCCGGCGCTCCCCGACCAGCTCGGACGAGAGCAGCGCGACCCGCCCGGCAGCGATCTCGGCGGCGAGCTTGGCGGCACGCTCCGCGGCGGTCGCCTGCATGGCCAGCGGCCGCAGCCGAGCGCGAACCTCCCGCTCCAGGTCGCGCGCCCGCTCGAGCTCGGTCTCGACGCGCGCCAGCTTCGCCTCCGCGCGAGCGCGCCGGCGCTGGTATTTGCCCAGGCCCGCCGCCTCCTCCACGAATCGCCGCCGCTCGTGCGGCTTGGAGAGCAGGGTCTCCTCCACCTTGCCCTGGCCGATGACGGAGTGCATCTCACGGCCGAGCCCGGTGTCGGACAGCAGTTCCAGGACGTCCAGCCGGCGCACCCGCGCCCGGTTCAGGAAGTACTCGCTCTCGCCGTCGCGGTACAGGCGCCGCATCACGGACACCTCGTTGAACTCGATCGGCAGCGTGCCGCACTCGTTGTCGAGCACCAGCTCGACCTCGCAGACGCCGGCCGCCGGCCGGCTGTCCGATCCCCCGAACAGCACGTCCTGGCCGGTCGGCGCGCGCAGCTGGGCGGGCGACTGCACCGCCATCGCCCACTGCAGCGCGTCGGCGATGTTCGACTTGCCGCTGCCGTTCGGGCCGACGACCACGGCGATGCCCTCGTCGAAGCGGAGCTCGACGTTCTGCGCGAACGACTTGAACCCCCGCATTCGAACCGTCTTCAGATACATCGCGCGCTCCCGGTCGTCACCCACCGGCCGAGAGCCGCTCACGCGCCTCTCGCGCCGCTTCCTGCTCGGACGCCTTCTTGCTCGCCCCCGAGCCCCGGCCCAGCTCCGCCCCGTCCACGGTCGCCACGCTGGTGAAGCGGCGGTCGTGGTCGGGCCCGGTCGTCTCGACCAGGGCATAGGTTACCGACCGCCCCTGACGTGCCAGCTCCTCCTGCAGCACGGTCTTGTGATCGACGTGGCCGGCGAGGGCGTATTCGACCCGGCCGGCGAACGCCTCGACGATGGCGGGCGCGACGACATCGAGGCCGTACTCCAGGAAGCAGGCGCCGATCGCCGCCTCGACCAGCTCGGCGAGCACGGTCTGCGACTCCGCGAAGGCGGGTGCCGCCGCGGCGGCCTCGGGCTCCTGGGACGCCGCCTCACGCACCAGCAACTCGCCCAGCCCGAGCTCGCGTCCGACCACCGCGCAGCTCGACCGCGAGACCACGTGGGCCCGCGCCCGTGCAAGGTCACCCTCGCGGCTTGCCGGCAGCCGCTCGTAGAGGTGCCGTGCGATGGAGAGCCCGAGCACGCTGTCGCCCAGGAACTCGAGCCGCTCGTAGGAGCGGCCGCGCTCGGAGGCCCACGAGGCGTGGGCGAACGCGGAGCGCCGCCGCTCCACCGGCAGCGCCTCGATCAGCCCTCGTAGCCCGCCTGCGCGGCGCTCCGCGTCAGGCGTGGGTCGTGACGTAATCGACCGCCTGGCCGACCGTCTCGATCTTCTGCGCGTCCTCGTCCGAGATCTTCACCCCGAACTGGTCCTCGAGCTCCATGATCAGCTCCACCAGGTCGAGCGAATCGGCATCCAGGTCGCCCTGGAACGACGCGTCCTCTGTCACCTGATCCTCGTCCACTCCGAGCTGCTCCACCAGGATGCCGCGGACTCGCTCCAGCGCCTCATCACGATTCATGATGCCGTCTCTCCAATCTCTGACTGCTGAACGTGCGGGACTGTATTGACCGCAGGGTCTTCCTGCAAGTCGGAGCCGGGCGCCAGGCGCTGCGCCATCCTGCCGACGATGTCATGTTCGGCGCCGACCGCCGCCACGCGCACGGCGTTTCGGATCGCGCGCCGGCTGCTGTTGCCGTGCGCGATCACCGAGATGCCGCGCACGCCGAGCAGGTAGGCGCCGCCGTAGGTCTCGGGGTCGATCCGCTCCCGCATCCCCTGCAGCGCGGGGAGCAGGAGCAGCGCGCCCAGCTTCGCCCGGCGGCTCGAGCGGGCGGCGTCGCGCAGCTCGTGCATGAGCATCTTGCCCGCGCCCTCGAGGCCCTTCAGCAGCACGTTGCCCGCGAACCCGTCGGCGACGATCACCTGCACGTCGCCGGAGAGCGCGTCGCGGCCCTCGATGTTGCCGATGAACTCGATGTCCGAGCGCTTCAGCAGCTGGTGCGCCTCGACGATCTCGGGCGGCCCCTTCGACGCCTCCTCACCGACCGACAGCAGCCCCACGCGCGGCGATTCGACGCCCAGCACTTCCTGCGCGAAGATGGCGCCCATCACGCCCCACTGGCGCAGGTTCTCCGGACGGGACTCCGAGTTCGCGCCCGCGTCGAGCAGGATGCATGGCGCACCCCGCGCCGGCAGCGGCGCAGCCACGGCCGGCCGGTGAACGCCGCAGATGCGCCCCATGCTGAGCAGCGATGCGGCCAGCATCGCCCCCGTCGAGCCGGCCGAGATCGCGCCCTGGGCGCGGCCCTCGCGCACCAGCCGGCACGCCGTCACCATGGATGAGTTCGGCCGGGCCCGCACGGCGGCGGCGGGCTCGTCGTGGAAGTCGATGACATCCGGCGCGTCGACCACCTCGAGCCCGGGCGGGTCGCCCTGGGCGCGTACGATCTCGCGGAGCTCGGCCTCCCGGCCGCAGAGCAGCACGTGAACGCCCTCGCCGGCCGCCTCGGCGGCACCGGAAACCAGCTCGGCCGGGCCCCTGTCACCTCCCATCGCATCGAGCGCGATGGTGATCCTGGTCATGGAGGGTTAGGCGCCGGGGGCGGCTTCGGCCATCGGCTCGACCTCGCGACCGCGGTACTGGCCGCAGTTGCCGCAGACATGGTGCGGCCGCACGGGGTGATGGCAGTGGGGGCACACCGTCAGAGACGGGGCGGAGATGCGATGCGTCGCGCGCCGCTTGTCCCGGCGGGCCTTCGAGGTCTTCTTCTTGGGTACGGCCATAGACGGTGGGTTATAGCAGGTCGCGCAGCTTCTCCCAGCGGGTGTCGACCTGCTCCCCCTGGCAGTCGTGCGCCTCCCCCGGCTCGAGCCGCTCGCCGCAGTGCGGGCACAGGCCGGCGCAGTCCTCGCGGTCGAGGATCTTGTCTGGCAGGGCGAAGACCAGCGAGTCGCGCACCCACCGCTGCACGTCCAGGATGTCGCCCTCGATGTAGTCGGACACGAGCTCGTCGTCCTGCTCCGAGGGGTCGGTGGAGTGGTATTCGGAGACGTGCACGTCGGCCGACACGCCGGCCGGCTCGAGGCACCGGAAGCACGGCCCCTCCACGTGGGCCGAGAACGCGAGCTTCAGGTAGATCCCTCCGCTCGCCGCCTGCACGTCGACCTCGGCCACGAGCGGATCGGGCGTGACGGAGTACGTCTGCCCGCCCAGCTCGAGCGGCTCCATGGGCACGTTCACGCGCTCGTGCCGGACATCGCCCGGCGCGAGCCGAAGGCTGCTCAGATCAAGCATGGGCTATCCGGTCTGCTCGAAACCGGCGGTGCCGGGGCCAGTCTGGTCGCCGTCGCGGGCGGCCAGCTGCTCGCGGCCGCGCTGAACGGCGGCGAGGAACTTGCCCAGGTTGACCTCGAGGTTCTCGAGGATGCCGTCCGCGTAGTCCTCGGCGCCGAGGCGCGTCTCGCGTTCCCTCGCGCGGGCTTGCTCGATCAGCTCGTGCGCCTGGCGCTCGGCCAGCTTGACGACCTCCTGCTGGCTCGCCTCCCGCTGCGCCTGGTCGCGCGCCTCGGCGATCAGCCGCTCGGCCTCGCGCTTGGCCTCGGCCAGCATCTCCTGCCGCTCCTTGACGATCCAGCGCGCCTGCTTGATCTCCTCAGGGATCGTGGATCGCATCTGGTCGATGATCTCGAACAGCTCCTCGCGGTCGATGCGGACCTGGTCGGTCATGGGCACGTTCTTCGCCGTTGCCACCAGCTCATCAAGTTTGTCGATCAACACCAGAACGTCCAACGGATTCTCCTCACACGGGTCAGATGGCGCCGGATGCCTGCATCTCGGCAAGACGGCGGGCGACCTGCTCAGGTACGTACTCTGCCACGGGTCCTCCAAAGGAGGCGATCTCACGCACGCCTCGCGACGACAGGAAACTGTACTTGGGCGAGCTCATCATGTAGAGCGTTTCGATCTCCGGAGCGAGCCCTCGGTTCAGCTGGTTCATCTGCAGCTCCCACTCGAAGTCGCTCACGGCGCGCAGTCCCTTGACGATGGCGCGGGCGCCGTGCTCGCGCGCGAAGTCGACGACGAGGTTCGAGAAGCCGGCCACGGTGACGGTGTCGCGGCCGCCGAGCGACTCCTCGATGAAGCGGATCCGCTCCTCCAGCGGGAACAGCGTCTGCTTGTGCCGGGGGGCGCGCACCACCCCGACGACGACGCGGTCGAACACCTCCGCTGTGCGCTCGATGATGTCGAGGTGGCCGACGGTGACCGGGTCGTAGGTGCCGGGGCAGACGGCGACGCGCTCAGGCATTGCGGTACACCGTCAGCCGCCCGGCGCCGTGCACCCGGGTGCTGTCCAGCGTGAGCGGCAGCTGCAGCGGCGGCGAGGACGCCGCGCTCTCGATCACCGCCAGCCCGTCTGGAACCAGTAACGCGGGCAGATGCAGGGAAAAGTCCGTTTGCAAGGCGGCCAGCATCCTATAAGGCGGGTCGAGGAGGAGCAACTCGTAAGCGGCCCCGGCGCGGGCGTCGGCCGCGATCCGGCGGCGGCCGTCCTGACGCCGCACCTCGCAGCGGTCGCGATAGCCGAGCCGCTCGACATTCGCGCGCAACGCCCGCAGGGCGAGCGGGGCCGTCTCGCAGAACACCGCGTGCCCCGCGCCCCGCGAGAGAGCCTCCAGGCCGAGCGCCCCGCTACCGGCGAAGGCGTCGAGGACGCGCAGGCCGCCGACATCGCCCAGGATCGAGAACAGCGCCTCGCGTAGCCGGTCCGATGTGGGACGGGTGTCGCGGCCGGGCGGAGCCTCGAGCGGCACGCCCTTTCGCTCGCCGGCGACGATCCTCACGCCGGCAGCGTCTGCAGGTCCCGCTCGAGGTGCTCGCGATCGTCCGCGTCCTCGATCTGCTCAGCTGCACGCTCCGCGTCGCGACGGCTGGCCAGGGCGCGGTCGCGGTCACCGGCCGTCTCGTATGCGCGGGCGAGCGCCTCGTGCGCGTAGGCCAGATCCCAGTCACCGATGCCGTGCTCCGCGCAGATCTCGAGGCAGCGGCGGGCGTGGTGCAGCGCGGGCTCGCCACGGCCAAGCACGGTGTAGACGCGGGAGACCTGCCACTCGCCGCGGGCGAGGTTCTCGGGGCGGCCGATCAGCCCCCAGTGGTGGCGGGATGCGTGGGCGGCGTGCAGCATGCGATCGTCGTCGGCCGGCGTTCGGTCGGAGCGCTCCATCAGGCTCCACACCTCGTTGAACAGGTCGACGGCGAGCTGGCGGGTCTGCTCGCGAGTGATCGGATCGGGCATATGACGAGGCTATCGAATCGGATCGCCCCTCGCCGTCGCCGTTTCAACCAGGCCGGCCGGCGCGCAACGATTGCGTGCCAATCGCGCAACGGCCACCCGGTGAGGCTCTGACACCGTTTCGGGCGGTGTGACGGAATCGTTGCGGGATGGTGGATACCGCCGTGTCACGAATCCGTGCCGGCGGCTGTCACGCCCGGGTCAGCCACTCCACGTCCTCGCCGAACATCCGCCGCGCCTCGAGGGCCATCACCTCGGCCTCGGGGGAGCGCAGATCCGGGTCGGCGTCGAGGAACCGCTTCGCCTCGTCGCGCGCCTGCTGCGCCAGCCGCCGGTGCTGCGAGAGCCGCGCATGCCGAAGGTCGGGGATGCCGCTCTGCCTCGCCGCCAGCAGGCTGCCCTCGCCGCGCAGCTCCAGGTCGACCTCCGCCAGCTCGAACCCGTCCGACGTGCGCACCATCGCGGCCAACCGTGTGACGGCGTCGTCTCCGACGGGATCTGCGAGCAGGATGCAATAGCTCTCGTGCCCCCCTCTCCCCACCCGGCCGCGCAGCTGGTGCAGCTGGGCCAGGCCGAACCGGTCGGCCTCCTCGATCACCATGATCACCGCGTTTGGGACATCCACGCCCACCTCGATCACGGTCGTCGCCACCAGCACCGCGAGCTCGCCGGAGCGGAACCGCTCCATCACCGCCCGGCGTTCGGCCGCCGGCATCTGCCCGTGCATCACGCCCAGCTCGTACCCCGCGAGCTCACCCGAGCGCAGCCGGGCCGCCTCGGTCTCGGCCGCCGTCGCCTCCGCGTTCGGCGACTCGCTGACCAGCGGGCAGACCACGTATGCCTGCCGCCCCTCGTCGAGCAGCCGGCGCATCCGGGCGAACACCTCGTCCCGCCGCGCCCGCGGCACGAGCCGCGTCACCACCGGACGCCTGCCCGGAGGCAGCTCGTCCAGCACCGACACATCGAGGTCGCCGTACACGGTCAGCGCCAGCGTCCGCGGGATCGGCGTCGCCGTCATGTGCAGCACGTGCGGAGCGTGGCCGGAGTCGCGCGCCTTGGCCTCGAGCGCGCGCCGCTGCTCCACGCCGAACCGGTGCTGCTCGTCCACGACCGCCACCTCCAGCCGCCCGAACACCACCGCCTCCTGGATCAGCGCATGGGTGCCCACCACGACCTGCGGCTCGCCCGACTCGATCACCTGCAGCGCGGCCCGCCGCTCGCGCGCCGGCATCGCCTGCACCAGGGGCGTCACGCGCACCCCGAGCGGCTCGAGCAGCGCCGACACCCCGAGCAGGTGCTGGCTCGCGAGCGTCTCGGTCGGCGCCATCATCGCGCCCTGGCCCTCCCGCTCCACCGCTCGGAGCAGCGTGTGCACCGCCACCAGCGTCTTCCCCGACCCAACGTCCCCCTGGAGCAGCCGCTGCATCGGCACGCTGCGGTCGAGGTCGCCGTCGATCTCCCCGATCGCCCGCTCCTGCGCGCCGGTCGGCTGGAACGGCAGCGATGCGCGGAAGCGGTCGATCAGCGCGCCCGGCCGGCCCAGCGCCCGCGCGATCGTCGTGCGCTCCAGCTCCCGACGATGGCTGATCAGCCCCGCCTGCAGCAGAAACAGCTCCTCGAAGGCCAGCCGCCGGTTGGCCGCCCCCGCCTCCTCCAGCGTCCGCGGCCGGTGGCTCGCGAGCAGGGCGTCGCGCCGCAGCGGCAGCGCACGACGCTCGCGCATCTCGGCAGGGAGCGCGTCGGGCGGGTCGCCGACGTGCCCGAGCTGCGCGCTCACCAGGTCGGCGATCCGCCGGCTGGTCAGCTTCTCCGATGAGTGGTAGACCGGCACCAGGCCCGAGGTGTGCCGCACCTCGTCGTCGCGCCCCAGCACCTCGTGCCGCTTGGCGGCGATC
>DASQYY010000136.1:0-3452 GCA_035638975.1 Gaiellales bacterium
GGCGACTCGCAGGTGGTCTGGTTCGAGGGCGCCTACGACGAGTACGAGGACAACCGCCGCCAGCGGCTGGGCGACGAGGCGGCGCAGCCGCACCGCATCAAGTACAAGCCGCTCGTGCGTTCCTAGAATCAATCATCTACAGCACCCGCTCGAGCAGGCCGGTGTCGACGTCGTACATCCACCCCGAGACGGCGATCCCCGGGTCGAGGTGAGGCGAGGCGCGGATCCGCTCGACGTCCTCCGGCACGCTTTCGCGCGAGTCGCTGAACGGCAGGAAGTCGATCTGCGACGCATCGGCTCGGCTCTGCGCCGCCACACGGTCGCGAATCTGCTCGTTGGTCAGGCCCGCCATCCCGCAGTTCGTGTGATGGATGACCGCGATCTCCCGGGTGCCGAGCAGCCGGGACGACACGATCAGCGATCGAATCGCGTCGTCCGACGCACGTCCGCCGGCGTTCCGAAGGATGTGCGCGTCGCCGATGTCGAGCCCGAGCGCATCCTCAACGTTGAACCGCGCGTCCATGCAGGTCAGGATCACGAGCCGCCGGGCCGGGGGCGCCGGCCGTCCGCCGGCGTCGAACCGGGCCGCGTAACGCCGGTTTGCCTCCAGCATCGCCTCGAGCTCGCTCCCCTCCGCCATCGGAGAGGAGGCTACCCCCGCCTCAGGAGGCGATGCGGCGGATCGCGTGAACGCGGTTCATCGCGTCGAGCGCGGCCACCTTGTACGACTCGGCCAGCGTCGGGTAGTTGAAGACCGCGTCGACGAGGTGGTCGATGGTGCCGCCCGTCGTCATCAGCATCTGGCCGATGTGGACGAGCTCGGTCGCCCCCGTGCCGAACACGTGCACGCCGAGCAGGCTGTCGTCGTCCGACGAAACGAGCAGCTTCAGCATGCCGTGGGAGTCGCCCAGGATCTGCCCTCTCGCGAGCTCGCGGTAGCGTGAGATGCCCACCTCGTAGGGAATCGACGCCGACGTCAGCTGCTCCTCCGTGCGCCCGACGTAGCTGATCTCGGGAATCGTGTAGATGCCGAACGGCATCGGGCCGTCGAGCGCCTGCACGGCCAGCCCGAAGGCGTCGGCGGCAGCCAGCCGCCCCTGCTCCATCGAGCTCGCGGCCAGGCTGGGGAAGCCGATCACGTCGCCGGCGGCGTAGATGTGGCGCACCCGCGTGCGGTAGCGGGCGTTGACCTCGATGCGGCCGCGCGCGTCGGCGGTGAGCCCCGCCCGCTCGAGATCGAGCGTGTCGGTCGCGCCCTGGCGGCCGGCGGAGTAGAGGACAGCGTCGGCGGGAATGCGCTTGCCGCTGGCCAGGTGGGTGATGGCTCCCGCCGGATGCTTCTCCACACCGGTCACGGTCTCGGTAAACCGGAAGACCACGCCGAGGTCGCGGAGGTGGTACTGGAGCGCCTCGATGACCTGGGAGTCGACGAACTCGAGCAGCGAGCTGCGCCGCTCGACGACCGTCACACGGGTGCCGAGCGCGGCGAACATGGAGGCGTACTCGATGCCGATCACGCCCGCCCCCACCACGACCAGCGATGCGGGGATCCAGTTCAGGTTGAGGATGTCGTCGGAGTCGAGGATGGTGGTGCCGTCGAACTCGACGCTCGCCGGCCGCGCAGGCCGCGTGCCGACCGCGATCATGATCTTGGACGCCGTCACCGTCCGCTCCTCGCCGTTCTCGCCGCGCACGGTCACCGCGTGGGGCCCGGCGAAGCGGCCCTCGCCGTTGATCAGCGTGACGTGGTTGCGTCCGAGCTGGTTTCGGATCACGTCCACCTCGCGGTTGATCACGTGCTCCATCCGCCAGAACAGGTCGGCGCTGGTGATGTCGTGCTTGACGCGGTAGCTCTGGCCGTAGATGCCGCGCTGGCTCATGCCTGTCAGGTAGAGGACGGCCTCGCGCAGCGTCTTCGACGGGATCGTCCCGGTGTGGATGCTGACCCCGCCGATCATGTGGCCGCGGTCGACGACGGCCACGCGACGGCCCAGCTTGGACGCCTGGATGGCGGCCTTCTGGCCGGCGGGGCCGGATCCGATGACGAGGAAGTCGAAGTCGCGCTGCACCGCCGCGTAATCGGCTGCACGCCGCCTCGGTTCAGCTAGCCTCGCCCCGATGGGGGCCTCTCCTTCGGCAATGCCGCGAGACCGCGAGATCCTCGCGCTGGCGCTGCCGGCACTGGGCGCGCTGATCGCCGAGCCGCTCTACGTGCTCGGCGACACCGCCATCGTCGGCCATCTCGGCACGGTGCCGCTCGCGGGCCTGGCGGTGGCCGGCCTGCTGCTCTCCGAGATCCTGGGGTTCACCACCTTCCTCGAGTACGGCACCACCTCGCGGGCGGCGCGGCTCTACGGGGCAGGCCGCCACCCCGACGCGCTCGACGTGGGCGTGCAGGCCACCTGGCTCGCGGTCGGCCTCGGCGTCGCCGTCACCATCGCCGTCGAGGTGGCGGCCGCCCCGGCGGTGCACCTGATCGCCGGCGGCTCGACGGCGGCCGCCCAGCAGGGCCTCGACTGGATCAGGATCGCCGCGCTCGGCTCGCCGTTCGTGCTGATCACGGCGGCGGCGCAGGGATGGCTGCGCGGCTTCCAGGACACGCGCACGCCGCTCTACGTGCTGGCGGCCTCGAACGTGGCCAGCATCCTGCTCTGC
The DNA here is from genome assembly GCA_035638975.1 of Gaiellales bacterium. Lineage (GTDB taxonomy): Bacteria > Actinomycetota > Thermoleophilia > Gaiellales > JAICJC01 > JAICYJ01. The sequence continues at coordinate 2,656 of DASQYY010000136.1, forward strand.
TTCCTCCTGATCCGCGAGCTGGGGCTCGGCATTGAGGGGTCGGCGATCGCAAACGTGGTGGCCCAGGTCGGATCGGGCATGGTGTTCCTGATCCTGCTCGTGCGGCGCACACACGCGCTGTCCCCCTCCTGGCGGCGGATCCGCGGGCAGCTGACGGCCGCCCGCGACCTGTCCGTTCGCACGCTGGCGTTCTTCGCCGCCTTCACCACGGCCGCGGCCGTGGCCGCCCGCATGGGCGACGCGCAGCTTGCGGCGCACCAGATCGGCACCCAGATCTGGGTGTTCTGCGCACTCTTCCTCGACTCGACCGCGATCGCCGCCCAGGCGCTGATCGGCAGGTTGCTCGGAGCCGATGCGGTCGATGTCGCGTCGGCGCTGGCGCGCCGCATCCTCGTAGCGGGGCTGCTGCTCGGCGTCGGGTTCGCGGCCGTGCTCGGGCTCGGGCACGACGTGGTCCCGGCCATCTTCACGAGCGACCCGGCCGTGCGCGCCCAGGCGGCGCAGCTATGGCCGATGCTGGTGCTGATGATGCCGGTGAACGGGGTGCTGTTCGCGCTCGACGGCGTGCTGCTGGGCGCAGGTGACCTGCGATTCATGCGCAACGTGACGGTGCTGGCCGCGCTTGCCGGGTACCTGCCGCTGTCGCTGGCGACGGCGCACTTCGGCTGGGGCCTGCGCGGGCTGTGGCTCGGCCTCTCGGCGTTCATCGCCGTGCGCTTCACCGTCGGCATGATGCGGTGGGCGAGCCGGCGCTGGCTGGTCGGCGGCGTTGCCATCGCCGACGAGGCGATCGAGCC
>DASQYY010000137.1:0-36555 GCA_035638975.1 Gaiellales bacterium
GTCGAGCACAGCCGCCGCCACCTCGGCCCGGTAGGTGTCGACCGAGACCACCGCGTCGCAGCCGCGTGCGCGGATGCCCTCCAGCACGGGGATCACGCGCGCCAGCTCCTCCGCGGCCGCCAGCACCGGCCCCGGCCGGGCGGTCATACCGCCGACGTCGATCACCGTCGCCCCGTGCTCGACCAGCTGCAGCGCCCGGTGCACGGCCGCCTCCGTCGTGGCCGTGGCCCCATTGTCATAGAACGAATCGGGTGTGACGTTGACGATGCCCATCAGATACGGCATGCCGGTGGCGGGCAGCGTGCGGGCGCGCAGCTTGAGCATGGGTTCAGCGTAGACGCGCTCGTACGCCGCGCAGCACGTTCCCTTGACACCGAACACCTGTTCGTCTACACTCGAACGCATGTTCGCTTCAGTCGCACTTCCCAGACTGACCGTGGCAGTGGCCGCCGCGGTCTGCGCCCTGGCCATGATGCTGGGGTTCGCGTCGCCGTCGACCGGCGCGGCGACGCCCACGAGCTACCGCGTGAAGCCGGGCGACACGCTGTGGGCGATCGCAGCGGCTCACGGCTCGGGCGGCGACGTCCGCGCCGCGGTCTACGCGATCCGCTCAGCCAACCACCTGTCCGGGGCGACCATCGTGCCGGGCCAGACCCTGATGCTGCCATGAGCACGGCAACCGTGATCTCACTCGACGAGCACCGCGCCCGCCGCACGGGCATCCCCACGCAGGTGCGCCCGCCGATGCTGCGGATCGTCCGGCCGGACGATCCTCCCGTCGGCCAGGTGTTCACGCTCGAGGTGTTCCTCGCCCGCGCCCGTGCGGTGATGAGCGAGCCGCACACCGACCTCGCGTCATAGGGTCGGGTCCTCGTCCGCGAGGTGCCTGATGGGGCCAGGCTTCAGCCTGGCCCCGGTTGCATCCGTGGTGTCTCAACCGCGGTCATCCTGAAGGCTGACCCCCCGGATACCATGTCTTCACCATGGACCTCGATGTCCTCTTCCTTGGCACGGCGGGTGCCGTACCGACCGCGCAGCGCGCTCCGGCCGCCTACCTCGTCCGCCGTGGGGGCGAGCGCATCCTGGTCGACTGCGGCGAGGGCACGCAGCGTCAGATGCTGCGCTCGTCCGCCGGGCTTGCCGACATCGACCTCGCCCTGGTCACGCACTTCCACGCCGACCATGTCCTCGGCCTGCCGGGGCTGCTGAAGACGCTCAGCCTGCGCTCACGGGAGGCGCCGCTCACGATCTGCGGCCCGCCCGGCCTGCGCTCGCTCATGGGCTCGCTCGACCGCGTGATCGGCCGGCTGTCGTTTCCGCTCACGCTCGCGGAGGTGTCGGCCGGGGACGCGATCGAGCGGGACGGCTACCGGATCGAGCCCTATGCGACCGTGCACGGCGTCTCCAGCGTCGGCTACGCCCTCTGCGAAGATATCCGGCCGGGTCGGTTCGACATGGAGACGGCCTCCGCGCTCGGCGTCCCGTTCGGCCCGCTCTGCGGCGCCCTGCAGCGGGGCGAGCCGGTCACGCTGGAGGACGGCACCGTGGTCCGGCCGGAGCAGGTGGTGGGCCCGGCCCGGCCCGGCCGCCGGATCGTGTTCTCGGGCGACACGCGGCCGTGCGCCGGCACGCGCGAGGCAGCGGCCGGAGCCGACCTCCTCATCCACGAAGCGACCTTCCTCGACGACGAGCGCAGGCGCGCCCGCGACACCGGTCACAGCACGGCTGCCGAGGCCGCTCGGCTCGCAGCGGACGCGCAGGTGTCGATGCTCGCCCTGACGCATCTCTCCACGCGCTACACCGGTGGGCAGATCCGGCGCGAGGCGCGGGAGCTGTTCGAGCACACCGTCGTGCCGCGGGACTTCGACTCGATCGAGCTGCCGCTGGCCGAGCGCGGGGAGCCGCGGCACGTGCGCGCAGACGGCGAGCACGAGGCGCCGATCCCGGCACCCGCCGGCTGATGGACTTCGGCCCGCTGGCCGAACGCTACGACCGGCTACGGCCCGCGGGCGAGACCTGGGAGCAGCTGGCCGACGCGACGCTGGCCGAGCTCGGTGACATCCGCCGCCTGCTCGACGTCGGGTGCGGCACCGGCCGCTTTGCGGAGCATGCCGCCGCCCGCACCGGCGCTCGCGTGTGGGGTGTTGACCCCTCGCCGGAGATGCTGGCGCGGGCGAGGGCGCGTGACATCCCGGCCGCCGGGTGGAAGCTCGCAGCGGCCGAGCGGCTCCCGTTCCGGGACGGGTGGTTCGACGGAGTCCACGCCCACCTCGTGCTCCACCTCGTCGACGACCCGGCCCGCGCGGTGGACGAGATGGCGCGAGTGGCCGCGACGGGGGGCCGGGTGGTTGCCGTCACCTTTCGCCTCGAGCACTTCCAGGCGTTCCACCTGAACCCGTACTTCCCGTCGGTGCGCGCCCTCGATCTCGCGCGGTTCCCGGCCCCCGAGCGTGTCGCCGGCCTGTTCGAGGCTGCCGGCCTGGAACGGGTGTCGGTGCGTCCGGTGACCCAGCAGCTCTCACTCGCGCCCGGCGACGTGCTGGAGCGCGTCCGCGGCCGCTACATCTCGACGCTCCACCTGATCCCGGAGCAGGAGTACCGCGACGGGCTCGAACGCCTGGAAGGTGACCTGACCGACCGCGAGCAGCCGGTGCCGGCAGAGCTGCACTGGGCCCTCGTCACCGGCCGTCGCGCAGCGCCGCGGTGATGCCCGCGGCGAACGCCGACGCACCGCCGTTCGCCGGATGGCGGATGTAGGCAGCGCGGTCACCGAGCACCCCCTCGGCGATGCGGCCGACGGCAAGCACGAGGCGCGGCTGCGCGATCTCGATCAGGCGCTCTGCGAAGGCGGCGCCGGCGGCCACCTCGCCGACGGTCGGCCGGCGGTTGGAGAGCGGCCTGCCCGGGTGATGCGGATGGTGCGGGACCGTGTTCCAGAGGATCACACGGCGCTCGGCATCCAGCTCGTCGAGCACGCGATGCACGATCGTGCCGGACGGCTCGGTCCATCCGTTCGGCCGGTCGCTGGTCGCCCGGTAGGGAGGGCCCCAGCGAGCGAGATCGCGCTCGCTGGTGAACGCGATGCCCGACCATCGCATCCCCTGGTAGCCGGCGGCCTCGCCCAGCGCGACCACATCGGCGCCGCGGCGCTCCTCCAGGTACGCCCGCAGGTTGGCGAGCCGCACCGCCCCGTCCTCGCCCGCGTAGAGGTTGAAGGCCGAGCCGATGCTCGCCGCCCGCAGATCGTCCAGCAGCCGATCCATCGGGCGGCAGCGTACTGGTCTAACGTCCGGGTGTGGACGAGCAGCACCGGGAGCGCGCACGGTCGTTCGGCGAGGTGGCCGAGGCGTACCAGCAGGCGCGGCCGACGTACCCGACGCATGCCGTACGCTGGCTGCTCGACGTCGCGCCCGGGCGGGAGGTGCTCGATCTCGCCGCGGGCACCGGCAAGCTGACGCGGGTGATCGCCGAGCAGGGATGCTCGGTGACCGCGGTCGAGCCGCTGGACGAGATGCGGGCGCAGCTGCAGCACGCGTATCCGAACGTGCGCGCGGTGGCGGGCAGCGCCGAGCAGATCCCGCTCGAGGACGACAGCGTCGACGCCGTGCTGGTCGGCCAGGCGTTCCACTGGTTCGACCCGGAGCGGGCGCTCCCGGAGATCGATCGCGTGCTGCGGCCGTGGGGGGTGCTGGGACTGCTCTGGAACATCCGAGACGACTCGATCGGGTGGGTGGCCGAGCTGTCGAGCTCGCTTGCGGTCGGGCGCGATGTGCTCTCCCAGGTCGACGGCTCGGACTGGGTGCCGGTCGAGGAGCATCCCCGGTTCGGCCAGGTGGAGCGGCGGGACTTTCCCAACCCGACGCCCTTCGACGCCGCGCGGCTCGTGACCTGGGCCGCGTCCACGAGCCATTTCGCGACGATGCCGCCGGGCGAGCGGGAGTCGACGCTGCAGCGCGTCCAGGAGTTCGCACTGCGGCATCCCGGCCTCGGCGACGACGATCACTTCACGATGCCGTTCGTGACCGTCAGCGTCCGGGCCCGCGCGCACCGATAGCCGGGACCGACGTGCCGCCGTCCGCCGGCGCTGATAGGCTGTTCTCCGGCTCGAGCGGTCAGAGAGCCACCAACCTTGCACCCCTTTAATCCGCGGCCTGCGAGCCCGGGAAGGAGTTGACGATGATCTGCGCCTGCACACCGACGCCCACCGCACGCGGGTGAGCGCGTTCGAGACGACCGGGCGCGTCCTGCTCGACGAGGCCGATCTGCAGCGCACGCTGCGCCGGATCGCCCACGAGATCGTGGAAAAGCACCCGGATCTCGACGAGCTCGCACTGGTCGGCATCCACACCCGCGGGGTGTACCTGGCCGAGCGCCTGGCCGACCTGGTCGAGCAGTTCACCGGCACCCGCGTCCCCACCGGCGCCCTCGACATCTCCTTCTACCGGGACGACGTGCGCGTCCACCCGCATCCCGTGGTGAAGGCAACGCGGCTCGATTTCGACCTGGACGGCCGGTCGGTCGTCCTGGTCGATGACGTGCTCTTCACCGGCCGCACCATCCGCAGCGCGATCGAGGCCCTGTTCGGCTTCGGGCGCCCGCAGCGGGTGCAGCTTGCGGTGCTCGTCGACCGCGGGCACCGCGAGCTGCCGATCCGCCCCGACTACGTCGGCAAGAACCTGCCCACCGCGCGCACCGAGCGCGTCAACGTCCAGCTGTCCGAGGTCGACGACGTCGACCGCATCGTCCTCCTCACCGCCGAATAGGAGCCGCCGCAGTGGATCTCTACCCGCCAACAGGACTCGCCCGGCGCCGACACCTGCTCTCGATCGGCGACCTCGAACGGGCCGACGTGGAGCGGATCCTGGAGACCGCCGAAGGGTTCGAGTCGGTCATGCACCGAGACGTCAAGAAGGTGCCGACGCTGCGTGGCCGGACGGTCATGAACGTGTTCTTCGAGTCGTCGACTCGCACCTCGAGCTCGTTCGAGCTCGCGGCCAAGCGGCTCTCGGCCGACACCGTCAACCTGAAGGCGTCGGGGTCGAGCGTGGACAAGGGTGAGTCGCTCAAGGACACGGTGCTGACGCTGTCCGCCTACGACCCGGACGTGATCGTCATCCGCCACCCGCAGGCGGGCGCGCCGGCGCTGGTGACGCGGCACACGGATGCCCACGTCGTCAACGCCGGTGACGGCAAGCATCAGCACCCGCCGCAGAGCCTGCTCGACCTCTACACGATCCGCAAGGCGCTCGGGCAGGTGGAGGGGCTGCAGGTCGCCATCGTCGGGGATGTGCTCCACTCGCGCGTGGCCCGGTCGAACATCCAGGCGCTCAGGCTGCTGGGGGCCGAGGTGCTCCTGGTGGGGCCTCCGGCACTGATTCCGCGCGATGCCGCCGCCGCGATGGGCGTGACCGTCTCGTACGACATCGGTGACATCGCCGAGGCCGACGTGGTGTATGTGCTCCGCATGCAGCGCGAGCGGATGCTGGAGGGTGCGAACTACGTACCGTCCCTGACGGAGTACTCGGCGCTCTGGGGCGTGACACCCGAGCGCGTGCAGCCGAGCCAGCTGGTCATGCACCCGGGGCCGATCAACCGTGGCGTCGAGATCGCGGCCGAGGTGGCCGACAGCGCGAGCTCCAGGATCGTCGATCAGGTGCGCGCCGGCCTGGTGACACGGATGGCGGTGCTCTACGACCTGCTCACGGAGCCGACAACGCGCGGCGGCCAGGCCGCGCTGCGAGCGGTGGAGCCGGCCGGTCAGGAGGTGGCGTGATGCAGCTGACCCAGCGTGAGGCCCCGCCGGCGGATCTCCTGATCAAGGGCGCCAGGTTGGTCGACGGCGCCAGCGGGCTCGAGGGGCCGCAGCTCGACGTCCGCATCGCCTCCGGCGTGATCGCCGAGGTCGGGAGCTCGCTCGACCCCGCTGGGGCCGAGATGATCGATGCCGACGGCCTGACGATGACCCCCGGCCTGGTCGACCCGCACGTGCATCTGCGCACACCGGGCGACGAGGACGAGGAGGACATCGCGTCGGGGACGCGCGCGGCAGCGGCGGGCGGGTTCGTCGCCATCCTGGCGATGCCGAACACGAGCCCGGTGGTCGATTCCGCCGCGGTGCTGAACGGGCTGATCACGCGCGCGTCCGAGCAGGCGGTCGTCGCCACCGGCTTCTTCGCGGCGATCACCCGCGGCCTGGAGGGCCGCGAGCTGGTGGACATGGCGGAGCTGGCCGCACGTGGAGCGGTGGGGTTCTCGGACGACGGCCGTCCGGTGGAACGTGCCGGCATGCTGCGGCGGGCGCTGCAGTACAGCTCTGTCACCGGCCGCAAGCTGTCGCTCCACGAAGAGGACCTGACCCTGACCGCGGGCGCCCAGATGCACGAGGGCGCCGTCTCGGCCGAGCTGGGGCTGCACGGCTACCCGAGCATCGGCGAAAGCGTGATGGTCGGCCGCGACCTGCAGATCGCGCGCTACGAGGGCGCCCCGCTGCACCTCTGCCACATCTCGGCCGCGGAATCCGTGGCCGAGATCCGGCGTGCCAAGGAGCTGGGAGTGGCGGTGACTGCCGAGGTGTCGCCCCATCACCTGTGCCTGACGGACGAGCTGGTGCGCGACCTCGACCCGGCCGTGAGCAAGATGAGCCCGCCGCTGCGCTCGGACGCCGACCGGGCGGCGCTCGTCGAGGCGCTCGCCGACGGGACGCTCGACTGCGTCGGCACCGACCATGCGCCACATCGCGCGCACGAGAAGGAGGTGCCGTTCGAGGCGGCGCCCAACGGGGTGATCGGGCTTGAGACGGCGTTCGCGGCGGTGTACACCAACCTGGTCGAGCCGGGCCTCGTGCCGCTGGCGACCGTGCTCGAGCGCATGTCGACCGGCCCGGCCCGGGCGTTCGGCCTTCCGGCGCCGGCGCTGCGAGTGGGAGAGGTTGCCAACCTCGCGCTGTGGGACCTGGCGGAGCGGTGGGTGGTCGGGCCGCCCTATGCATCACGGTCGCGAAACTGCGCCTTCGGAGGGCGCACGCTGCAGGGACGGTGCACGATGACCGTCGCCGGCGGCTCGGTGGCCCACCGGCTGGCGGAGGTGGCCCGATGAGCGCGCTGCTGGTGCTGGAGGACGGGACGGTGCTGGACGGCGAGGCCTACGGCGCGGTGGGACGGGCCGTCGGCGAGCTCGTCTTCATCACCTCGATGACGGGATACCAGGAGATCGTGACGGATCCGTCCTTCGCGGGGCAGGTCGTGACCTTCACCCAGCCGATGATCGGCAACTACGGGGTGGAGCCGGACACCTCCGAGTCCGACCGGCCGCAGGCGCGCGCGGTGGTCGTCCGCGAGGGCCGCAACGCCTCGCCGAACGGCCGCGAGGGGTTCTCGGACTGGCTCGCGCGCCACGATGTCGTGGGGATCCAGGGGATCGACACGCGCATGCTCACGCGCCGGCTGCGCGACGGGGGGACCGTGCGCGCAGCGATCGGATCGGACGGGGCGTCGGTCGCGGATCTCACGCAGCTGATCGCACGCGAGCCGCTGATGGCAGGCCAGGCGCTGGCGGGCGACGTGTCCTGCCACGAGCCGGCGACGCTGCCGGCGATCGGCCCGGAGCGCGCGCATGTCGCAGTCCTCGACTACGGGGTGAAGCGGTCGATCGTGCGCATCCTCCAGGAGCACGGCGCGCGGGTGACCGTGCTCCCGTGGGACGCGACCGCCGACCAGGTGCTGGAGGTCAACCCGGACGGGGTGCTGCTCGGTAACGGGCCCGGAGACCCCGCGGCCCTTCCCGGCCCGATCTCCGAGGTGCGAGAGCTGGTCGGCCAGGTGCCGGTGTTCGGGATCTGCCTCGGCCACCAGCTGCTCGGCAGGGCGCTCGGCCTGGAGACCTTCAAGCTGCGCTTCGGCCACCGCGGCGCGAACCATCCGGTGCTCGAGGTGGACTCCGGCCGCGTGCTCGTGACCGCACAGAACCACGGGTTCGCCGTCCGCGTGCCCGAGGGCGGGGGAGACCTCGATACGGACTTCGGGCCGGCACGGATCACCCATATATCGCTGTACGACGGGACGGTCGAGGGCCTGGCGCTGCGCGATCTGCCGGTCGCCTCGATGCAGTTCCATCCCGAGGCGAGCCCCGGGCCGCACGACGCGCGCGCTGCGCTCGCGGGCTTCGTCGACAGCCTGGCGGAGGTGGCCGTTGCCAAGGCGTGAGGACATCTCGAAGATCGCGGTGATCGGCTCCGGGCCGATCGTGATCGGTCAGGCCTGCGAGTTCGACTACTCCGGCACCCAGGCGCTCCGCGTGCTGCGCGAAGAGGGCTACACGACGGTGCTGATCAACTCGAACCCGGCCACCATCATGACCGACCCCGGCTGGGCCGACCGTACCTACCTGGAGCCGCTCGACCTCGACGGCGTCCGCGCGGTGCTCGAGGCCGAGCGACCGGACGCGCTCCTGCCGACGCTCGGCGGCCAGACGGCGCTCAACCTCGCATCCCTGCTCTCCGAGGCGGGCGTGCTCGACGAGCTCGGGATCGAGCTGATCGGTGCCTCCTACGACGCCATCCACTGCGCCGAGGATCGTGAGTTGTTCGCGCGCACGATGGAGTCGATCGGGCTGCGCGTGCCCCGCAGTGCGATCGCCCACACCGTGGAGGAGGCACGCGCCGCCGTCACGGGCGACCTGCAGCTGCCCGTCGTCATCCGGCCGGCCTTCACGCTCGGCGGCCAGGGCGGCGGGTTTGCGCGGACGCCGGAGCAGTTCGAGGAGATCGTCGGCCGGGGCCTGCGGGAGAGCCCGATCAGCCAGATCCTGCTCGAGGAGTCTGTCGCCGGCTGGGGCGAGTTCGAGCTCGAGGTGATCCGCGACCGCAACGACAACGTGGTCATCATCTGCTCGATCGAGAACGTCGATCCGATGGGCGTGCACACCGGCGACTCGGTCACCGTCGCGCCCGCGCAGACGCTGACTGACCGCGAGTACCAGCTGCTGCGCGACGCCTCCGCCGCCGTGATCCGCGCCGTGGGCGTCGAGACCGGTGGATCCAACGTGCAGTTCGCGCTCAACCGCGAGACGGGTGAGCTGGTGGTGATCGAGATGAACCCGCGCGTGTCGCGGTCGTCGGCGCTCGCGTCGAAGGCGACCGGCTATCCGATCGCGAAGGTCGCGACCAAGCTTGCGATCGGGTACACGCTGGACGAGATCCCGAACGACATCACGGGCACCACGCCGGCGTCCTTCGAGCCGGCGCTCGACTACGTCGTCGTCAAGCTGCCGCGGTTCGCCTTCGAGAAGTTCCCCGGCGCAGACGCGGGGCTGACGACGCAGATGAAGTCGGTGGGCGAGGCCATGGGCATCGGCCGCACGTTCGCGGAGGCGTGGGGGAAGGCCATGCGCAGCCGGGAGCTGGACGGCACCTCCCGGCGCCATGGAAGCGTCGCCGAGGGCAGCTGGGACCGCTTCGACGTGATCGCCTCACGGCTGTTCGACGGGGAGTCGCCCGAGGCCCTGTCCGTGGAGTCGCAGGTGCATAGATGGTTCCTGGACGAGTGGGCGACCGTCGCCGAGGCGGAGCGCCGGTTGCGTGGAGCCGAGGCGGGCGCCATCTCCGAGACGGAGTGGCGACGGCTGAAGCGACTTGGCATCGCCGATGCGCGCATCGCCGAGCTGACCGGCGAGGCGGAGCGAGAGGTGCGACGGCTCCGGCGGGAGGCCGGCGTGCGGCCGGTGTTCAAGGCCGTGGACAGCTGCGCGGCCGAGGTCGAGGCGCAGGCGCCGTACTACTACTCGGCGTACGAGATGGAGGATGAGCTCCGTCGCGGCGAGCGCGAGAGCGTCGTCATCCTGGGCGCCGGCCCCAACCGGATCGGGCAGGGCATCGAGTTCGACTACTGCTGCGTCCAGGCCGCCCAGACGTTCCGCCACCTCGGCTACGACGCGGTGATGGTGAACTGCAACCCGGAGACGGTCTCGACCGACGCCGACTCGTCCGACCGGCTCTACTTCGAGCCGCTCACCGTCGAGGACGTGCTCGAGGTGATCGAGCGGGAGCGGCCGGTGGGCGTGGTCGCCCAGTTCGGCGGCCAGACGCCGCTGCGCCTGGCGCGCCGGCTCGAGGAGGAGGGCGTGCGCCTGCTCGGCACGCCGTTCGAGGCGATCGACATCGCGGAGGACCGCGAGCGGTTCGGCGGGGTGCTGGCCGAGCTCGGCCTCGAGGCGCCGGCGTGGGGGATCGCGAACGATGTCGAGGACGCTGCACGCATCGCGTCGTCGATCGGCTACCCGGTGCTGGTGCGGCCGTCCTACGTGCTCGGCGGGCGGGAGATGCGGATCTGCTACGACGAGTCGATGCTTCGCGCCCGGCCGGTGCAGCGGGGATCGCTGGTCGACCGATTCGTCGAGGATGCAATCGAGGTGGACGTCGACGCCGTGTGCGACGGCACCCGCGCGTGGATCGGCGCTGTCATGCAGCACGTCGAGGAGGCGGGCGTGCACTCCGGGGACTCCGCATGCGTCATCCCGACCCTGTCGCTGGGCGACGAGGTCGAGCGCGAGATCCGCAGCCAGACGCGCTCCATCGCCATGGCGCTCGGCGTGCAGGGGCTGATCAACGTGCAGTACGCGGTGCAGGGGTCGCGGGTGTTCGTCATCGAGGCCAACCCGCGCGCCTCGCGCACCGTGCCCTTCGTCGCCAAGGCGACCGGCCGGAACCTGGTCGAGGCCGCCTGCCGGGCGGCGTTGGGGCTGCCGGTCGAGCTGGCCGAGGAGCCACCCGACCACATCAGCGTCAAGGCGGCGGTGCTGCCGTTCCAGCGGTTCATGGGATCGGATCCGGCGCTCGGCCCGGAGATGCGCTCGACCGGCGAGGTGATGGGCATCGGCCCGGACTTCCCGACCGCGTTCGCCAAGGCGGAGCGGGCAGCCGGCAGGCCGCTGCCCCGCGAGGGTCGCGTGTTCCTCTCGGTGCGCGACGCCGACAAGGCGGCCGCGACGATGCTCGCAGCGCTGCTGCAGTCGCTCGGCTTCGACCTGATCGCCACCGCCGGCACGGCCCTGGCGCTGCAGCGCATCGGCATCCCCGTCGAGCGGGTGCTGAAGGTCACGGAGGGGTCGCCGAACGTCGTCGACCTGATCCGCGAGTCGTCGATCAACCTGATCATCAACACGCCGTTCGGCCGTGGAGCCCGCACGGACGGCTACGAGATCCGCGAGGCCGCCATCCGCCATCAGATCCCCTGCATCACGACCCTGGCCGGCGCGTCCGCAGTGGTGCAGGCGATCGCGCAGGCGCGCGCCGTGGCCCCGGTCGCCCTCCAGGATCTGCACGCCGCCGGAACCCATGCCGCCCGCTAGCCGCGTGCTCGCGGTCGACCGCGTGGAGGCGGTCGGCGGCTACACGCTGCTGGTGCTTCGCCGCAGCGGTGCCGACGCAGGGGTGCCGGGGCAGTTCTTCATGTTGCAGGCGCGCCCCCAGCCGGCCGGCGCATACCTCCCCCGGCCGCTTTCCGCGGCATGGGCGGATGAGCGCGAGATCGCATTCCTGCTCGACGTGCGCGGCCCGGGCACGGCTGCCCTCGCGGGGTGCCGGGAGGTCACCGTGACCGGTCCGCTGGGCCGCGGCTTCCCCGCGATCACCGGCCCGGCGATCCTCGTGGGCGGCGGCATCGGCGCCGCCATCCTGCCCTGGCTGGTTCGTACGCTGGCGCCTCCCGTGACGACGCTGCTCGGGTTCCGTGGCGAGGCCCAGGCCGTGTGCGCCGCCCTCGTCGATCCCAGCGCGACGGTCGTCCTCGAACCGACGCTCGTCACCGAGCCGCTCGCCCGGCTGCTCCCGGCCGAGGCGACCGTCATTGCCTGCGGCCCGGACCCGATGCTGCGCGCGGTTGCGGCGCTCTGCGCCGAGCATGGCACACCCTGCCTGCTGGCAATGGAGGCCGCCATGGCATGCGGGTTCGGTGCGTGCTACGGCTGCGCGGTGGAGCTGGACGGCGAGTGGAAGCGGCTCTGCATCGAGGGGCCCGTGGTGGAGGGAAGCCGGATCCTGGCGGGGCGGGGGAGTGGGTAGCTCGCTGGCCACGACCTTCTGCGGCATCGAGCTCGAGCACCCGGTGGTGAACGGCTCGGGGACACTCGACGCGCTCGTGGCCGGCACGCTGGGCGCGTCGGCGTTCGTCACCAAGACCGTGACGCTGCGGCCGCGGGCCGGGAACCCGCCACAGCGGATCGCTGAGACGCCGGCGGGCATGGTGAACTCGATCGGGCTCGCGAATCCCGGGCTCGACCGCTTCTGCGACGACCACCTGCCGCGGCTCGCCGACCTGGGCGTCCCGCTGATCGTCAGCGTCGGTGGGTGGAGCCGGGAGGAGTACGCCACCGCCGTCGCACGGGTCGGCGCGCAGCCCGCGGTGGCCGCGATCGAGCTGAACGTGTCGTGCCCGAACGTCGACACCGGGTGCATCTCGATCGGCACCGACGCCGCGGAGACGCGTGCGCTGCTCGAGCGCTGCCGGGCCGAGACATCGGTGCCGCTGCTGGCGAAGCTGACGCCGAGCGTCGCCGACCTACCGGCGATCGGGCTCGCCGCCGCGGAGGGTGGAGCGGACGGCCTGGTGCTGATCAACACCGTGCGCGGAATGGCGATCGACCGCACAACGCTTCGGCCCCTGCTCGGCGGCGGTGGCGGGGGCTTATCGGGGCCGGCGGTCAAGCCTGTCGCGCTGCACGCGGTCTACCACGCGCGGGCCGTGACCGGCCTGCCGATCATCGGCCTCGGGGGCATCCAGTCGGCGCAGGATTGCATCGAGTTCGCGGCCGCGGGCGCCTCGGTGGTCGCGCTCGGCACGGCGCTCTTCCGCGACCCGCACCTGCTGCGCCGCGTTGTGGAGGAACTGCCCCGCTTGCTCGGTGATCGAGGCGTTTCCACCTTTGACGACATCGTTGGGGCCGCGCATCTGGGCTTACCTCATCCTATACTTGAGGTTGATGGATAACACTGTAAAAACCGCCTATTTTGGCCGTTTATTGGGGCTTGCACGAGTGCCCAACCGTGGTATCATCGCCCCGCACGATGCCCCAACTCCTCTCGCAGGCCCCCTCCCGTTCCCTCGACCAGCGACTCGACGCACTCGATCGAGCGAACCGGATCCGGGTACAGCGGGCGCAGCTGAAGCGGGCGCTCAAGGCCGGCCAGACGACGTTCGATCAGATCCTCCTCGACCCGCCGGACTACGTGCTCACCGCCAAGGTGTACGACATGCTGCTCGCCGTTCCGCGCCTCGGGCGCGTTCGCGCGGGCAGGCTGCTGACGCAGTGCCGGATCAGCCAGTCGAAGACCATCGGCGGGCTGTCCGAGCGGCAGCGCGGCGAGCTCGTCGAGCTCTTCAACTCCTAGCGCCCGGGGCGTCCCGGTGAGCGCCCGCCGCGGCGGGCGGCTGTTCGTCATCTCGGGACCATCCGGCGTCGGCAAGGGGACGTTGATCCGGCTCGCCCGCGAACAGGTGCCCGACCTCGAGCTTGCCACCTCGGCGACGACGCGTCCCATGCGGCCGGGCGAGGTCGACGGCCGCGAGTACCACTTCCTCACGCCGGAGGGGTTCGAGCGGCGGGTGGGGGAGGGGGCGTTCCTCGAGCATGTAGAATTCGCAGGCCATCGGTACGGCACGCTGCGCAGCGAGGTCGACCGGCGCCTGGCGCACGGGGCGAGCGTGATGCTCGAGATCGACGTGCCGGGGGCTCGGGAGGTCGCGCGCCAGCTGCCGGACGCGGTGCTGGTGTTCATCGCACCACCGGATGTGACTGACCTCGAGCGGCGCCTGACGGCGCGCGGGACGAACTCGCCCGAGGACATCGCAAACCGGCTGCGGATCGCCAGGGCAGAGCTGGAGGCGCGGGACGATTTCGCGCACGTGATAGTGAATGACGACGTCGACAGAGCAGCGGCGGAGCTGGTAACGCTGATCCGAAGCGCACTCGCAGAGTGAGGAGAGAACATGATCTACCCGAAGGTTGATGTGCTGCTGGAGCACGTGGACAGCAAGTATGCGCTCGTGATCGCGGCCGCCAAGCGGGCCAGGCAGATCAACGACTATCACCACCAGCTCGGCGAGGGCAGCTTCGAAGGGTTCGCGCCGCCGCTGATCGAGTCGCGGTCGAAGAACTTCCTGACGATGGCGCTCGAGGAGATCGCCGAGGGCAAGCTCGAGGTGTCCACCTCGGACGCCGGCGCGCGCGAGAAGCATTAGGCGAGAAGCATTGGGTCAGCCGTCGGGCTGACCGCGGTTGACGCGGCAGCCCGGTCGTCACGAATCCGTTACCGCGGGGCACCGGCGCGGCCGTACACTTCCGCCATGATCCTGGTGGGGGTGAGCGGGGGAATCGCGGCATACAAGACCTGCGAGCTCGTGCGCCTGCTGGTGCGCGCCGGCCGGGACGTGCAGGTCGTTATGACGCCGGATGCCGAGCGCTTCGTCGGCGCGACCACGTTCGCAGCGCTGTCACGGCGTCCCGTGCTGACCGAGAGCTCCGCTGACGTCTTCCCGCACCTCGAGGCGTCGCGCGAGGCGGAGCTGTTCTGCGTCGCACCGGCCGGTGCGAATACCCTCGCCCGCATCGCCCGCGGCGAGGCGCCGAACGTGCTCACCCAGAGCGCACTCGCGTTCGGCGGCCCGCTGCTGCTCGCTCCCGCAATGAACCCGCGCATGTGGGAGTCTCCGGCCACGCGGGAGAACGTCGCGCTGCTGGAAGCGCGCGGAGTCGAGCTGGTGGGACCGGGGTCCGGTGAGATGGCCGAGGGCGAGCACGGCCGCGGCCGGATGGCCGAGCCGGATGAGATCGCGGCGCGGATCGAGCAGCGCCTGGCGACGATGGCATCGCTCGCGGGGCGGCGGATGGTGGTGACCGCCGGCGGGACGCGCGAGCCGCTCGACGTGGTGCGCTACCTCGGGAACCGGTCGAGCGGTCGCATGGGCGTCGCCGTCGCCGACGAGGCCGCCCGGCGCGGAGCCGCCGTCACGCTCCTGCTGGCGGCGGCCATCGCGTCCCCCTCGGCGCCGATGCGGACAGTGCGGGTCGAGACGGCCGCGGAGCTGCGCGCGGCGACCCTGCGCGAGGCCGAGACCGCCGACATCGTCGTCATGGCTGCGGCCGTGGCCGACTACCGGCCCGCGGCGCCGGTCGCCGGCAAGCGCACGAAGGGCGAGGACGCCTGGCTGGTCGAGCTGGAGCCGACCACCGACATCCTTGCGGAGCTCGGCGCTGCCCGGCGCGCCGGCACCACGCTGGTCGGGTTCGCGGCCGAGCACGGGGACGGCGCAGTGGAGCGGGCGCGGGACAAGCTGCGGCGCAAGGGTGCGGACATGATCGTGGTGAACGACATCAGCCGCAGCGACATCGGATTCGACAGCGACCTCAACGAAGTCGTGCTGGTGACGTCAAACGATGAGACGCTGGTATCGCGCCGCTCCAAGCAGGCCTGCGCGGCCGCCATCCTGGACTGGGTCGCGAACCGGCCGGCGAGTGCCGCCGTAGAGCAGCGTACGACGGTCTGACGAGAGGACATTCCTGTGGAAGCACACGAACTGCACGACACGCCGCCCTCGGAGGCCATCGCGGGAGCCGGCGAGACGGCCCGGCGTGTGATCGAGAACGTCGCCCGGGTGATCCACGCGCCGCAGGAGCTGCTGGAGCGGTGCGTGCTGGCCATGCTCTGCGAGGGCCACATCATCCTCGAGGACTTCCCCGGCGTCGGGAAGACGATGCTGGCGAAGTCGCTCGCGCGGTCGCTCGACTGTGAGTTCGCGCGGATCCAGGCGACCCCCGACCTGCTCCCCTCGGACATCACCGGCGTCAACGTCTACAACCTGCAGGCGAACGAGTTCGAGTTCCGGCCCGGCCCCGTCTTCGCGAACCTGGTGCTGGTCGACGAGATCAACCGCGCCAGCCCGAAGACCCAGTCCGCGCTGCTCGAGTGCATGCAGGAGGGACAGGTCACGATCGACGGTGCAACGCACCGGTTGGCACGCCCCTTCATGGTGATCGCGACGCAGAACCCGATCGAGTACGAGGGCACATTCCCGCTGCCCGAGGCACAGCTCGACCGGTTCACGATGCGGCTGCACCTTGGGTACCCGCCGATCGCCGAGGAGGCGCGCATGCTCGCCGAGCACTCCGCCTCCGAGCCGCTCGAGGAGCTCGAGCCGGTTGCCTCGGCGGCCGACCTCGAGACCGCGGTGGACGCGGTCAAGCGGGTCTACGTCGAGGACAGCTTGAATCGCTACGTGGTTGCCATCCTGCGGCAGACGCGGGCCGATTCGCGGCTCGCGCTCGGCACCAGCCCGCGGGCCGGCATCTCGCTGCTGCGGGTCGCAAAGGCCCACGCCGTGCTGCGCGGCCGGGAATACGTGATCCCCGCCGACGTCAAGGACGTGGCCGCCGACGTTCTCGCCCATCGCGTCATCCTCGCGGCCGACGCCCGCACCGGCGGGGTCGATGCGGCCGAGGTGATCGGCGAGGCGGTGGCCCGCACCCCGGTCCCGGTGTAGCGGTGGGGCCGACGTGACCAGCCGCGGGACCGGCACGCTGCTGCTCGCATTCGCGCTCTACATCGCGTCCTGGGGCTTCGGCACCAGTGCGATGTACCCGGTTGCGGTCGGCCTGTTCGCGGCACCGCTGATCGCGTGGCTCTGGGTGCGCCTGACCGCGAAGCCGACCAACCTGCGCCGGCGGACCGGCCACCGGGAGCTGGTCGAGGGCGGCCGGGTCGGCGTCGAGGTGGAGGTGCGAGGCGACGGCGGGTTGCTCCCGGCACGGGCCACGATGCTCGAGAAGATCGGTGATCTCGGCACCCAGGAGGTGCCGCTGCGCCACGTCGGCCATGCACTGCGCGGCCGGTACGTGATCGACCCGGCCCCGCGCGGCCGCTACACCCTCGCAGCCGCCGAGCTTCGCGTCGACGACCCGCTCGGCCTGGCGGAGTCGCTGACCGCGCTCGAGCGGTCGGACACGCTGCTCGTCTATCCCCGTGTCTACGCCCTGGACGGCCTGTTCACGGACGCCGGCACCGCCGGCGGAGACGAGGGGCGGGCGCTGCTGCACCGCACCGCCGGATACGACCTGCACTCGATCCGCGACTTCCAGCAGGGGGAGAGCCTTCGCCGGGTGCACTGGCGCTCGACTGCGAAGCGGCGCAAGCTGATGGTGAAGGAGCTGACCGAGCTTCCCCGCGACGAGTCGGCCGTGCTGCTCGATTGCGATCGCACGGCCGAGGTGGGCCCGCCCGGGTCGAGCAGCTTCGACGCGCAGGTGCGCGTCGCGGCCTCGCTGATGAACCGGATGGTGGAGACGGGCCAGCGCTGCTCGCTGGTCATCCACGGCCCGACACGTCGGCGGATACGCGTGCAGGCCGGCGGCGGGGACTGGGGGGCGGCCCTGGCGGCGCTCGCAGCCGTCCGGGCAGACGCGCACCGTCCGCTGGCGGCGATGCTCTCGGAGGCGCTGGGCGCGACCGGCGCGGCGGAGGCGATCGACGCTGCGCGGCTCTACATCGTCACGGGCGCGCTCAGCCCGCAGGTCGCGAGCCGTGTGCTCGCGCTCCGCTCCGCGCGCCGCGACGTCGCCGTGGTTGCCGTCGATGCAGCGTCGTTCGCCGGCGTCGAGCACGTCCCGGGCTCTGCCGACTCGGCGGCGCTCCAGCTCGCTGCGAGCGGGGTGGCGGTCGCGCGCGTGCGGGCGGGCGACGACATCGGCGATGTGCTCTCGTCCGCAATGGCGCGGAAGGCGGCCCTCCGTGGCTGAGCGGCTGGTCGTCTTCTTCGCGGTCGCGGCGTTCAGCGCATGGCATTGGCAGCAGCTCGAGCACCCGCAGATCGCCGCCGGCGAGATGGCGCTCCTGATCCTGCTGGCGCTCGGCCCGGCCCTGCTGGCGGCGGCCAGGCGATGGGCCGCGGCGATCGTGGCCACGGTGGCCGCCGCCGTCATCGTCGTCTGGCGCGCCTTCGGCTACCTGCCCTGGGAGCGTGATCACGCGCTCTACCCGGTCAGGGTGGCCTCCGCCGTCCACGATGGCGCCCAGGCCTGGTTCGGCACGATCACGCCCTTCGACCCCGGGCGCTTCGCCCAGACGGACGGCCTGGTGCAGCTGTCGTTCGCGCTGCTCCTGGGGCTGTTCGCATGGCTGCTGCTGGACGGGCGCTTCGCGCTCACCGCCGTGTCCGCGGCGTTCGCGCTGTTCGCGATCCCGAGCACCGCCGTTGGCATGGGCGACCGCGGCCTGCGCGCGGCCATCTTCCTTGCCCTGGCGCTGGCGATCCTGGCGGTATGCCAGCGGCGCATCCCGGCGGGAGGTTCCGCGATCGCGCAGCTGGCCGCCATCGGCGCCGCAACCGTGGTGGCCGGCGTGGTGGTGGGGTCGGCGCCGGGGGTGGCGAAGGGCGCGTTCTTCGACTGGCGGCACTGGAACCCGCTGGCAGGCGGCGGCGCACGCATCAGCGTCGGCTACGTCTGGAACGAGACGTACGGGCCGCTGCACTTCCCCAAGAACCCGACGACGATGTTCACCGTCTCGTCGATCAACCCGCACTACTGGAAGGCGGGCGTGCTGACGGACTTCAACGGAACGAGCTGGGTGGCGCAGGACATCACCCAGACGCCGTTCCATGACACCGACGGCATCGGCGCACCGCCCAGCATGCTGCCGCCGAACGCCCAGGACCCGAAGCGCGGCGACATGGTGCAGATCGGCATCAAGATCGACGGGCTGGCGGACCCCCACCTGATCGGCACCGGCCAGCCGACGCGCTTCACGCTCACGTCACAGCGGGTGGACGCCACGCTCAGCACCGACGGGACCGTGGTGACGAGCACCGACCTGCCCCGCGACGCCACCTACACCGTGCGGTCGTACTCGCCGAACCCGACGGTGAAGGAGCTCGCAGGAGCCGGCACGCATTTTCCGGCCGACGTGGCGGCCGGCATCATCGTCAACAACCAGCGCATCCCCGTCTGGGGGAGCGGGCGCGGGGTCCGTCGCATCTCGCTCGACCCGGGCCTCGTGCGCGCGTCAAACCAGGCGTGGCACGAATCCGGCGCCGATGATCCCACGGCCAGCGAATATGGCGCCGTCGCCGCCCTCGAGTCGTACTTCCACAGCAAGAAGTTCCACTACGACCAGACCCCGCCGCGCGGCACCGGGCCCGTGCTGGCCGACTTCATGCTGCGGTCGCACCGCGGCTACTGCCAGATGTTCTCGGGGTCGATGGCGCTCGTGCTGCGTCTGCACGGCATCCCGGCACGGGTGGCGTACGGCTTCACGGAGGGCCATGAGACCAGCAGCGGCGATTACACGGTGCTCGACCGCGACGCCCACGCGTGGGTGGAGGCCTACTTCCCCGGCTACGGCTGGATGCCCTTCGAGCCGACGCCCACGCGCCATCTTCCGGTGCTGACCTCGACGACCAACAACAAGCTGCTGACGCTGGTGGCGAACCGCCAGGAGGCGTCGAAGCTGGGCCTGCCGATCAAGCTGCAGCAGACGCTCGGCCTGCCCTCCTCGCTGCAGGCCGGCGGCGGAAACCCGGATGCGAGGCACAGCAGGCTCACCCGCCCCAGCGGCCGCGGTGGCACCTTGACGGCTGCGCCGTCAGGCGGGCACACGAGCTTCTTCGTCTGGGCGGTGTCGGCCACGATGGTGGTGCTGCTGGTGCTGGCCGGGGTCAAGCTGGTGGCCGTGCGCTGGCGCTATCTGCGCCGCGGCCCGCGCGGGCAGGCGTCCGCGGCCTACCACGAGATGGCCACCTACCTGGGTGACCAGGGGATCACGGTGCCGCCGAACGCGACGTTCGAGGAGCTGGCCGCGATCGTCGATTCCGCCTGGGGCGTCGACGCCTCCGAGCTCGCCGCGGCAGGGAGCGCCGCGCGGTACGCGCCGCCGGCGAGAGCACGGGAGGCGGGCCGGCAGGTGCGCCCCGCGCTTCGCCGGATTCGGCGGGAGATGCGCGCCGCCCTGAGCCTGCGCGAGCGCGCCATGGGCGCGCTGCGGCTGCGCTCGATGCTCGCGCAGACGACGCATCTGGAGTGAGCCCGGGGCCATTTGCCCACAGCGCTATCGTGAAGTTCGCGGGCGGTTTGCCCGATGAATTCGGAAGGCTGCGGATGCACGGCGACGACAACACCTATGACCTGTTCCAGCGGGGCCGCGCGCATCTGGAGCGTGGTGACAACGCGCAGGCGACGGTGTCGCTCGAAAAGGCGAAGCGGCGCGAGCCGGACAAGGCATCGATCCGCGAGGCGCTTGGCCTTGCCTATCTGCGGCTGCGCCGCTACCGGGAGGCGGCGGCGGAGTTCGAGTACATCCTGGATGCCGCGCCGGCGAACGACTACGCGCACTACTGCCTGGGACGCTGCCTGACGAGGATGGGCGAGGAGGGCCTGGCGGCCGGGCACTACAAGATGGCGCTGTGGCTCCGACCCGAGGTCGACTACTACCGCGAAGCGGTCGACCGGCTGAGCGCCTGAGGCCGGTATCGGTAGGTGACGAATCGGCCACGGAGTCGTGCCGCGGGTCGACACCGGCTCTGAGGCGGTTGACGCTGGCCTAAAGGTCCACCCAGATCGTGACCGGCCCGTCGTTGACGAGCGCCACCCGCATGTGCGCGCCGAAGCGGCCGGTCTGCACCGGTAGGCCGAGCGCGCGCAGCTCCTCCGCCACCGCATCCACCAGCCGCCGGCCCAGCTCGGGCTCCGCCGCCCCCGTGAACCCCGGCCGGTTGCCCCGCGATACGTCGGCGTAGAGCGTGAACTGCGAGACAACAAGCACCTCGCCGCGCACGTCCACCACCGACCTGTTCATGCGGCCCTCGTCGTCGGCGAACACCCGCAGCCGCGCGATCTTGCCGGCCAGCTGGGCCGCTTTCGCCTCGTCGTCGCCCTCGCCCGCGGCGACCAGCGCGAGCAGGCCCGGCCCGACGGCGGCGATGCGCTCGCCGCCGACCTCCACCGACGCCTCGGCCACCCGCTGCAGCAGCGCTCGCACGGCGTCCGGATTCACCCTCTGGGGGGAAGTCCCTGCTATCCTTCGGCTCACTGTCAGCGTGAGAGGGCGGGCCGAGCAGGTGGGTGAGAACCCACCTTTTTTTCGCCCTCGTGGAGGTTCGAGGAGGTGCAAATGGGACGCTCAGCAGAGTTGGCGCAGCAGATCGAGACGACCCTTCGGGACCGTGTCCCGGAGGTCGAGGTGCTGCTCGCGGAGCAGCCCAGCCCCGGCCTTGTCCGCGTCACCATCGACCGGCCCGGCGGCGCCGTCGACCTCGACCTGTGCGAGCGTGTCACCCGCGAGCTCGCGGCCGTCCGGCAGCGCTACGCGCTGGAGGTGTCGTCCCCCGGCCTCGACCGCCCGCTCGTCAAGCCCGAGCACTACCGGCGCGCGGTCGGCAGCCGCGTGCACGTGCGCACGGAGCAGCCGGTCGCCGGGCGGCGGCAGTTCACTGGCACGTTGATCGACGCACGGAACGACGAGATCGAGATCGACCTCGACGGTGAGCGCACGAGCTTGCCGTATGCGGCTATCCGCCGGGGGAATCTGGTCGCTGAGGTGGGAGGCAAGCGGTGAGCAAGGAACTCTTGGAGGGCGTGAAGCTGCTCGAGAAGGAGCGCGGGATCGAGGCGGAGACGCTGCTCTCGGCCATTGAGGAGGCGCTGCTGGCGGCATACAAGAAGATGCCCGACGCGCGCCATCCGGTGCGCGTCGACCTCGACCGCGAGTCCGGCGATTACGTCGTCTGGTCGGTCACCCCCGACGCCTGGGAGGCATACCTCGAGGTGCATCCGCACCACCGCCCGGTCGAGCCCGAGGAGGAGCCGGAGCGGCCGCTCGACGCCCCCGCCGCGCAGGGCGCCGAGGGCGAGCAGCCCGCCGAGGAGGAGCCCGAGCCCGAGATCGAGTGGGGCTGGTTCCAGCCTGCGCAGATGGTGGACGTCACGCCCGAGGGCTTCAGCCGCATCGCCGGGCAGACGGCGAAGCAGGTGCTGCGCCAGCGCATCCACGAGGCGGAGCGCTCGATCATGTACGACGAGTACGCCGACCGCGTCGGCGAGATCGTCACCGGCATCGTGCAGCAGGACGACAACCGCTATGCCTTCGTCGACCTGGGCAAGATGGAGGCGATCCTGCCGGGGTCGGAGAAGGTGCCGGGCGAGCGCTACGAGCAGGGCAGCCGCATCAAGGCCGTGATCATCGAGGTGCGCTCCGAGGGCAAGGGCCCGCAGGTGGTCCTGTCGCGCCGAAGCGACGAGCTGATCCGCCAGCTGTTCGAGCTCGAGGTGCCCGAGATCGCCGACGGCCTGGTCAGCATCCGCGCCATCGCCCGCGAGCCCGGCTACCGCGCCAAGATCGCGGTCGAGTCGCGTGTCCAGGGCGTCGACCCGGTGGGCGCGTGCGTCGGCCCCCGCGGCTCGCGCGTGCGCATGGTCGTGTCCGAGCTGCGGGGTGAGAAGATCGACATCATCCCGTGGAACGACGAGCCCGCGCGCTTCGTCGCCAAGGCGCTCGCGCCGGCGAAGGTACGCGAGGTCTACGTCGACGACGACGCGCAGCAGGCGACGGTGGTCGTCCCCGACGGCGAGCTGTCGCTCGCGATCGGCAAGGAGGGCCTGAACGCCCGCCTCGCGCACAGGCTGACCGGCTGGAGGATCGACATCGTCTCGGAGACCGAGCACTACGCCGAGGCGGAGGACGTGCCCTATACGGGCGCCGAGGGCGAGGAGGACGAGTTCCCGGGCCGCTGCATCGCGGTGACGTCGTCCGGCAAGCGCTGCCCCAACCAGGCGCTCGACGGGAGCCGCTACTGCGGCGTCCCGGCGCACCGTGAGCTGGCCGCCAAGGAGGAGGGAGCAGCCGCGTCGTAAGCGATCCGATCAGGCAGTGCGCCGGGTGTGGCCGGCGCCGCCCACAGGCAGAGCTGGTGCGGCTGGCGGTCGCCGACGAGGTGATCGTGGCCGATCCCACCAGGCGGCTGCCCGGGCGCGGCGCCTATCTGTGCCCTGATCGCAGCTGCCTTGGCCAGGCGCTCAAGCGCGGCGCGCTGCCGCGGAGGCTACGTGTGAGCGCTGAGGCCGCGGCGGGGTTGGAGGAACGGGTTCGCCTTGAGGGCGGGCCCGGTGTCTGGGAGAATTGAGGTGAGATGGCAAAGAAGACGGTGACCGATATCGCGCGCGAGCAGGGCGTCTCCGAGGCCGAGGTCAAGCAGAAGCTGGACGAGGCCGGCGCAGCCGCGCCCGCTGACGACCTGGTCGACGACGAAGACGTCCGTCGCGCCTTCGGCGCCAAGGCAACCGTGCCGGCCCAGGAGCCGGGCCAGCCCGCACGGCATGCGCGCCCCCAGCGCGGCGCCCAGCCCGGCCGCCGCCGTAGGGTTGTGATCGACTCGCAGGCCGGCCGCCGCCCCGGGCAGGGGAAGCGCGAGCGCGGTCCGCGGCCCGAGGCCAAGCGCGAGCCCGAGGTGCCGACCGGGCCGGTGAAGGTCGAGTCCGGCGTCACGGTCAAGGATCTCGCCGAGAAGCTCGGCATCAGCCCCGCCAAGATCATCGCCTACATGATGGGCGAGGGGCAGATGGTGACGATGACCGTGTCGCTCTCCGACGACGACGTGCAGCTGATCGGCCTCGAGTTCGGCCGTGAGGTGATCATCCAGCACGCCGCGGATGAGGAGGAGCCCGAGGAAGCGTCCTACGAGGACGCGCCTGACTCCCTCGTCACACGGCCGCCCGTCGTCACGATCATGGGCCACGTCGACCATGGCAAGACGACGCTGCTCGACGCCATCCGCGAGTCCTCGGTCGTCGAGACGGAGGCAGGCGGCATCACCCAGCACATCGGCGCCTACCAGGTCGACGTCGACGGAGGGCGCAAAGTCACCTTCCTCGACACCCCGGGCCACGAGGCCTTCACCGCCATGCGCGCCCGCGGGGCGAAGGTGACGGATGTCGCCGTGCTGGTCGTCGCGGCGGACGACGGCGTCATGCCGCAGACGGTCGAGGCGATCGACCACGCGAAGGCGGCCGAAGTGCCGATCGTGGTGGCCGTGAACAAGATCGACAAGGAGGACGCGAACCCCGAGCGGGTGCGCGGCGAGCTGGTCAACCAGGGCCTGCAGCCGGAGGAGTGGGGCGGCGAGACCATCTTCGTCGACGTCTCCGCCAAGGCCAAGCAGAACCTCGACCAGCTGCTCGAGATGCTGCTCCTGCAGGCTGACGTGCTCGAGCTCAAGGCCAACCCGAAGGCCGAGGCCAGCGGCGTCATCATCGAGTCGCGGCTCGACGTCGGGCGCGGGCCGGTGGCGACGCTGCTCGTGCAGCGCGGCACCCTGCGCGTCGGGGATGCGGTCGTCGCCGGCGACGCCTGGGGGCGCGTCAAGGCACTGAACGACGCCAACGGCAAGCGCGTCAAAGAGGCCGGCCCGGCCGTGCCGGTCGAGATCCTCGGATTCGACAAGCCGCCGCCGGCCGGCGAGTTCTGCCGCGTGGTCGAGAACGACCGCGTGGCGCGTCAGCTTGCGCAGAAGCGCGCCCAGCGCATCCGCACCGAGATGCTGGCCCGCCGCAGCAAGGCGGTCAGCCTCGAGGATCTCTTCTCCGCCGTCCAGGAGGGCGCGGTGCAGGAGCTCGGCCTGATCATCAAGGCCGACGTCCAGGGTTCCGTCGAGGCCGCCGAGGGCGAGATCGCGAAGATCCAGCACCCGGAGGTCACGGTCAGCGTCATCCACTCCGGCGTCGGCGGCATCACGGCCAGCGACATCAACCTGGCCGCGGCGTCGAACGCGATCGTCGTCGGCTTCAATGTCCGGCCAAACGCCGAGGCCAAGTCGCTGGCCGAGCGCGAGGGCGTCGACATCCGCACCTACCGGGTGATCTACCAGCTGACCGAGGACATCCAGCAGGCCCTGATCGGCATGCTCGCCCCCGAGCAGGTCGAGGAGGTGATCGGTGAGCTGGAGGTGCGTCAGACCTTCAAGGTCTCGCGCCTGGGGACGATCGCCGGCTGCATGGTCACAAGCGGCGTCGTCACGCGCGGCGCGCAGGTGCGCCTGATCCGCGACGGCACGATCGTCCACGACGGCCGGATCGGCACGCTGCGCCGCTTCCAGGACGACGTGCGCGAGGTGCAGCAGGGCTTCGAGTGCGGCGTCACGATCGACGGCTACAACGACGTCAAGGAAGGCGACGTGCTCGAGGTCTACACCGTCCGCGAGGTCGCCCGCACCGCCTAGCTCGGCCGCGGCGCGAGCAGCCGGGCCACCCGCTCGGTGCCGATGCCGCTGACCAGCAGCCGTTCACGCCGGTCGGAGAGCAGATGCTGCGTCCAATCGACGGTGCCTCCGTCGGCGACCGAGTACGTCGTGCCGGCCAGCTCGGCGTCGATGTTGAGCGAGATGCCGCGGTAGTAGCCGACCGCATGCAACCGGCCGGGCCGAAAGCCGAGCCGGGCACCCGGGAACCGGTCGGCCAGCGGCGCGAGCACCCGGTCGGCCATGCGCCCCAGCCGTTCCCATCCCGCGGGGGCGGAGGCCGAGAAGCGGGGCAGCTCGACCCCGGCGCCGGCCAGGATGTGCTCGGGGTCCGCGCCGCTGATCCGCCACTCGGCGGCGAGGTCGAGGAGATCGACACCGGCGCCGCGGCACCGGGAAGCGAGGGCGGCAGTGTCGCTGACCTCAACGGTGACCCGGCCGACCGCATGGCCGCTGCGTCGGAGCCGCTCGAGCATCTCCAGGTAGACGGCCAGCTGCGCACGGAGCGCCCAGGTCGCAAACCCGTCGCCGGGCATGGCCCGCCCGCCGCTGGCGAGCGTGAACAGGCCGAAGTGGCGTTGCCAGCCGGCCGGTGGCTGCTGCATCCGCAGCACCCGAGCGTTCGCGGCGAGCGCGGGCTGCGCCTCGCCGGCCCGCCGGCGAAGCGCGACCTCGAGCGCAAGGCTGCTGGTTGGATCGGCGAGCACCTCGCCGCCCCTCACCGTCGCCACGCTGAGGTTCTGGTCGAGCCCGGCGAGCACCGCGTTGGTCGCTCCCGGGGCGACCGGCGGGAGGGTGACCGCCTCGAACGCCTGGGCGGCGTCCAGCGCCGATGCCTCCACCTCGTGGAGCAGCCGTGCATCGACCGGCGCCGGCTGGTACACGTCGCTGCCGAGCCGATCCGACAGCAGATCGGCCGGGGCCCTGCGACGGGCCCGCGAGCGCGCCAGGTGGAGCATCAGCGACCGCTGGTCGCCGGCCGGCAACGCCTCGATCAGGGCGAGCGGGTCGTGACCGGCCAGCGCACCACGCAGCCGGGCGATCACGGCCCCGTCCGGCGGACGGTCGAGCGGCCGCGCCATCCGCAGCTCCATCAGCTCCGGAGCCGCCGCCGCCGGGTGCGGCCCGGCGATCACCTCGAATCCGGCGCGCCGGTAGAGGTCGATCGCGGCGCGGTTGTGCTCCCGCACGTCGAGCTCCACCGTGGTCGCACCGACGCGCTTCGCCCACGCACAGACCGCCTCGACCAGCTCGGAGCCCAAACGGCGGCCGCGGGCGGCCGGCTCCACCCACATGGCGACCAGCAGGGCGGCCCGGTCCTCGCCCAGCCGAAGCCCGGTCGCGCTGCCCAGGTGCCGCTCGCCGTCGACGGCAACGAAGGTCGCGACACCCAGGTCGCCCGCCGCTCTGCGGGCACGGTCCTCCCAGAACGCGGGCGGCTCGGCGGCCTCCTCGTCCAGCCGGCTGTGGAAGGCGTCCGGCGAATCCGCGAGCATCGCCAGCCGCACCCGCCGCAGCTCCTCCGCCTCTGAGGGACGCAGCCGGCGGACGACCACGCCGCTCACGCCTCGACCTCCGCCTCCGCCTGGCGACCCTCGAACAGCCCGGCCAGCCCGTCGCTCGCACCGAGCAGCAGCACCTCGTCTCCGGCCTCGAGCACGGTGCTCCCGCGCGCCTGGAGGGCTGCGCCGTCGCGGATCAGGAGGCTGATCCAGGGGTGGCGGCCCAACGGCAGGTCGCGGATCGCGACGCCGTCGGCGGCAGACCCGGCCTCGACAAGAACCCGGCGCACGCCGCGCGGCTCGTCGCGCAGCCCCACCGAGACGTGCCACGGCTCCCTGTCGCTCTGCGTCATGGGAACGCCCGCCAGGCGCGCGGCCACGCTGACCAGCGACCCCTGCACGACCACCGAGAACATCACCACGACGAACACGATCCCATAGATCCGGTGCGCGTCCTGGGCGCCGTCCAGCAGGGCGAAGGCGGCGAGCAGGATCGGCACCGCGCCGCGCATGCCGGCCCAGGAGATGAAGGCCTTCTCGCCCCGGCGAAGGTCGGCCGGGGCCAGCATCGCGGCCACGACCACGGGCCGCACGGCGAACGTCAGCACCGCGGCGATGAGGAGCCCGTCCAGCCACACGTTCTGCAGGCCCAGCGTGCCGATATCGATGGTCAGCCCCAGCGCCACGAACACGACGATCTCGCCCAGGCTGGCGAGCACCGACGTGACGTGCTCGACCTCCTGCTTGTAGGGCGCCCGGAGGTCCCCGACCATGATGCCAGCGACGAACACGGCGAGGAACCCGGATCCGTGCGCCACGGCGGCGACGCCGTAGACGATGCCCGCTCCGGCGAGCGTGAGCAGCGGATACAGCGCCTCGTCGGGGAGGGTGACGCGGCGCATCGCCCGGCCCAGCAGCACCCCGCCCAGGACGCCGACGGCCAGCCCCACCGCCATCTCCACGGCGAAGTCCGACAAGATCGTCGCGACCCCGCCTCCGCCGCCGTCCGCCGCGTCGAGCAGCCCGATCACGAGCGCGATGCCGACCGGATCGTTCATGCCTGACTCGCCCTTGAGGATGTCGTCGCTGCGGCCCGCCACCTCCCGTCCGCCGAGCACCGAGAACATGACCGCAGGGTCGGTCGGGGCGACGGCGGCGCCGATCAGCAGAGCCGGCGTCCAGCCGAAGCCCAGCACCGCGTGGACGAAGACGGCCACCAGGCCGGCCACCGCGAAGGTGCCCGGGACCCCCAGCGCGACGATCGGCAAGAGCGATCGGCGAAACCGGCTGAGGCCGATGTCCATGCCGCCGTCGAACAGGATCACGATCAGCGCGACCAGGCAGATCCGCTCGACGTCGCGGATGGAGAGCAGCGGGGTCAGCGACGGGGTGATGTCCGACGACACCGCCGCGACCGCGAGGAAGAGCGCGGGCGCGGGGATGCGCAGCCGGTCGCTGACACGGCTGGAGAGGATGGCCGCAGCGAAGCCGACCGCCACGATCAGCACCGCGCGGCCGATCTCGGCGGCGTCGGTCATGCGGCCATCGTAGTTGCCGCGGGCACCGCCACCCGGCCCGCCCTCCTAGACTGGGGTGGATGACGGAGGGCTTCGTCGGCATCCTGCGGTTCGAGCTGCATCTTCCCGCGAACGGCTCCCTCAAGGGCAAGCGGAAGGTGCTGCTGCAGGTGAAGAGCAGGCTCGAGCGCAGGTTCGGGGCGTCCGTCGCCGAGACCGGCTATCACGAGCTCTGGCAGCGAGCCCAGCTCGTGATGGTGGTCGCACGCCGGGAGTCGTCGGAGGCCGTGCACGCCCTCGAGCAGGCCCGCGGCTACCTTTCGTCGCAGGAGTTCGAGCTTTCGCGCTCGGACTGGCAGGTGGTGTCCGTCGAGGAGGCGATCGGGTGAGCGAGCGGATGCGGCGGGTGAACGAGTCGCTGCGCAAGGTGCTGGCCGACGGTGTCGAACGCCTCGGCGACCCGTCGATCGGGTTCGTCACCGTGACCGGCGTGCGCGCCACGACCGACTTCAGCCAGGCTGTCGTCTACGTCAGCGTGCTCGGCAGCGACAAGCGGCGCGCGCGGTCGCTGGCTGCCCTCGAGCGCGCCCACGGCGTGCTGCAGCAGCGGGTCGCCCGGGAACTGCGCCTGCGGCGTACCCCTCAGCTGATCTTCCAGTATGATGAGACCGTTGACCGCGCGCTGCGCATGAGCGAGCTGATCGATCAGGTCGTGCCAGCGTCATCGCAGGAGCAGCGCGGCGACGACGACTCCTCCACATGACCGATACCGAGACGACGACCCGCGACCTCGCCGAGGTGGTGGCCGCCCTTGCGGCCGCCGACCGGATCCTGATCGCGTCCCACGAGAACCCCGACGGCGACGCGATCGGCAGCATGTCCGCCGCGGCTCAGGCGCTGCGCGGTGCCGGGAAGCAGGTGCGCCTCTACCTGCACGCCGACTCGCCGCTGCCCCACGAGTACGGGTTCCTGGCCATGGACGGCCTCGAGCGCCAGATCGATCCGGGCTCGACCGCGGGCTGGACGCTGCTCGCTGTCGACTGCGGCAACGAGTCGCGGCTGGGGCCTGACCACGAGCAGCTGCGGGCGGGGTTCGACCAGGTGATCGACGTCGACCATCATCACGACAACTCACGGTTCGGCGACGTCAACTACGTCGACGGCCATGCCTCGTCGACCGCCGAGATCCTGGCCCGCATCTTCGACGGGCTCGGCATCGAGCTGACGCCACCCGTCGCCGAGGCCCTGTACGTCGGCCTCGTCACCGACACCGGCCGCTTCCAGTACCGCACCACCAGCCCCGCAGCGCTGCGCCTGGCAGCCCACCTGGTGGAGGCCGGCGCCGACGTGCACAAGGTGTTCGAGCTCGTGTTCGAGACTGTGCCCTACGGCAAGAAGCGGCTGCTCGGCCGGGTGCTCGAGCACATGCAGCGTTACGAGGGCGGTCGGCTGCTCGTCAGCTACGTGACGCGCGACGACCTGGCCCTGGTCGAGGGCGACGAGGCCACGACGGAGGGCCTGATCGACGATCTCCGCGAGGTGGACGGCGTGCAGGTGGCGGCGCTGATCCGCGAGCAGGTGCCGCTGGACGACGGGACGATCACCCCCAACCGCGTGTCGCTGCGGTCGCGCGGCTCGATCGACGTCTCGCGCATCGCCCGCAAGTCGCAGGGCGGGGGCCACAAGCAGGCGGCCGGATTCTCGCATCCGGGCTCGATCGAGCAGATCCGCCAGTTCATCGTCGACGAGGTGGCCAGCCAGCTCGCCGAGTCGGCGGCCTGATCCGCTCCGTAGACTGCGCGGCGTGACAGGGTTGCTGCTCGTCGACAAGCCCGCGGGCCCGACGTCCTTCGACGTCATCCGGCGCCTGCGCCCGGTGCTCGGCTCCAAGCTCGGTCATGCCGGCACGCTCGACCCGTTCGCCACCGGCCTGCTGCTGATCCTGGCCGGGAGGGCCACCCGGCTCGCCACCTTCCTGTCCGGGCTGGACAAGAGCTATCGCGCGGTCGTCCAGTTCGGATCCGAGTCCTCGACGCTCGACCCCGAGGGCGAGCTGCGGCCAACCGGCCGCGTTGCGGACGAGGCCTCCGTGCGCTCGGCCGCCGCAGCGATGACCGGGACGCTCATGCAGCAGGTGCCGCTGGCGTCGGCCGTGCGGGTCGGCGGTGAGCGCTCCTACGCCCGCATGCGGCGCGGCGAGCGCACCGCGCCGCCGCCGCGCGAGGTGCGGATCGACGCGCTCGACGTGGAGGCGTTCGACCCGCAGGCGCAGCGCGCGACGATCCACGTGCGCTGCTCGAAGGGCACGTACGTCCGCCAGATTGCGGCCGATCTGGGAGCCGCCACCAGCGCCGGCGCGTACTGCGCCGAGCTGCGGCGCCTCACCGTCGGCCCGTTCTCGGTGGACGACGCCGGGGCTCCTGCTGCGATCGACGAGCAGCCGGACGGGCCCTGGCACCGCAGCCTGCGCGAGGCGCTGCCGCACCTGCCGGAGCGCCTCCTCACCGAACAGGAGCGTGACGGCGTGCGTCACGGCCGGACGGTGGCGGGTGAGGCGGCGGGGCCGGTGCGGCTCGTCTACGGCGGGGAGCTGATCGCCGTCGCGCGAGGCGGCGAGAACGGCCTGCAGCCGGTGACGGTGCTTCAGTGATCGTCGCCGGCCTGGATGCGGTCGATCCGGCGCCGCGCGTCGTTGCGCTGGGGAGCTTCGACGGCGTCCACCTGGGGCACCAGCGCGTGATCGGAAGGACGGTGGAGGCCGCCGGCGAGCGGGGCGTCCGCCCGGCCGTCGTCACGTTCGAGCCCCACCCGATGCGCGTCCTGCGGCCTGAGCTGGCCCCGCGCGAGCTGTCCACCCCCGCGCGGCGCGCCGGGCTGATCGAGCAGCTCGGCCCCGATGAGCTGGTGGTGATCCCGTTCACCCATGAGTTCTCGCTGCTCGACCACGAGCGGTTCGCCGAGGAGGTGCTGCGCGACCGCCTGAGCGCCGTGCTCGTCATCGTCGGCAGCAACTTCCGCTACGGCCACCGCGCTCAGGGCACCATCGAGACGCTCGCCGCCTCGGGGGCGCGCCTGGGGTTCGACGTCGAGCCCTCACCGCTGGTCGAAGTGGACGGCACGCCGGTCTCGTCGTCACGCGTCCGTGACCTGCTCTCGGCCGGCGAGGTGGCGCATGCCGAGCGGCTGCTCGGGCGCCACCCCTGGCTGGACGGCGTGATCGTGCGCGGCGACGGTCGCGGGCGCGAGCTCGGGTTCGCGACGGCGAACCTCGAGTGCTCGCCGCAGACCGCCTTCCCGGCGACCGGCGTCTACGCCGGCCGTGCGCACGTCGCCGCGGGCAGCCACCTCGCGGCCATCAGCGTGGGATACAACCCGACCTTCACGGACGACCGCGAGCACCTGCGCGTCGAGGCGCACCTGCTCGACTTCAACGCCGACCTGTACGGCCAGCCGATGCACCTTGAGTTCACGCGTCGGCTGCGGGGTGAGGAGCGGTACGGCTCAGTGGAGGAGCTGGTGGAGCAGGTGCACCGGGACATCGCGGCGGTGCGATCCGGGGGTCAGGCGGAAGCCTGACCGCTCATAGGCTCCGCACCGCCAGCGGCGTCTCGCCCGTCGCCTCCACCCGGAACGCCCGCCCGCCGTCGCGCTCGCTGATCGCCTCGTGCAGCTCCGTGCCGATGAAGTGCAGGCCGACGCCGTCGTCGGCGGCCCAGCCGGGCGGCAGTGCGCCCTTGGCAACCCACCTGGTGTAGGTCGGCCGGCGGAGCGGCTCTCCGTCGTAATGCGGGCAGAAGCTCCCCGGCAGCAGGCCGAGCCCGTCGTTCATCGGCCCCAGCCCCGCGCCGAACGAGTCCGTCGAGCAGCCCTCGAACCAGCAGTTGGCCCCGGCCGACAGCCCGCACAGGATCACGCCCGCCTCCCAGGCCGCGCGCAGCGCGGCATCGACGCCGTGCAGGCGCCAGACCGCAAGCATGTTGGCAGTGTTCCCGCCGCCCACGTAGACCACGTCCTGGTCGAGCAGGAACGCCGTGATGTCCGAGACCTCGCGCCAGAACAGGCCGAGCACCTCGGTCTCCGCGCGGTCACCCAGCGCCTCGTGGAAGCGCGCGATCTTCTCCTGGCTGTCGCCGGCGGCGGTGGGCACGTAGCAGACCCGCGGGCGCGACTTGCCCGTCAGCCCGAGGATGTGGTCGTCCAGCGGCCGGCCGTCCATCGAGAATCCGCCGCCGCCCATGGCGACGATCTGCCGCGTGCTCACACGGCGACGGGCGTCACGCCCAGGCTCTCGAGCGTGCGTCGCAGGCCCTCGTCGAGCCCCACCTTCGGCTCCCACCCGAGGATCTCGCGTGCCCGCGTGATGTCCGGCTGCCGCACCTTCGGATCGTCCTCCGGAAGGCCCTCGAAGACGATCGGCGACGTCGTGCCGGTCACTCGCTGCACCCGCTCGGCCAGCTCGAGCAGCGTCATCTCGTTCGGGTTCCCGATGTTGACGGGCATGTGGTAGTCGCTCATCGCGAGCCGGAAGATGCCCTCGATCAGGTCGTCGACGTAGCAGAACGACCGCGTCTGGCTGCCGTCGCCGAACACTGTCAGCGGCTTGCCCTGCACCGCCTGGCGGATGAAGGTCGGGATGGCGCGCCCGTCGTGCTGCCGCATCCGCGGCCCGTAGGTGTTGAAGATGCGGACGATGTGCGTGTCCACGCCCTGCTGGCGGTGGTACGCCATCGTCATCGCCTCGGAGTAGCGCTTCGCCTCGTCGTAGACCCCGCGCGGGCCGACCGGGTTGACGTTGCCCCAGTACTCCTCCTGCTGCGGGTGCACCTCGGGATCGCCGTACACCTCGGAGGTGGAGGCGAGCAGGAACCTCGCGCGCTTGAACTTGGCCAGGCCGAGCGCGTTGTGCGTCCCGTAGGAGCCGACCTTCAGCGTGTGCAGCGGCAGGCGGAGGTAGTCGACCGGGCTGGCCGGGCTGGCCAGGTGGAACACCGCCTCGACCTGGCCCTCGACGTCGATGTAGTCGACGCAGTTGTGGTACCGGAACTGGAAGGCGTCGTCACGCAGGTGCTTGACGTTCTCGAGGGAGCCGGTGTCGAGGTTGTCGAGGCAGACCACACGCCAGCCGCGCTCGAGCAGGTACTCACAGAGATGGGAGCCGAGAAAGCCGGCGCCGCCGGTGACGACTGCAGTGCTCAAGCGATGAGAACCTCCTGGTTGCCTGGCTCAAGCCTACAGCCGTCGCCCGGGAGCGGAAGCACCCCTGTGCTACCCTGCCAGGCGACCGCACCGCGGACCGGCGCCGCTTGCCAGCGCCGATCTGGGATGCAGGCGACTACGAGCACACGGCAAGGAGGTGGTAGGCGTGCCGCTTACCCAGGAGCAGAAGCAGGAGATCGTCGGGAAGCACGGCCGGGACGAGAAGGACACCGGCTCCACGCGAGTGCAGATCGCACTCCTCACCCAGCGGATCACCGAGCTCACGGAGCACATGAAGGTGCACCAGCATGACCACCACTCACGCCGCGGCCTGCTGAAGCTGGTCGGCCGCCGGCGCCGGCTTCTGACATATCTGCAGAAGCACGACCTGGAGGGCTACCGGGCCCTCATCAAGGAGCTGGGCCTGCGCCGCTAGGGCGCGATGGCAGCTCAACGGAGGATGGGCCGGCGATCCGGCCGGCCCGCGGAAGGGACAGACGAGGACATGAGTATCGCAGTGGAGCCAGAGGCAACACGGCTCTCCGTCGCCGTGGGCGGCCGGGAGATGACGTTCGAGACCGGTGTGGTCGCCAAGCAGGCGCATGGCGCCGTGCTGGTGAGCCAGGGAGGCACGGTGGTGCTGGCCACCGCCGTCGGCCGCACGGAGGGGCGCCCGGGCGCGGATTTCTTCCCGCTGACCGTGGACGTCGAGGAGAAGATGTACGCCGCCGGCAAGATCCCGGGTGGGTTCTTCAAGCGCGAGGGCCGCGCCGGTGAGAAGGCGATCCTGACCGCTCGCATGGTCGATCGGCCAATCCGGCCGCTCTGGCCGAAGGGCTACAAGAACGAGGTGCAGGTCGTCGTCACGACCTTCTCCGCCGACCAGGTGCACGGGCACGACATCCTGGCGATGAACGGCGCATCCGCTGCGCTGATGCTCTCGCCGCTGCCGTTCCTCGGCCCCGTGGGCGCGGTCCGCGTCGGCCGGCTGGACGGCCAGCTGATGCTGAACCCCACGCTCGTCGAGCTGAAGGAGTCCACCCTCGACCTCGTCGTCTGCGGCACGCCCGAGGCGATCACCATGGTCGAGGCGGGCGCCGAGGAGATCGACGAGGACACGCTCGTGGCGGCGCTCGAGATGGCGCACGACGCCATCAAGGAGATCTGCCGCGTGCAGATCGAGCTGGCGTCGCAGGCGGGACAGCCCAAGTGGTCTGACGGGGCCGTCACCGAGCGGTTGCGCTCGTCGCGGCTGGGCGAGCTCAGCCAGGCGATCCAGGAGGGCGGCTTGGCCGCGCTCCAGCCGAAGGCCGACGCCATCTTCCGCGAGGAGGCTCCGGAGATCACCGGCAGCTCCACCGAGGCGGACATGCTCGAGCGGGTGCGGGTGCAGTTCGCCATCGACGAGCTGGTCGTCGAGGCGCGTGACAACGCCGTCTACCCGAAGGTGAAGGAGCAGTTCGGCGACGCCGTCCGTGCGCTGTCGGATGCCGAGCAGGACTCCAAGGAGCTGAAGTCGGCGAAGCGGGCGGCGCTGCTCGAGGAGATCGAGCACAGCATCGACCTCGGCTTCCCGAGCCGGGGCGAGCCCGACAACGAGGGTGTGGCTCACCTCGACCCGATGGCGCGCGCCGCTGTCGGTGCGGCCACCGACCGGCTCTACAAGGAGATCGTCCGCAGCAAGATCGCGATCGACAAGCGCCGGCCGGACGGCCGCTCGGAGACCGAGATCCGCCCCATCTGGTGCGACGTCTCCGTGATGCCGCGGACGCACGGCTCCGCCCTGTTCACGCGCGGCCAGACGCAGGCGCTGACGCTCTGCACGCTCGGCACCGGCAAGGAGGAGCAGCGCATCGACGACCTCTCACTGGACGAGACGAAGCGCTACATCCACCACTACAACTTCCCGCCGTTCTCGGTGGGGGAGACCGGGTTCATGCGGGGGCCGAAGCGGCGCGACATCGGCCACGGCGCCCTCGCGGAGCGGGCGCTCGTCCCGGTCATCCCGAGCACGGACGACTTCCCCTACACGATGCGGGTGGTCTCCGAGATCCTCGAGTCCAACGGCTCTTCCTCGATGGCGTCGGTCTGCGGTTCGACCCTGTCGCTGATGGACGCCGGCGTGCCGATCAAGGCGCCGGTGGCCGGCATCGCCATGGGCCTGATCAAGGAGGGTGACAGCCACGTCATCCTGACCGACATCCAGGGAGCCGAGGATCATCTCGGCGACATGGACTTCAAGGTCGCAGGCACCGAGGCGGGCGTGACGGCCCTGCAGATGGACATCAAGATCACGGGCGTCACCATGGAGATCCTGCGCACCGCACTGGCGCAGGCCCGCGACGCCCGGCTGTTCATCCTCGATGCCATGCGCGAGGCCATCTCGGCGCCGCGCGAGCAGGTGGCCGCCCACGCGCCGCGGATCATCTCGACGAAGATCCACCCCGACTACATCGGCATGGTGATCGGCAAGGGCGGCGAGACGATCCGCTCGCTCGAGGCCGACTACGAGGTGCAGATCGACATCGAGGAGGACGGCACGATCCGCATCTACGGGACGAACGGCGAGCTCGCCGAGGCGGCCCGGCGTGAGATCGAGTCGATGACCAAGGACATCGAGGTCGGCGACGAGTACGACGACGCCGAGGTGGTCAAGCTGGCCGACTTCGGCGCGTTCGTCTCGCTCCGCAAGGGCGTCGACGGCCTGCTGCACGTCAGCCGGATCCTGCCGAAGGGCAACCGGCTGGCATCCGCCGAGCAGGTGCTCGCGCGCGGCGACAAGGTGAAGGTGACGGTGGTCGAGGTCGACAAGGACCGCGGCCGGATCGGCCTCACGCTGCTGGCGAAGAAGACCGACGACGGCGGTGAGATCACCCCCGAGGAGCTGGTCGCGGTGGCCGAGGCCAACCCGGCGCCCGAGCGCACCGAGGGCGACCGCCCCCGGCGCGACCGCGATCGCGGTCGCGACCGCGGACGGCGCTAGGGAGAACGGCGGGGTCAGCTGGGGTCAGCCTTCGGGCTGACCCCAGCTGAGAACCCCGGCCGCAACCGGGGTCAGGCTAGACCCCGCAACTG
>DASQYY010000138.1:0-21960 GCA_035638975.1 Gaiellales bacterium
CTGTGACCGCGCGCTCGAGGCCCGAGAGCGCCTCGTGCACCAGCCACGCCGGGCCGACCTCATGGCCGTACTCGACCATCGTCGCCCACAGGAACACCGCCAGCACCCTGCTTCGCAGCAGCGCCGCGTGGTCCAGGTCGCCGTAGGCTTCGTGGAACGCCGCCCGGCCCGCGGGCGGCAGGTACCCCCAGTAGAGCGGCAGGTCGATCGCCGGATCGCCGCGGCAGACGTCGATCCAGTCGATCACGCCCGACAGCTCGCCGTCGTCCACCAGCAGGTGGCGCAGATGCAGGTCGCCGTGGCAGACGCGCAGGGACGCAGGATCGGGAGGGGCCAACTGCGTCGCCTGGAGTAGCAACGGTTCCAGCGCTGCGGGTGGGTGCCATAGGTCCAGCCGCTCGAGGGCGGCGAGCCGCTCCCGCAGCTTGTTCACCCGGTATGGCATGTCCGCCCGGTGGACGACGTCGACCGGCAGCACCTCGCCGTCCACCGTGATCTCGGCCGGATCGACGTCGTGCAGCGTCCGCAGGAACACGCCCAGGGCCGCGCCGTGCGCGATCCGCTGCCCCTCCGGCGGCGAAGCCTCGCCCACCTCCCGCCCGGGGATGAACCGCGACACCGCCCACGGCCACGGGAACGCCTCGGAGGGCCGGCCTCGCAGCTCGGCGACCGGTATCCGAAGCGGCAGCCGCGGCGCCAGCTGGGCCAGCGCCTGCATCTCGCGCAGCAGCCCCGGAAGAACCATCTCCCTGCGCGGAAAGCGAAGCACCCACTCCTCGCCGAGCAGCCACGCTGTGCTGTCCCATCCCTCGCCCAGCAGGCGAATGGGCGCCGAGTCGAGCTCGGGGAATTGTTCCGCGATCAGCCGCCGCGCGAGCTCGTCGTCGACCACGCGCTCAGCGCTCCACTCCGGCATCGGCGCACCATACCGTCCGCTGTAAGCTATCCACCATGAGCGAACAGGCCACCCCCGCGAGCGCTGGCATCGATCCCGGGGAGGAGCATTCGCTCATCTTCGCCACGACGGTCTGCTCGATCGTCGAGCACGGCGGCGAGCTGCTGATGGTGCGCCAGCTCAACCGGGAGGGCGAGGAGCGATGGAACTTCCCCACCGGCTGGATGGAGGCGCGGGACGAGGACGGGCACGTGCAGATGCCCGAGCACGTGGTGAACCGGAACCTCCTTATGGAGACCGGCTACGCCGCGTCGGGAGCCACGCTGATCGGCATCTCGCTCGTGCGTGAGCACGACATGGACGGCCGGCGGATCGGCACCTCCATGCGGCTCAACTACCTGTCCAGCCAGCCGCGCCAGACGAGCTACGCGATCAACGATTCCGACATCCTCGGCGCACCGGAGTGGTTCAAGCCCTCCGACATCGAGGAGCTGATCGCCGACGATCAGGTCAAGGGTCAGCTGACGGTCTCGGCCTTCCGCCACTGGCAGGAGTACCGCCGGACTGGCGGGCTCACCTCAGACGTGGTCGACATCCCGAACTAGGCGGCAGCGGGCTCGCCCTGCCGCGGCTCGGAAGTCACGGAGCCGAGGAGGTGCCGGCATCTGCGATCAGCTGCCCGAGAAGCGCGGCGGGCGTTTCTCCAGGAACGCGGCGACGCCCTCGGCGAAGTCGGCCCCAGCCGCGGCCCGCGCCTGCAGCGCCGCCTCCTCGTCGAGCTGCTGTTCGAACGACCGGGCCGCGCTCCCATCGATCAGCGCCTTCGTCATCCCGATCGCGGCCGTCGGCCCGTCCGCCAGCGTCGCGGCCAGCGTCGCCGCCTCGCCCGCCAGCTCGTCGTCCTCGACCACGCGGTTGATGAGGCCGAGCTGCTTCGCCTCGTCGGCCGGCATTGCTCGGCCGGAGACGAGCCACTCGAACGCCGCTGCCGCGCCGATCAGCCGCGGCAGCGTCTGGGAGAGGCCGGAGTCGGGCACGAGGCCGATGCCCAGAAACGCGGGAACGAGCCGCGCGGACCGCGCGGCGATGCGAAGGTCGCAGGCCATGGCAAGTGCCAGGCCAGCGCCGGCCGCGGGGCCGTTGATCGCAGCCAGCACGGGCTTCTCGAGCGAGCGGATCGCCTGGACGGCCGGGTTGAACCAGCGGCGGAGCAGATCGCCCACCGCATCGGGGTCGCGCGGGAACTGCGAGACGTCCTGTCCGACGCAGAACCCTCGGCCGGCGCCGGTCAGAACGACCGCGCGGATGTCGTCGCCGGCCGCCTGCACCAGCGCGTCGGCGAGGGCGCGGTGCATCGCCTCGTCAAGCGCGTTGAGGACGTCCGGGCGGTTGAGCGTGAGCGTGAGGATCGCGCCGTCCCTTGTCAGCAGCACCTCGTCGCTCACGCGCGCCTCCCCATCGGCCGAGTCTATGCGGCAGACGGACCGGTCTGCGTCACGGCTCGATCGAGACCAGATGCTGAATCGGCCGGCGAAACCCGTCGGCGAGATCGATCTCGAGCTCTCGCGCGACCACCTCCGGGAGCAGCGGCCCGGGCTGCGTGCCCGGCCGGTGCCACTCGTGCATGCGCGGATCGCTGGGCTGGCCGTGCGGGCCGCCCCGGACCGCCGCAAGCCGGTACAGGATCACCTCGTGGCGGTAATCACCGCTCTCGGTGAACATGTTCTCGCTGACGTAGAGCAGCCGGCCGACCTCGATCTCCAGCGCGGCCTCCTCCATCAGCTCCCGCTGGAGGCATTGCTCGGACGTCTCGCCCGGCTCCAGCCCACCGCCCGGCAGCCAGTAGAACGGATCACGGTCGGCGTGGTGTGTGCGATCCATCAGCACGGCGCCGTCCTCACGCACGATCACCCCGCGCACCCTGATCGAGAGCTCCGGCAGCCGATCAGGCAAGAGCGCGTTCGGCCTCGTAGACCGGCAGTGCCCGGCGGAGGAACTCGCCGGTCGCGCTACCGGGCGTCTCTGCGACCTCCTCCGGCGTGCCCTGGGCGATCACCTCGCCGCCGCGATCGCCGCCCTCCGGGCCGAGGTCGACCACCCAGTCCGCCTGCTTGATCACGTCCAGGTTGTGCTCGATCACGAGCACCGTGTTGCCGGCGTCGACCAGCCGCTGGAGCACGTCCAGGAGCTTCTCCACGTCATACATGTGCAGTCCGGTGGTCGGCTCGTCCAGGATGTAGAGCGTCCGCCCCGTCGCCACCTTCGACAGCTCCGTCGCCAGCTTCACTCGCTGGGCCTCACCGCCGGAGAGCGTGGTCGCCGGCTGGCCGAGGCGCATGTAGTCGAGGCCGACATCGTGCAGCGTCTGCAGCCGACGGCGCAGCTTCGGGATCTTGGCAAAGAACTCGAGCGCCTCCTCGACCGGCATGTCGAGCACGTCGGCGATCGACTTGCCCTTGAACTTGACCTGGAGCGTCTCACGGTTGTACCGCCGGCCATGGCAGACGTCGCAGTTGATGTAGACGTCCGGCAGAAAGTGCATCTCGATCTTGATCGTGCCGTCGCCACGGCAGTTCTCGCAGCGGCCGCCCTTGACGTTGAAGGAGAAGCGGCCCGGCTTGTAGCCCCGCGTCTTCGCCTCGGGCGTCTGCGCGTACAGCGACCGGATGTGGTCGAACACCCCGGTGTAGGTGGCCGGGTTCGACCGCGGGGTGCGGCCGATCGGGGACTGGTCGATGTCGATCACCTTGTCGAAGGCCTCGAAGCCGTGCACCGACCGGTGGGCGCCGGGCTTCACCCGGCTGCGCGTGACGCGGTTGGCGAGCGCCTTGTAGACGACGTCGTTGACCAGTGTGCTCTTGCCGGAGCCCGAGACGCCGGTCACGCAGATCAGTTTGCCGACCGGCATCTCGACGTCGATGTCCTTCAGATTGTGCTCGGACGCCCCCTCGACGCCGAACCACCCGGCATCGTGGATTCGCCGGTCGGGCACGGCGATCCCGCGCCGGCCGCTGAGGTACGCGCCGGTGATGGAGTCCTCGTTGGCCATCACCTCGGCGGCGGTACCGAGTGCCACCACCCGGCCGCCGTGCTCGCCGGCGCCCGGGCCCATGTCGACGATGTGGTCGGCGGCCCGCATCGTGTCCTCGTCGTGCTCGACCACGATCACCGTGTTGCCGAGGTCGCGCAGCCGCGTGAGCGTGGCCAGCAGGCGGGCGTTGTCACGCTGATGCAGGCCGATCGACGGCTCGTCGAGGATGTAGAGCACCCCCATGAGGCTCGAGCCGATCTGCGTGGCCAGCCGGATGCGCTGCGCCTCGCCCCCCGACAGGCTGGCGGCGGCGCGATCGAGCGTCAGGTAGCCCACGCCGACGTTCTCGAGGAAGCTGAGCCGCTCGTTGATCTCCTTCAGGATGCGCGCGCCGATGGCGCGCTCGGTGTCGGTCAGTTCCAGGCCGCCGACGAAGCCGATCGCCCGCTCCACCGACATCTCGGTGAACTGGGAGATGTTCCGGCCGTTGACGGTGACCGCGAGGCTCGTGTCCTTCAGCCGGGCGCCGTGGCACTGCGGACACGGCTTCAGCGTCATGTACTCCTCGATCCGCTCCTTCTGGAGCGTCGAGTCGGTCTCACGGTAACGGCGCTCGAGTCCCGGCACGATGCCCTCGAAGGCGAGCGTGTAGTTCCGCTTGCGACCCATGCGGTTGCGGTAGGAGACGTAGATCTTGTCGCCGTCGGTGCCGTACAGGAACAGCCGGCGCTCGCGCTCGGACAGCTCGCGCCACGGCGTGTCCAGGTCGATCTCGTACCGCTCGGCGATCGCCTGGATCACCTGCTCGTAGAAGTTGGAGTTGATCACCGTCCACGGCACCAGGGCGCCCTCCGCGATGGAGAGGCTGGGGTCGGGCACGATCAGGTCGGGATCGATCTCGCGCTGGGTGCCGAGCCCCGTGCAGCGCGGACAGGCGCCGTGGGGCGAGTTGAACGAGAAGATGCGCGGCGCCAGCTCTGGCAGCGAGATGCCGTCGTCGGGGCAGGCGAATCGCTCGGAGAAGGTGCGGGTGGGCCCGTCCACCTCGCTGATCTCGACGAGGCCCTCGGCCAGCCGCAGCGCGGTCTCAACCGAGTCGGTCAGGCGCGCGCGCAGCCCGGGCTTCATCACCAGACGGTCGACGACCACCGAGATGGTGTGACGGATCTGCTTGTCGAGCACCGGCGGCTCCTCGAGCAGGTGCTGCTCCCCGTCGACCTTCATGCGGGTATAGCCGTCGGCCCGCAGCTCCTCGAACAGGTCCTTGAACTCGCCCTTGCGGCTGCGAACGATCGGAGCATCGACGGTGAACCGCGTGCCCTCCGGCAGGTCGAGCACCTGGTCGACGATCTGCTCGGCCGACTGGCCGGAGATCGGCTTGCCGCACTTCGGGCAGTGCGGCTGGCCGATGCGCGCGTAGAGCAGCCGCAGGTAGTCGTAGATCTCGGTGACCGTGCCGACCGTCGACCGCGGGTTGCGGGTGGTCGTCTTCTGGTCGATCGAGATCGCCGGCGAGAGGCCGTCGATCGAGTCGACGTCCGGCTTGTCCATCTGGCCGAGGAACTGGCGGGCGTACGCCGACAGCGATTCGACGTAGCGGCGCTGGCCCTCGGCGTAGAGCGTGTCGAAGGCAAGGCTGGACTTGCCCGAGCCGGAGAGCCCGGTGATGACGACGAGCCGATCGCGTGGCAGCGAGACCGTGACGTCCTTCAGGTTGTGCTCCCGGGCGCCCCGGATCACGATCTCGTCGCTCGGCACGTACCCCCCAGATGTGGCTTGATCAAGCGGTAGAGCCTGGGATTCTAGCAGTGGCGGAGCAGACGAACGCATGTTCGGTCAAGCGTAGCAGGCTCGGGCGACGGACGCGCTCCGCCTGGGCGCGTTGGTACGTTGG
Source organism: Gaiellales bacterium (assembly GCA_035638975.1). Classification (GTDB taxonomy): domain Bacteria; phylum Actinomycetota; class Thermoleophilia; order Gaiellales; family JAICJC01; genus JAICYJ01. The sequence continues at coordinate 5,821 of DASQYY010000138.1, forward strand.
CCCGCTGCTACGCGCCGCTGTACGCGTGCCGCCCGCCGGCCGGCGAGGGCTCGGGCAGGTCGTCCCACTCCTCGTCCTCTTCCAGGCCGAGCAGGAGAGCGAAGACCAGGTCAGGGTCGGGCAACCGCCGCAGCCCGAACAGCGGACCGCGGCGTCCGTGGGCGTTGGCCACGACGCAGCCGTAGCGAAGCAGCCGCCCCATCCCGGAGACGTGGATCTGAAGGTCGTCGAGGACGTGCAGCGGCAGCGCGCTCACGCGCCGCGACAGCAGCCCCGAGGTGAGAAGCACCCTCCGGTCGGTGACGACGAGGCGCCGGGCGTTCCACCGGCTGACGCGGCGCGTCAAGCCAAGCAGCGAGAGACCGACGATCGCCGCCGCAAGCAGCGCCGCCGCCCACCGCACCGGGCCGGGCGCCGGCGAGCCCGCAAGCTCGTATGCGCCACCGCCGAACAGCAGGATCACCACGGTGGCGCGCAGGAACGGCCGCACGAGCACCACGCCGTGCTCGCGGGTGATCAGGTGGATCCGCTCAGAGGGCGAGATCAGACGGTCGACGCGCGGCATGGACTCGCCGAGTTCGCCGTGTAGCGGCCGAGTCCTCTCGATGATTGATTCCACGGCGCCTACAGGTCGCAGCGCCCAAACGCTCGGCAACCACCTCAGTCAGGCGATCAGACGTGCGGGGTCGTGGAATCAATCATCTAGGTGAGCAGCCGCTGGCGGGCGTGGTAGCGCCGCGACTTGGCCCGGCTGCCGCAGAGCGCCATATCACACCAGACCGCCGAGCGGTTCCGCGTGGCGTCATAGAACGCCCACCGGCAGGCCGGGTTGCGGCACGTCTTCACTCGCGACCAGTCCCCGGTGCCGACCGCGGCGACCACGATCCCGAGCAGCCGCCCCAGGGCGCCGGCGACGCCGCCCAGCTCGGGCGCGAGCGACACGCCGCCGCCGGGATCGAACCGCGGTCGCAGGCCGCAGGCGAGTGACACCGCGTCCAGCCGCGCACTCGACGCCTCCGGCATCGGCAACCCGCAGTTGACGCCCGCCAGGTCGCGGAGCGCCTCGCGCACCGCGATGGCCACGTCGACGTCGCCATCCTCGGCGACGACCGCCGTGCTCAGCAGGCGTCGCCCGTGCAGCCAACCCGAGAGCGACTCGGAGCCGTCGAACAGCTCGAAACGGCGCTCGAGCTGGGCCGAGTTGATGAAGGAGAGCACGAGTTCGAGCTCGTTCGGAGCCGGAGCATGACGCGGGATCTGTTACCGCCTAACGCAGATGACCGGTCGATGCTACCAGCGTGCGCAGGACGATGGTGGGACGTCAGGCGGATGCCGCCGGAGCGTCGGCGTCGAGCTCCCGCCGCAGCTGCTTGATCTCGTCCCGCAGCTTCGCCGCGTACTCGAACCGCAGCTCCTCCGCTGCCGCGAACATCTCCTCCTCGAGCTCGACCACCAGCTTCTCGAGCTCCTGGTTGGTCAGGCCCTCCACCTTCGCGCCGCGCCGCCGCCGGCCGGGAACGGTCGGCTGCTCGAGCGTCAGGAACTCGGCGATGTCGGACACGCCCTTGCGGATCGACTCCGGCGTGATGCCGTGCTCCGCGTTGTACGCGAGCTGGATGTCGCGGCGGCGCGTCGTCTCGTCGATCGCGACCCGGATCGCCTCGGTGGTCTTGTCGGCATACATCAGCACCCGGCCGTTGACGTTTCGCGCGGCCCGGCCGATGGTCTGGATCAGGGCCGTCTGCCCGCGCAGGAACCCCTCCTTGTCCGCGTCGAGGATCGCAACCAGCGACACCTCGGGGAGGTCGAGGCCCTCGCGCAGCAGGTTCACGCCCACCAGCACGTCGTACTCGCCAAGCCGCAGCTCGCGGACGATCTTGATCCGCTCGAGCGTGTCCACCTCGCTGTGCAGGTAGCGGGTGCGGATGCCAGCCTCGAGCAGGTAGTCGGTCAGATCCTCGGCCATCTTCTTCGTCAGCGTGGTCACGAGCGTTCGCTCGTTGGCGTCGATGCGCGCGCGAATCTCGGTCATCAGGTCGTCGACCTGGTGGCGCGTCGGGCGCACGTCCACCTCGGGGTCGACCAGCCCGGTCGGCCGGATGATCTGCTCCGCGACGTGGGTCGAGTGGCGCAGCTCGAATGCCCCCGGCGTGGCCGAGACGAACAGGGCCTGCGGCACACGGTCGAGGAACTCGTCGAAGCGCAGCGGCCGGTTGTCCAGCGCGGAGGGCAGCCGGAAGCCGAAATCGACCAGCGTCTGCTTGCGTGAGCGGTCGCCCTCGTACATGCCGCCGATCTGTGGCACCGTCTGGTGCGACTCGTCGACGACGACCAGGAAGTCGTCCGGGAAGTAGTCCAGCAGCGTGTGCGGCGGCGTGCCGGGCATGCGGCCCTCGAGGATCCGCGAATAGTTCTCGATGCCGTTGCAGAAGCCCATCTCGCGCAGCATCTCCATGTCGTACTCGGTCCGCGAGCGCAGCCGGTGTGCTTCGAGCATCTTTCCCTGCGCCTCGAGCTCACGCAGGCGCTCGTTCAGCTCGGCCTGGATGCCTCCGACGGCACGCTCGATCTCGTCCCGTTCCATCGCGTAGTGGGTGGCCGGGTAGATCGCCAGGTGGTCGAGCTTCGCCAGCACCTCGCCGGTGATCGGGTCGAAGTGCACGATCGACTCCACCTCGTCGCCGAACAGCGAGATCCGGTAGGCGGTCTCCATGTTTGCCGGCTGCACCTCGATCACGTCGCCGCGCGCGCGGAACTTGCCGCGGCCGAGCACGACGTCGTTGCGTGCGTACTGGATGGCGACCAGCTTCTGCAGCATCAGGTCGCGCGGTTGCTCCTCGCCGACGGCCAGGAAGAGCACCATCTGCTCGTAGCGGTCGGGCGACCCCATGCCGTAGATGCAGGAGACCGATGCGACGATCAGCACGTCCCTGCGGGTGAACAGCGCGGCGGTGGCCGCGTGGCGCAACCGGTCGATGTCGTCGTTGATGGAGGAGTCCTTCTCGATGTAGGTGTCCGATGTCGGAAGGTACGCCTCGGGCTGGTAGTAGCCGTAATAGCTGACGAAGTACTCGACGGCGTTGTGCGGGAAGTACTCGCGGAACTCGTTGCAGAGCTGGGCCGCCAGCGTCTTGTTGTGGGCGATCACGAGCGTCGGCTTCTGCACCTGCTCGACGACGCGCGCGACCGTGTGCGTCTTTCCCGTCCCGGTCGCGCCCAGCAGCGTCTGGAAGCGGTCGCCTCGGTTGACCGCCTCGGCGAGCTCGGCGATCGCGCGCGGCTGGTCGCCGGTCGGCTGGTAGGCGGCGGATACGCGCATCTCGGGCATGGGTGCAGTGTATCGAACGGGCGTTCGTGAATCGCCGTCCGAGAGCGCCGATATCGTCGCGAGGTCGTGCCACCGCCCGCAAACCTGAACGATGCGGCCGTCGCGGCCGACTACGACCTGATCTACGCCGACTGGGACGCGCAGGTGGAGCGGGTCGTCCAGATGATGAACGGGCACCTTCCCGTCGTGCCACAGGGGCGGCTGCTCGATGCCACCTGCGGCTCCGGGCTCTCCATCGACGCCGCCCGGCGCGGTGGATGGATCGTGACCGGGTGCGACGCCTCTCCGGCGATGGTGCAGCGGGCGCGCGACCGGTTCCCCGACGTGACGCTGCGAACTGCAAGCCTGCTCACCCTGTCGGAGGCGCTCGGAGCGAGGTACGACGCCGTCATCTCGGTTGGCAACGCGCTGCCGATGCTCGAGCGAGACCAGGTACCGCAAGCGCTGCAACAGCTGCGCAGCTGCACCCGCGACGGCGGCGCGCTCATGATCGCGATCCGGGATTTCAGCGAGCGGATCAAGGGCGGCGTCTGGCGGGACGACGCAGTCGCGCGCGTAGAAGGCCGGTTCGCCTACCGCGGCGCCGACCTGGTCGTCTACACGCTGGAGATCGAGGACTCGCAGGGGTCGCGGGTGCACGAGGTCGACCTGCATCCGATCTCCCCGCTCGAGCTGGAGGCGGCGGTGCTGGCGGCGGGGTACACGGTGACGCGGTCGAGCCGGGTCGCGGGGCGGGCGGTGGTGGCGGCGAGGGCGACGTAGGGCGATCGACGGTCGGGTCGCGGGGTCTGCCTTCAGGCTGACCCCCGCGGACGCTCGACGGCCCAAACCGGGGTCGGGCTGAAGCCTGACCCCTATGCCCCGTACAGCTCGCTGTGATACGCCCGGCGGTAGAGCTTCTGCAGGCGCTCCACCTCGTGGACGTAGTCCCTCGTCGCCGGGAACCTGATCTGCACCGTCTCGCCCGGCGGCGTCTCCTGGATCCACCGGTCCACGTTCGCCTGGCCGGCGTTGTACGCCGCCAGGGCCAGCTCGTCGCCGTTCGGGTATTCCGCGTACTTCTGCCGCAGGTGCTGCAGGTACCAGCACCCGTAGCGCACGTTCAGATCCGGGTTCAGCAGATCCGTCGCCGGGTGGAAGTTTCCGCCGCCCGTGTGGAGCGCGATGCCCCGTGCCGTGTCGGGCAGCAGCTGCATCAGGCCCACCGCGCCGGCACCGCTCCGTGCGTTCGCGTCGAACTGGGACTCCTCGTAGACCACGGCAGCAACCAGCGCCGGATCCAGGTGATACAGCCGCGCGTTGCCGACCACGATGCTCCGGTATTCGAGCGGGTACATGAGCCGCACCCACCAGTCCGGCTGCTCATGCTGCAGGATCCCGAACGCGACGGCGCCCGCGGACACGAGCGCCAGCACCAGCAGCGCCGCCCGCTTCACGTCAGCCGCGCCACCAGGCCGGCCACCCAGCGGTCGAGCTCCTCGAGCGTGCCCGTGTTCTCGTACACGACGTCTGAGCGGGCGGCCTTCTCCGCCTCCGGAAGCTGATGCCGCATCCGCTCGGCCGCACCCGGGCGCCGGGACTCACGCAGATCTTCCGGCGCCGTCACCAGCACGACCATGTCGTACCGGTCGGCGATGCCCGCCTCGAACAGGGTGGGCGCCTCGTGCACCAGCAGCTGGTCGCCTGCCGCAAGCCGCTCGGCCTTCCACTCCGCGAACCGCTCAGCCAGCAGCGGGAGGAGCAGCCCCTCGAGCCATCGCCGTTCCGCCTCGTCGGCGAACACCCGCCGAGCGATGGCCGCGCGGTCGACCGCGCCTGATGGGTCGAGCGCCTCCGGGCCGAAGTGCTCCGCCACCGCCCGGCGGACGTCGTCGCGCCGGTACAGCTCGCGCACCATCTCGTCGCTCGACAGCGTCACGGCGCCGTGTCTGGCGAAGGCCGCAAGCGCCTCCGACTTGCCCGACCCGATGCCGCCGGTGAGGCCGACGACCAGGGCCACCGCTACTCCTCGGCCAGCGCCTCTTCGGGCTCGGCTGCAGCGTCCTCGGCCGGCGCCTCGGCAGCCTCGGGCTCCGCGGCGTCCGCCTCAGCCTCAGGCTGCTCGGCCTCCGGCTCCTCCGCCGACGCCTCCGGCTCCTCTGCCGAAGCCTCCGGCTCCTCCGCAGTGGCCTCGGGCTCCGCGGCAGCGTCGACCGGCGCGGGCTCGGCGACGGTCTCCTCCGCCTCGGCCTCGTCGGCCGGCTCCTCGGGAGCATGCTCGGCGTCTGCGAACACCTCGGACGACAGGCCCAGCTCGGGCACCGGGTGGTCGGCGACCGCCGTGCTCGTCCCGTCCATCTCGATCCGCTTCACGGTCTCACCGGGCTCCACCCGCTTCAGCGACAGCGACAGCCGGCGCCGCTCGGCGTCGATCTCGATCACCTTGACGTTGACCTCGTCGCCCTGGTTGACGACATCGCGCGGGTTCTCGACGTGATGGTCGGCAAGCTCGGAGATGTGGATCAAGCCCTCGACGCCCGACAGGATCTCGGCGAAGGCGCCGAACGTGACCACCTTGGTGATCCGCCCGACGACGACGTCGCCCTGGTGGGTCTCGTCGATCACCCGCTGCCACGGGTCGGTCTGGGTCTGCTTGAGACCGAGCGAGATGCGCTGGCGGTCGCGGTCGACGTCGAGCACCTTCACCCGCACCTTCTGGCCGATCTCGAGCACTTCGGACGGATGGTTGACGTGGCTCCACGACAGCTCGGAGATGTGGATCAGGCCGTCGATGCCGTCGAGGTCCACGAACGCGCCGAAGTCGACGATGTTCGAGATCACGCCCTCCACCTCGGTGCCGGGCGAGAGCCGGTCGAGGATCTGCTGGCGCTGCTCACGGCGCTCCTCCTCGAGCACCGCACGGCGCGAGAGCACGACATTGTTGCGGCTGCGGTTGAGCTCGATCACCTTGCAGCGCAGCGTCTGGTCGCGGTACTCGTCGAGATCCTGGACGCGGCGGATGTCGACCAGCGAGGCGGGCAGGAAGCCGCGCACTCCGAGGTCGATGATCAGGCCGCCCTTGACGACCTCGATGACCAGGCCCTCGACCGGCTCGCCGCTCTCGGCTGCCGCCTCGATCCGCCGCCACGCCTTCTCGAAGCGGGCACGCTTCTTGGAGAGGATCAGGCGCCCGTCGGCGTCCTCCTTCTGGAGCACCAGGGCGTCGATCGTGTCGCCGAGCGCCACCTCGTCCTCCGGATTGACGGAGCGCCGGATGGAGAGCTCTGAGATCGGGATGACGCCCTCGGACTTGTATCCGATATCGACGAGGATCTCGTCCTTGTCCACGCGGACGACGGTGCCGCTGACCACGTCGCCCTCGTTGAAGTTGCTCAGCGTGCGGTCGTAGTCGGGCACCAGCTGCCCGTCCACCTCGATCATCCAGGTGTCAGACGGGTCAGAGTGCTGCTGGTCGATTGATGTCATAAAAACGCGATCAGTCCTTTGCGAGAGAGTGAGCGCACGGCGCATCCACCCGGACACCCGAGCGCACGGCAGAAAGTATACAGAGCGGCCTTGCGCCGGCCGCCGGTGGCCGGCGGCCGGTTTCTAGGACGTCCCGTAGCTGGCGGTGAGCTTGCCGCCGACGTCGATCACGGCCCCGCCAGGCGGGAGCGTGAACGACGTCGTCTCACCGGGCAGCTGGATCACCGCCGGCGCCTCGCCCGGGTTCACGGCGACGGCACCGGAGTCGAACGCCCGCACCACCGCACCGTCGCGCCTATCGGGGAGAGCCGTGGGCAGGCCGGGGTTGAGATCGTAGAGCGGGGTCCGGTTGCCCGGCACGACGGCGTAGGCGGACGCGGGGCCCGACACCAGCAGGTACGACGCCAGCCCGTACACGCGCTGCTCGAGGGTGAGCCCGCGCTCGTCGTCCCACACCCATGCCCCCACCCGCCGGTCGAGCGCCTCCTCGAAGTAGCGGTAGAGCGTGTCCCAGGCCTCGCCCTTCAGCAGCGCGAACCCGCGGCCGACCGACACCGCATCGCTGCTGCCGATCTGGGCGGCGTCGACGACCGTGAACGGCCCGTTCTCCGCGATCATCGAGAACCCGTGAGTCTTCAGGCCGCCGCGCACCGTGGCCATCGCCTCCGCCAGGTAGGTGGCGTGCGCCTGGTCGGTCATCGGCGCTCCGGTGGCCGGGTCGATCGGCGGTGAGACCCAGGCCGGCGCGTTGCCCGCATCCACCAGCACCGCGCCGTTCCAACCGCCGTCGGTCAGATCCTTCTCGGCGTCCTCGGCCCACGCCTGGAGGTAGTCATAGTTGCTGATGTCGAACATCACCCAGGTCGGATGGTCGGGCGGATGCACCTCCTCGCCGGCCGCGTCGTGCAGGATCCAGTCCGGGTGATGGTCGCGCACCTGCTCGAGGTCGAGGCCGGGCTGCGCGCAGCCGTCGCACGGTGTGAACCCGTACTGGAGCGAGCGGGTCTCCCACACCTGCACCGTCGGCTCGGCCGCGTGCACGTCCTGCGCGATGCCGTGCCAGCCCGGCGCGACGATGTCGAGATACGTGCGGCCGATGCAGGCCGCCTGGGCGGCCGTCGGCTGGACCTGCAGGCTGACCAGCAGCGGCGTGGCCGGCCGCGACCGGGCCGCGCACCGGGCCGGCACATGCTCGCTGCTGACCGCCCCACCGTTGCCACTGCAGGCGGCGGCGAGCGCCGCGGCCGCGGCGATCAGGAGGAGGCGCCACACGTGTCGCATCGGGTCACGGGCGATCCGATCAGGCCGCCGTCGGGCGGCGTGATCACCGATATCGGCTGCACCACGAGCGGGCTTCCGCACCGAGGGCAGAAGCCGCCGCCGCGCGGATGGTGGCGCAGCTCGAAGCGGACGTCGGCGCGCAGCAGCGAGCCGTCGGCCGAGACCACGCCGCCCTGCGGCCCAACGCGGCCGAACTCGAGCTGCACGTCGCCGGTGCGATGCTCGCCGTGCACCTGCACCGTGCCGGTGGCGATGCCCATCGCGTTGTCGAGCCGGTCGGGGGCGACCGCGGGTAGGAACAGCTCGGCCACGATCGCCTCCCGCAGCTCCCCGGCCTCCAACCACAGGTAGCTGCCCTGCTCCTCGCCGCGATGGGCCGGCAGCGCGTAGAGGGTGCCGGAGATCTGCAGCCAGTCCGTCACTTCGCGTCCAGCCAGGTGGCACCCTGCCCGATGTCGACCTCCAGCGGCGGGTCGAGCGGATAGGCGCTGACCATCTCTTCGCGGATCAACGGCTGGAGCACCGGCATCTCATCCTCCGCCGCCTCGAACACCAGCTCGTCGTGGACCTGCAGGACGAGCATCGATCGCAGCCCCTGCTCGCGCATGCGCCGGTGACAGCCGATCATCGCCACCTTGATGATGTCGGCCGCGCTGCCCTGCATCACGGTGTTCACGGCCAGCCGCTCGCCCAGGCTGCGCGTCTGGTAGTTGGACGCGCGCAGTTCGGGTATCGGGCGCCGCCGGCCGAACAGCGTGGTCACGTACCCGTCCTCCTTGGCCCGCTCGATCACGCCCCGCATGAACTCGTTGACGTGCGGGAAGCGCGCCAGGTAGGCGTCGATGTACGTCTGCGCCTCCTCCCGCGGGATCGACAGCTGCTCGGACAGGCCGAACGAGCTGATCCCGTAGATGATCCCGAAGTTGACCGCCTTGGCGCGGTTGCGCTCAGTCGACGTCAGCTCCTCGGCCGGCTTGCCGAGCACTTCCGCCGCCGTCGCTCGGTGGATGTCCTCGCCGCGTGCGAAGGCTTCGCGCAGGGCCGGCTCGCCGGAGAGGTGGGCGAGGATGCGGAGCTCCACCTGCGAGTAGTCGGCGGACACGATGCAGAAGCCGGGTGAGGCGATGAACGCGCTTCGGATCTCCCGGCCAAGCGGCGTGCGGATCGGGATGTTCTGGAGGTTGGGGCGGATCGAGCTGAGCCTGCCCGTGGCCGCGGTGGTCTGGCTGAAGTAGGTGTGCAGCCGGCCATCCTCCCCCACCAGGCCGGGCAGGGGATCCAGGTAGGTGCTGAGCAGCTTCGACTGCTCGCGCCAGGACTCGACGACGTCCACGATCGGATGCAGGTGCCGGATCTTCGCCAGCACCCGGGCGTCGGTCGAGTAGCCCGTCTTGCCCTTCCGGTCAGCGGGAAGCCCGAGGCGGTCGAACAGCACCTCGCCCAGCTGCTTGGGGGAGCCGATGGTGAACGGCCCTCCGGCCAGCTCGTAAGCCCGCTGCTCCAGCTCGTCCACCTGGTCGCGCAGCTTGGCGGCGATCTCGGCGAGCCGGTAGCTGTCGACCTGCACGCCGCAGCGCTCCATCTCCGCGAGCACCGGGACGAGCGGCAGCTCGATGTCCGTGTAGAGCGATGTCATCTCGCGGGCTGCGATGCGCTCCTCGAGGCCGGAGTGGATCGCCAGCTGCGTGCCGGCCGCCGCGACCAGCTCGGCTGTCTCCGGGTCGGCCTGAACGGCGGGCGCGACGCCCTGCTCCTCGGCGAGGTCGGCGATCTCGTACCCCGAGCGGCCGGGATCGAGCAGGTATGCGGCGATCTGCGTGTCGCCTCCCGGGAGCAGGCCCGGGATGTGCTCGCCGTGGGTGATGACGCGGTGACGGTCAAGCGCCCGTGCCAGCGCCGCCTGGTCGGGGACGGGCGCGACCAGCACGTCGCGCGCCTCAGAGGCGACCGCCGCGCGATCGTCGCGCACCGACACGGCGAGCTCATAGGGCAGCGCCGAGATGTCGTCCAGCGTCCCCTCGCGCCAGGCCATGTCTGTCCGCTCGAGCGGTGCGCCGGGCGCGGCCGGGATCACCTCCTCCAGCTCGTCCACCCGCTTCAGCAGGCCCCGGAACTCGAGCTTGCGGAACAGCTCCTTCATCGTCGAGCGGTCCGGCTGCTCGGCGACCAGCGCGGTGAAGTCCACGTCGATGTCGAGGTTGCGGTCGATCGTCGCCAGGTGCTTGCTCTTCACCGCCTCGTCGTGGTTGTCCCGCAGCGCCTGGCGGCGCTTGTCGCCCGGCACCTCGTCGAGGTGGTCGTAGATGCCCTCGAGCGTGTCGAACTGGACGAGCAGGTCGGCGGCCGTCTTCTCGCCGATGCCGGGGACGCCCTTGATGTTGTCCGAGGTGTCGCCCTTGAGGCCGATGAAGTCGGGGATCTGGGCCGGGCCGATGCCGTAGCGCTGGCGGATCCGCTCCGGCGTGTAGACGACCACGTCCGAGACGCCGCGCGGCGTCATCATGATGCAGACGCTGTCTGAGGCCAGCTGGAAGGCGTCGCGGTCGGTGGACACCACACACACGCGGCGGCCGTCCTCCTCCGCCTTGGCCGACAGCGTGCCGATCACGTCGTCGGCCTCCATCCCCTCCACGCGGATGTTGCGGTAGCCGAACGCCTCGACCAGCGGGGCGAAGTACGGGCGCTGCGCCTGCAGCAGCGGCGGCGTCGGCTTGCGGTGCGCCTTGTACTCGGGGTCGAGCTCGAGCCGCTTGGTCGGGCGCTCGTCCCAGGCGACCAGCACGGTGGCCGGGCGGTAGTCGGCGAGCATCTTCATCAGCATGTTGGCCATGCCGAGCAGCGCGTTGGTGGGCTGCCCCTCGGCCGTCTGGAGCTCCTCGGGGAGCGCGTGGAAGGCGCGGTACGCCAGGCCGTTGCCGTCGATCAGGAAGACGTCGCAGGTGCGGGCCGGTGCATCGTCCAGATCCAGCTCGGACGGCTTGGTCTGCTTCGCGGTCGCCACCGGGCAAGCGTAGTGGATCGCGGCCGACGGCCACAGCGCACGAGGGCGGTACCATCGCACCGTGGCGCCGCGACTCGCGATCGCCGTGATCTGCGCCGCGGTCGCCGCCGCGGTGCTCGTGGGCGGGGGCGGGTCGCCCGCGCCCCGGGCGGCCGGCGCACGGCCGTCGCCCGCGCTGCTCGCGTTCACGGCACAGACCCGCACCTCGCCGAACTCCGCGGTGTTCGCCCTGCGCCGCAACGGCACCGTCACCCCGGTCGGCCATGGATCCGGGCGAGTCGTGTCATGGTCACCGGACGGGAGCGAGCTGCTGATCATCTATCCCACCGGCGACATCGGCGGCGCCGAGGCGCTGGACGCGCTCAGCCTGTCGACGGGACGGCAGCGGCCGCTGTGGCGGGCGACGACGATGCAGGATGCGGCCTGGTCGCCGGATGGGCGCTACATCGCGGTCGAGTGGGACGGCAAGGTGAGCATCCTCGGTCGCGACGGCGAGGTGGTGCGGCCGCTGGGTGAGCAGGTGCCGTCGGGCCAGGCGGCCACCGGCGGCCTGGCGTGGTCTGCCGACGGCAGCCGGCTGGCAGTGACCTACGCGACGCCGGGCGGAAGCGGGATCGCGATCGAGCAGCCACGAGGCGTGCTGCCGCGGATCATGAGCCCGTGCGGACGCGAGCGTCCGTGCCACGATGTGTCCCGGCCGGACTGGGCGCCCGGCAGCAACGCGCTGGCGATGGTGCGGCGGGAGGGAACGAGGGGATCGGCCTGGTGGTGGACGGGACACGGCCCGCCGCTGCCGCTTCCAGCCACCGGGCTGCCTGACAGCGTCAGGTCTGCCGTTTGGGCGCCGGACGGTCACAGGCTTGCCGTCTCGACGGCGGATGGCCTGTTCCTGATGGACGGCCCCAGTTCCCGGGCAACGCGCATCACTGCGACCGAACCGCTGGCCGGGCCTGCCTGGTCGCCTGACGGGCGGCTGATCGCGATCGTCACGCGCTCGGCCACCGGCGGGCCGGACGTGCTGGACGTGCTGGCGCCGGATTCGGGAAACGGCCCAGCGCGGCTGCAGACCTCGACGGTATTCGACCGCATCTCCGGGCCGCTCGTCTGGAACCCCGCGGGGTGACGGAAAAGTGCCAGGCACTTTTCCGTCACCGACCTCTGCGCCGGACTCGGCTCAGCCGGAGGATCACCCCGCGGCGGGTGAACCAAGAGTGCCAGGCACCTTTGGTTCACCGGGCGTTCGGTGACCGATCCGTGACGGCTCGTGTCGAATCTGTGACGGATGGTGCCGGGATCAGGCGCGCTCGAGGAACCCGAGCACCAGCTCCGTGAATCGCTCGGGCTGTTCCATGCTCGGCAGGTGCGCCGTCCCCGGCATCCGCTCGAGCTGAGCGCCGGGGACCTCCTGCGCGAGCCACTCCACCGTCCGCACGATGTCCGGCCGGTCATGGTCGCCCACGATCAGCAGCGTCGGCATGCTGATCTCCCCCACCCTCGACGCCACGCCCTCTACGGTCGGCTGCTCCCCGTCCGGATCGGCGTCCTTCATGTGCGGGTACGCGCGCAGCTGCATCCTCCGCACCGCGTCGCGGACGGCCGGGTCGACCTCCTCCGGCTCGCGGCCGACCCCGTCCACCCAGAACCGCACGGTGAGATCGGCCGCACCGTCGAGGTCACCGGCCCTCAGGAGCCGCTCCTCCTCCTCGCCGTACCCGCGGACGTCCTCCGACCAGCCGGTCGCCGGAAGCCCCGGGCCGACGAGCACCAGGGCGCGCACGAGATCCGGCCGGGCGATCGCTACCTCCGTCGCCACGCGCCCGCCCAGCGAGGCTCCCACCAGCGCCGCCGGCCCCATCTTCAGCTGCTCAATCAGCCCGATCAGGTCGCTGCCGTGCGCGAACGGCCCACCGGGCGGCCCGGACTCCCCGAACTCGCGCATGTCGTATCGGAGCGTGCGGTGCCGCGCCGTGAACGCGTCCCACTGGGGATCCCACATCCGGCTGTCGGCAATCCCGGCGTGGATGAGGACGACCGGGCTGCCCTGACCCTCGATCCGATGGTGCAGCAGCACGGCCGCGAGCGTACCGTAGGCCGCGCGACGCCGCCGGGCGGCCCTCGGTACGCTTCTCGCCATGGCACGAAACCCGTCCGCCAGCTACAGCCTGACCATGCGCGTCGAGATCCCGAGCGAGCCCGGCTCGTTCGCGCTGGTCGCGGCCGCGGTGGCCGAGGCGGCGGGCGATATGGGCGCCATCGACCTCGTGCGCGTGAGCAAGGAGTACACGGTGCGCGACATCACCTGCTCCGCCTCGGACGCCGAGCACGGGCAGCGGATCGTCGACGCCGTGCGCGGTGTTCCCGGTGTCCATCTCGTCAACGTCAGCGACCGCACCTTCCTCATGCACCTGGGCGGCAAGATCGAGGTGCACAACAAGGTGCCGGTGAAGACCCGCGACGACCTCTCGATGGCGTACACGCCTGGCGTCGCCCGCGTCTGCCTGGCGATCGCGAGCGACCGCGAGAAGGTCCGCTCGCTCACCATCAAGCAGAACACCGTCGCGGTGGTGACGGACGGCACGGCAGTGCTCGGGCTCGGCGACATCGGGCCGGAGGCGGCGATGCCGGTGATGGAGGGAAAGGCGATGCTGTTCAAGGAGTTCGCCGGCATCGACGCCTGGCCGATCGCCCTCAACACCAAGGACACCGACGAGATCATCACGATCGTGAAGGCGCTCGCGCCCGGCTTCGGCGGGATCAACCTCGAGGACATCGCCGCGCCGCGGTGCTTCGAGATCGAGGGGCGCCTGCGGCAGGAGCTCGACATCCCCGTCTTCCATGACGACCAGCACGGCACGGCGGTGGTGGTGCTGGCCGGCCTGATCAACGCCGCCAAGCTGGTCGGAAAGCCGCTCGAGGAGTTGCGGGTGGTGCTCGTCGGCGTCGGCGCCGCCGGGGTGGCGGTGAGCAAGCTCCTGCTCCGCGCCGGCGTGACCGACATCGTCGGCTGCGACCGCGACGGCGCCCTCTATGCGGGCAAGAAGGGCCTCACCGGGATCCGCAAGTGGTACGCGAAGCACACCAACCCGCGCGGGTTCAACGGCACCGCGGACGAGGCGCTCGCCGGAGCCGACGTCTTCATCGGGCTGTCCGGCCCGGGCGCGGTCAGCCCCGACGCCGTCCGCACGATGGCCCCGGACGCGATCGTCTTCGCCATGGCCAACCCGGAGCCGGAGGTGCCGCCGGAGGAGATCCAGGGCGACGTGCGCGTGATCGCGACGGGACGGTCGGACTACCCCAACCAGGTCAACAACGTCCTCTGCTTCCCCGGCATGTTCCGCGGCGCGCTCAACGCCCATGCGACCACGATCAACGAGGAGATGAACCTCGCCGCGGCGCGCGCCATCGCCTCGGTGATCACGGACGACGAGCTGAGCGAGGAGTACGTCATCCCGAGCGTCTTCAACAAGTCCGTGGTGGAGCAGGTGGCGGCGGCCGTCGCCGACGCCGCGGTTCGCTCGGGCGTCGCGCAGCGCGACGCCTCGCGTTCGGCCGACGTGACCGAGATCTACCGGTAGCGTGGCGGCAGGGTGATCCGGCGCGGCGGCCGCGTCGTGTCGAAGTCATCAGCTCCCGTCACGGGGAGCACCGCGCGACACCGCGACCGCCGCCGGAAGCCCTGGTTCAGCTCTTCTCGGTGATCTGCTTGCGGTCGTGCTGGATGGAGATGCGCTTGGGCTTCGTCTCCTCCGGCTTGCGCAACCGCACTGTCAGAACGCCGTCGTGATAGTCGGCGCGGATCTCGTCCGTGCTCAGCCCCTGCTGCAGCGCGAAGGTGCGGACGAACTTCCCGCTCCAGCGCTCCGCCCGGAACCGACGCGTCGCCCGGTCGGACGGCTGTCGCTCGCCGGCGATGACGAGCTGCCCGTCGAGCGCCTCGACCGTGAGATTCTCGGAGTGCACGCCCGGCGCGTCCAGCTCGATGACGACGTCGTCGTCGGTCTCGTAGATGTCAGCCGGCGGCATCCAGCCCGCCGCCCCGGCCCCCGGCGCGGCAAGCATCCGACCGAACGCCCGGTCGACGTCCTCGCTCAGCGACTGCAGCTCGGCCAGCAGCGGATCGCCCTTCAATCGCATCATCGGAAACCTCCCTCCGGTATGGATGGTCATCTGCTGGGAGGGGTAAGCGCCCACGGCCGGGTTTCAGCCCCCGGACAGTGCGGCGGTCTGCAGCTTGGCCAGCGCACGGTTCTCGATCTGGCGCACCCGCTCGGCGGACACCCCCAGCCGCCTGCCCACCTGCTGCAGCGTCAGCGGCTCGTCGACGCCCTCGCCGAACCGCCAGGCGAGCACCTGCCGCTCGCGCTCTGACAGCGTCGAGAGCAGCGCCCGCACCGCCGGCGCAGTGGCCTCGTCGAGCACGTCGGCGAACCCCTGCTCCGACAGGGGATCGGCCAGCAGGTCACCCAGGGAGTCGACCTCGGCCTCGTCCCCGGCGTACGGAGCGTCGAGCGACAGGGCCGGCCGTTCCGCTCTGCTGACGTCCTCGTAGCGGCCGCGCCCCCACCCCAGCTCCCGCTCCAGCTCGGCGGTCGTCGCGTCCCGCCCCTCCCGCTGGGCGATGGCGCCGCGCGCCTCCTTCAGCGCGTGGACGTCCCAGAGCACGTGCGTCGGCAGCCGCACCGCCCGCGCGTGCTCGGCGATCGCCTGCTGCATCGCCTGGCGCAGCCACCATGCCGCGTAGGCGGTGAACGGCACGCCGCGGTCGCGGTCGAACCGCCGCAGCGCCCGCAGCACGCCGACCACGCCCTCCTGGATGAGGTCGGCGCGCTCAAGGTCACGCCCGGCGTACCGCGCCGCATACCGCTGGATCAGCGGGAGCGCCTGCTCGACCAGCCGCTCACGGGCGCCCGGCTCGCCCTGCTGTGCCGCGACGGCGAGATCGGTGAGCGCCGGCTCGGCCGTCTCCGGGGCCGAGAGCCGGGCCTCCACCTCCGAGGCGGCCGACGCCTGCCCGGCCGGCAGGCCGCGGCCCTCCCGCATGCGCGCACCCTCCCTCGCCGAGCGG
>DASQYY010000139.1:0-5037 GCA_035638975.1 Gaiellales bacterium
GCCGCCGGGTGGCCCTCGGCGGCCGCCAGGTTGACCAGCCGGCCCTCCGCGAGCAGGAACAGCCTGCGGCCGTCCTCCATCTCGAACTGCTCGACGAACTGGCGCACGACCGAGACCTCCACGGCCAGCTCCTGCAGCGCGGGGATCTCGATCTCGACGTTGAAGTGGCCGGTGTTGGAGAGGATCGCGCCGTCCTTCATCACCTCGAAGTGCTCGCGGCGGATCACGTTCTTGTCGCCGGTGGCGGTGCAGAAGATGTCGCCTGCGCGGGCCGCCTCGGCCATCGTGGATACCCGGAAGCCGTCCATGACGGCCTGCAGCGCGCGCAGCGGGTCGACCTCGACGACGACCACGTGGGCGCCCATGCCCCGCGCCCGCTCGGCCAGGCCGCGCCCGCTCCATCCGTAGCCGCCGATGACGAAGGTGCGGCCGGCGAGCAGGACGTTGGTGGCGCGGATGATGCCGTCGAGCGTCGACTGGCCGACGCCGTATCGGTTGTCGAAGAGATGCTTGGTGTTGGCCTCGTTGACGGCGACGATCGGGAAGCCGAGGGTGCCGTCGGCCTCCATCGCCTTCAGCCTGATGACGCCGGTCGTGGTCTCCTCCGTCCCGGCCAGGATCTCGGACAGCTGCTCTGGCCGCCGTGCGTGCAGTACCCCGATCACGTCGGCGCCGTCGTCCATCGTCAGGTGCGGGTGATGATCGACGGCGGCCTCGATGTGCGAGTAGTAGGTGTCGTTGTCCTCGCCGTTGCGGGCGAACACGGAGATGCCGTACTCGGCCACCAGGCCGGCCGCGACGTCGTCCTGCGTCGACAGCGGATTGGAGGCGCACAGCACCACGTCAGCCCCGCCCGCCTTGAGCGTGCGCATCAGGTTCGCGGTCTCACTGGTGACGTGCAGGCAGGCGGCCACGCGGAGGCCGTCGAGAGGGCGCTCCGTCGCGAACCGCTCGCGGATAAGGGCCAGCACCGGCATCTGCCGGTCGGCCCATTCGATGCGGCGGACGCCCTCAGGCGCCAGGGCGAGATCGCGAACGTCGCTGGGCGTCGTGGTGCTCATCGCGCGGCAACTCTAGCCTCTCCTTCGCGGCGGCGCGTCGCCTGCGCAACCATGCGACCAGCAGGCTCCGCCCGACGAGGGCGCCGCCGGACGCTATCTACCGCGCGTGCGATATGTCGTCGAGTGGGACTCGGTCTCAGCCGCCTGCCAGCCGCCGCTTCAGCGCATCGATGCGCTCCACCGGCGACGGGTCGACGCCTCGCGCCAGCGCCGCGTGGTAGCTCACCCAGTCGCCGTGGGCGACCATCGAGAAGGCCCGCGCCGCGGGTGTATCGCCCCGGCCGTGCACCTGCTCCACGAAGGCGGCGTCACCGCCGATCAGCTCCGCGGTGACATCCATCAGGCGGGCCACATCGAGGCCCTCACCGCCGTCGCGCAGCAGCACCGCCGCGAACATGCCGTCCGGCGCACCGTCCCAGCCCTCGATCTCGTTGTGATCGAGCTCGGGGAACGCGTGGCTGAACGCGTGCATCTTCGCGTTCTCGTTGAGCTGGGTCTTCCAGCGGTAGGCGACGGCCGCGAGCGGCCCGGCGCCGTACACCAGCGGCACCGTCCCGGCCAGCCGCCGCCCGAGATCCTCGGCCTGCGCCCGGTCCACGGCCCGCACCCCGTCGGCACACTCAGCGGCGATGCCGGAGCGAGCCAGCCCGCAGGCCGCAAACGCGCCGGCCATCGTGCCGAACAGGTACCCGAGCGCGGCGCGCGGGGGCAGGCCGCCGGGCACCCGTGCAAACGGCGCACCCCATTCCGCCGCCAGCTCCTCCAGCCGGCCGCCCATCCCGATGCAGAGCAGGGCAGCGCCCTGCCGCCGGGCCTGCTCCGCGCACGCCAGCGTCTCGGCGGTATCCCCCGAGTAGCTCGAGCAGACGACCAGCGTGCCCGGGCCGGCCCATGTGGGGATGCCGAAGCCGCGAACGCGCGTGACCGGCACCGGCGCATCGGCCATCACCAGCGCGCGCAGCAGCTCCCCGCTCATCGCCGAGCCCCCCATCCCGGCGATCACCACAGCCGCCGGCTCCGGCAGGCCGGCGCCGGCAGCGGCGCCGATCCGGTCTCCCTCCAGCAGCTGCGCGGCCATGCCCTCGATCGCCTGCAGCATCCCCCCGCCGTCTACCACACCGCCCTCCCGTCGCGGCCGACCACCGCATGCTCGAACGCCGACCCCGGGGGCACGACCGCATCCGGAAGCACCACCGACCGGTGGATCCGCGCTCCCTCGCCGATCCGCGCGCGCGGCCCGATCACCGAGTCGGTCACGTCGGCCGCGGGCTCGACCCGCGCGGACGCGTCGACCAGGCCACCCGCGGGCATCCGCTCCAGGTTCGCAGCCAGGTAGCTGTCCGGGGTGCCGATGTCCCGCCACCGACCGGCATCGACGCGCGCGTAGAGGCCGTCGCCGATCAGCCGTGGGAACACCTCGCGCTCCACCGACACCGCCCGGCCGGGCTCGATCAGCTCCAGCACACGCGGCTCGAGCACGTAGGTGCCCGCGTTGATGGTGTCCACGTCGGCCTCGCCGGGCGGGGGCTTCTCGACGAAGGCCGTCACCCGGCCATCCGGCTCGGTGCGGACAAGGCCGTAGGCGCTCGGATCGTCCACCCGGTGCAGGGCGATCGTGGCCGCAGCGCCGCGGTCGCGGTGCTGCTCGACCAGCGCGCCGATGTCGAGGTCGGTGAGCACGTCGCCGTTGCCGACCAGGAAGGTCTCGTCGACGCCCTCGGCCGAGAAGCGGATGGCGCCGCCGGTGCCCAGGGGCGCGGGCTCCACGGCATAGCGGAGGCGGTCGCCGAAGTGCTCGCGGATCGGGCCGGGCAGGTAGCCGCAGGAGAGGATCACGTCCTCGATCCCGTGGGAGCGCAGATGCTCGATCTGGTGCTCGAGGAACGGCCGGTTCGCGATCGGCAGCATCGGCTTTGGAAGCCACTCGGTGAGCGGGCGCAGGCGCGTGCCCTCGCCGCCGACGAGCAGGACGGCTATCAAATGGGCCCCACGCTGGGCCTTCCGACGGACTCGTAGAGGAAGCCTGCGCCCCGTGCCTGGCCGGGATCGAGCAGGTTCCGCCCGTCCACGATCAGCGGGGTCGCCATGGCCTCGCGCACCGACGGTGAGGCGAGCGAGCGGAACTCGCCCCACTCGGTCACGATCACCGCCGCGTCGGCGCCGGTCACCGCCTCCATCATCGACTCGGCCAGCTGAACCCGGTCGCCAAGCAGCGCGCCGGCCGTCTCCATCGCGACCGGGTCATACGCCACCACCTTCGCGCCCTCGGCCAGCAGCCTCGCCGACAGCACGAGGCTCGACGCCTCCCGCATGTCGTCCGTGTTCGCCTTGAATGCCAGGCCGAGCATGGCGATCCTGCGCCCGCGCAGGGGGCCGAGATGGCGCTCGAGCTTGCCCACGAGCCGCCGCTTCTGGAGCTCGTTGACCTCGATCACCGAGGTCAGCAGCTGGAAGTGGTAGCCGGAGTTACCGGCAAGCTGCTTGAGCGCCTGCACGTCCTTGGGGAAGCAGTTGTGGACGATCACGCCGCCGGTGGTGACGAACGTCCCCGCCTCGGGGATCTCGAGCGAGTACACGGTGGCGTTCAGCGTCCGCGACTCGAGCCGCGACACGGGCTCCCACGCCACCCGCAGCACGGCCGGTTGCGGCGGTGCGGGCGTTGCGCCGGTGATGCCGGGCAGGGGGTTGATCGGCGGCGGGCCGTCGCTCAGCAGCCGCGGGACCAGCGTCCCCACGCCGAGCTCGGAGGCAGGCCGCACGGACGGTTCACCGTCCAGCACGACGAACGGATGGTCCGCGGTCGCGGTCACCCCCGTCACCTCGTCCACGTACACGCGCACCGCCTCGCCGTCGTACGCGCGCGCGGTCATCTTCTCCACCGTCAGGAACTCGGGCGAGTCCTCGCCCACGCGCCAGGCCAGCGCCTGAAGCCCCTGTGGATGGATCAGCCCCCCGCCGCCGAGGCGGCGGTGCAGCTCCTCCAGCGTGATCTCCTCGACAGCATCGCTGAATCGCACGGTGACGTACTCGCTGCCGGCCAGGCAGCTGCCGCCGTACCCGACCCCGGGACGCAGGAAGTGCGTACCGATTCGCTCGTCCAGGCCCATGGCATGCGCTACGACGGACACGTCCGCTCCCACCTCCTCGCACACGTTCGCGATTTCGTTGATGAAGGAGATCTTGGTCGCCAGGAAGGCGTTCGACGCATACTTGATCATCTCAGCGCTGGCGGTGTCCGTGCGGACCACCGTCGCGTCGAGGTCGACGTAGAGCGCCTCCACGGCAGCTCCGTCCTCCTTGGCGAACGCGCCGATGACGATCCGGTCGGGCTCCATGAAGTCGGCGACGGCCCGCCCCTCACGCAGGAACTCCGGGTTCGACACGTACCCGACGTGCTGAAGCCCCCGCGCCTCGAGCTCGGTGCGCACCTTGTCGCCCGTGCCCACCGGCACGGTGCTCTTCATCACCAGCACGAACCGCTCGGTCGTGTCGGGAAGCTCATCGATGACGCGGTTGACGCGAGACAGGTCGGCGTCGCCTGAGTGCATCGGGGGGGTGTCGACGCAGACGAAGACGACCCGGCAGCGGTCGAACACGTCCGCCATGTCCTCGGTGAACGTGAGGCGGTCGCGGTTTCGCTCCAGCAGCCGATCGACGCCCGGCTCGTAGATCGGCACCTTCCCCGCCTGCAGGTCCGCGACCCGCTGGGGGTTGATGTCGCGACAGACAACGGTGTGACCGAGGTCGGCGAAGCAGGCGGCCGTCACCAGCCCGACGTAGCCCACGCCGATGACGCCGACAGCGCTGTCAGCAGCGGCCGTCAACGGACGGGCTTCAGCGACCGCGCGATGGCGATCATGTCCGCGTTGGACACGTCGTCGATGAGCGTGTTCTGCACCCAGTAGGCCGTGCCGTTCTGGATGAACGCGACCATGTGGATGTGCGAGCCGTTGAAGTAGAACTGGTAGGTGCGGCC
>DASQYY010000140.1:0-17513 GCA_035638975.1 Gaiellales bacterium
GGGAGGCGCTGCAGAAGCTGCCCGACGTGATGGCCGAGGCGGGCGGCCGCTCGGCTCGGGTCGAGGCGGCGGTCGTGGACGACATGGAGGCGCGGCTGCTCGAGGGGCGCGTCGGCGAGACGTTCGCAGCCGTGGCGATGGAGAACGACCGCAGGGGAACCGTGATCCGCATCGCCGACCCACCGGTGCGTGCCCGGATGCACGCCGACCCGCCGCCGACGCCCGGAGACGCTGTCGAGGCGCAGCTCGTCCGCGCCGACCCGATCTCGCGGTCGCTCGAGTTCCGCACGCCGGTGTGACGTGTCGCGGGGCCGACCTTGAGACCGCCCGCGCCGGGCTCAGCCCGGCGCGCGGGCTAGCGTGCTCCGCGCGCGGCCTCGGCCAGCTCGACGTAGGCGTCGAGCTCCTCGGGCGCCGTCGCCTCCACCCCGTTCAGCGTGATCTGCAGCTGCAAGCCGAGCACGCGGCAGGGCAGATCGCTGGTCGCCCCGGGCACCGACAGGGTGAAGGTGACGTGGGTGCGGCCCGTCTCCTCCCCCACCACCCGGTAGCACCAGCGCAGCCGGCCCGGGTCGGCCGGAAGCTCCCACCCGAACACCCGCAGCCGCTCACCGGCGCGCTCCGCGTCGGTCACGGGCGAACGCATCAGCCCGCGCACGATGCGCGTGATGCTGCCGTCCCCTGCCGCGTTGTCACGGTGGGCCCGGATCAGCGTGGGCAGCAGGAGCGGCTCGGAAGCCGGATCAGAGTCGGGGGTCATTGCGGTCGGTTGATGCCCTCCAACCGTACGAACAAACCCGCCGTCCCGCCACCCCCCGCAGGGCGATTGACGGCGAACCGTTTTCGCCCCTCGGCCGAATCGATAGCATCACCGCGACCGTGACGACAAGATCCGGCGCCGAGCCGGCACTGCTGACGCTGCAACCAGGCGGCGACGTCCGCTGCGTCGCGCTGCTGGCACACGGCGGCCGCAGCAGGAGCACCAGGCCGACGGGAGCCGTGCAGCCGACCGCGCTGCGGATGTACCCCTTTCTGCTCGACCTGCACCGGGCCGGCCGCCGCTCCGGGCTCGCGACCTGCCAGCTCCGCTACCGCGTGCGCGGCTACAACGACGGCGACCCCGTCCGTGACGTCGAGTGGGCGCTGGCCGAGATCGCCGAGCGCCACGGCGATGTGCCGGTCTGCCTCGTCGGCCACTCCATGGGCGGCCGGTCGGTCCTGCGGGCGGCCGGGGGCGCGCATGTCCGTGCGGTGGCCGCCCTCGCGCCATGGCTTCCGCCCGGGGAGCCGGTGAGGCAGCTGGAGGGGCGCACGGTGGTGATCGCGCACGGCACCCGCGACCGCGTGACCAGCCCGGCCGGCTCGCTCGCGTACGCGCTGGCGGCGCGCGACGTCACCGATCGGCTCTGCCGGTTCGAGGTGGCGCGCTCGGGGCACGCGATGCTGGAGCGGATCGGCGCCTGGCAGCGGCTCGTCCGTCGGACCGTCCTGCCCGCGCTCGGGATCGGCTCGTGGGACGAGGGGCTCACCCGCGCCTTCTCCCTTCCAGCCGCCGACGCCTGCAGGGTGTCGCTGTGATCTGGTTCCCCAGGCTCGTGGGCGTGCTGACCGCGATCTACGGCGTGTCCGCACTCGTTCGCCCCGACGTGATCGCCCGGCACGGGGATCTGGCGTCGCCGGACGACGCCCGCAGCGGCGTCCACCTGCTGTCGGCGATCGTGGGCATACGCGACCTCGTGTCGGGGGCTGCCATCGTCGTCGCGCCCGCGGGCGGCGTGCTGCTGGGGGCGCTCAGCGCCCGTGTGGCGCTCGACACCGGCGACGCGTTGGCATTCGGCCGGCTGCTCCCGACGGCGCGCGCCCGCCGCAAGGTGACCGCGATCGCCCTGGGCTGGGCCGCCGTGACGGCGCTCTCGATGCTGGGAGCACGGGGCTGATGCGGGTCGCCGTGGTCGGCAGCGGCGTATCCGGCCTGACGGCGGCGTACGTGATCTCGCGCCGCCATCACGTGACGCTGTATGAGAAGGACGGCCGGTTCGGTGGCCACGCGAACACCGTCGCCGTGCCCGGCGCGGCCGGCGAGGTCGGTCTCGACACGGGCTTCATCGTCCACAACGAGCGAACGTATCCGCACCTGCTGCGGCTGTTTCGCGAGCTCGGGGTCTCCACGCAGAGCAGCGACATGTCGTTCGGCGTGCGCTGCGAGCAATGCGGGCTCGAGTACGCAGGCGCCCGGGGGCTGG
Source organism: Gaiellales bacterium (assembly GCA_035638975.1). Lineage (GTDB taxonomy): Bacteria > Actinomycetota > Thermoleophilia > Gaiellales > JAICJC01 > JAICYJ01. The sequence goes on from DASQYY010000140.1 coordinate 2,244, forward strand.
CGGGCGTGGCCGCCACGCCCCGCAAGCTGATGCAGCCCGAGTACCTGCGCATGCTGGTGGAGGTGAAGCGGTTCCACCACCACGCCCGCACGCTGCTCCGGGACGCGGAGGCTGACCGCATGACGCTCGGCGAGTTCCTCGACCGCGGCCGCTACTCGCCCTACTTCCACGACCACTACATGCTGCCGCTGACGGGGGCGATCTGGTCGTGCGCGGCCGGCCAGATGAGGGAGTTCCCGGCGCGGTACCTGATCCGCTTCTTTGCCAACCACGGCATGCTGACCGTGAAGCACTCGCCGGCGTGGAAGACCGTGACGGGCGGCAGCCGCGTCTACGTCAACGCGGTGGTCTCCCAGCTCGCGCACGCCCTGGCCGAGACCGGCGTGACCGCCATCGAGCGCGACGCAGACGGCGTCACCGTCACCGACGTGACCGGAGCCGCGAAGCGATTCGACCGGGTCGTGCTCGCCACGCACCCCGACCAGGCGCTGCGGCTGCTGGCCGATCCGACACCCGCCGAGCAGCGGGTGCTCGGCAGCTTCAGCTACTCGGCCAACGAGACCGTGCTGCACACCGACGGCTCGCTGCTGCCCCGCTCGCCCGGCGCGCGGGCATCCTGGAACTACCTGCTCGAGGCCTGCTCCACGACCCGTCCGATGGTCGCCGTGACCTACCATCTCAACCGTCTGCAGGCGCTCGACGAGCCGACCGAGTACTGCGTCACACTGAACCAGAGCGCCCGCATCACGCCGGGCACCGAGATCTCGCGGATGGTCTACGAGCACCCGATCTACACGCTGGACTCGCTCGAGGCGCAGCGCCGCCTCCCCACTCTGTCGGGCGTGCACAACACCGCCTACTGCGGCGCGTACCACGGCTGGGGCTTCCACGAGGACGGCTGCGTCTCCGGCGTGCGCGCGGCGCTTGCCCTGGGGTGTGCCTGGTGAGCCAGGGCGCCGGCGCCGCGCTCTACGAGGGCCAGGTGATGCACACGCGCCCGCGGGGGAGCGAGGCGGCGCCCTACCTGTTCCGCTACGGCGTCTACATGTGGCTGGTCGACCTCGACCGCCTACCGCGGCTGCCCGCCCTGCTCGCGCCGCTCGGCCGCATCCGCGGCCGTGACCACCTCGGGGATCCCGCGCGGACGATCCGCGAGAACGTCGACGCCCTCCTCGCCGGGCACGGCATCGACCTGGCAGGCGGCCGTGTGCTGATGCTGGCCAACGCGCGCGCGTTTGGCCACGTCTTCAACCCGCTCTCCGTCTTCTGGTGCCACGATGCAGGCGGAGAGCTGCGGTGCATCGTTGCCGAGGTGCACAACACCTACGGCGAGCGGCACTGCTACGTGCTCGAGCCGGGTGATCGCGGCCGGGCCGAAGCGGATAAGGAGTTCTACGTGTCGCCATTCCTGAGCGTGGACGGCAGCTACCGGATGGCGTTCTCGGCGCCGGGCGAGCGGCTATCTGTCCAGATGGAGCTGATCCAGGGCGGCCGCCGCGTGTTCCAGGCGTCGCTCACCGGCCACCGCCGCGACCTGACCACCGCCAGCCTGCTGCGGATGGCCGGCCGCTACCCACTGATGACCGCCCGCGTGAGCGCGCTCATCCGCTACCACGGCGTCAAGCTCTGGCTGCGGCGCGTGCCGCGCGTTCCCCGTCCCGCTCACATCCCGCAGCGATGGGTGGGCTGACGCTCGCAGCGGCGCCGCCGCGCCGCGCGCCGGTCCGCTCCCGCATCGCACGCGCCCTCTTCGAGCGGGCCGTGTCGCGGCTCGAGCAGCTCGAGGTGATCGGGCCGGACGGCGACCTGCTTCGCTGCAACCCGGGCGCGCCGCGGATGGAGATCACCTCCGAGCGCTTCTTCGACCGGCTGGGACGCGACGGCAAGATCGGCTTCGGAGAGGCGTACATGGCCGGTGATTGGCGCACCGCCGACCTGCCGGGCGTCCTGCTCGCCTTTGCCACCGGCCTGACCTCGCTGATCCCCGCGCCGTTCCAGCGCCTGCGCGCCCTGTACGAGCCGTCACACCCCGTCCACGAGGCCAACACCCAGGCCGGTGCGCGCCGCAACATCCAGCGCCACTACGACCTCAGCAACGAGCTGTTCGGGCTGTTCCTGGACGAGACGATGACCTACTCGTGCGCCATCTTCGAGCCTGGCGACTCACTGGCCGATGCCCAGCGGCGCAAGTACCGCGCCATGGCCGACCTGGCCCGGCTCGAGCCGGGCCACCATGTGCTCGAGATCGGCACGGGCTGGGGCGGCATGGCGATCCACGCGGCCTCCGAGATCGGCTGCCGGGTGACCACTATCACGATCTCGGAGCAGCAGCACGACTTCGCGCGGCGGCGGGTTGCCCGGGCTGGGCTGGCCGACCGGGTGGAGGTGCTCCTGCGCGATTACCGCGAGATGGAGGGCCGCTTCGACCGGATCGTCTCGATCGAGATGTTCGAGGCGCTCGGCGAGGAGTACTGGCCGGTGTTCTTCGCGGCCTGCGACCGCCTGCTGGCGCCGGGCGGCCGGATGGCGCTGCAGACGATCACGATGCCGCACGACCGCCACCGCGCGTCCCGGCGAAGCTACACGTGGATGCACAAGTACATCTTCCCGGGCGGCCTGATCCCCTCCGAGCAGGCGCTCGACGCGGCACTTCGGAAGGCGTCCAGCCTGCGCGCCGTCGAGCGTCGCCAGATCGGGCAGCACTACGGCCCCACCCTCCACGCCTGGCGGGACCGGTTCCTCGCCCGGTGGGGCGACGTGCGCGCCCTCGGCTTCGACGACGGCTTCCGGCGGATGTGGGAGTTCTACCTCGCCTACTGCGAGGCGGGGTTCCGGGCGGGCGCCCTCGGTGACGTGCAGCTGGCGCTGGAGCGGCCGTGAGGTTCGACGGCAGCCGGGTCTGGATCACCGGTGCGTCGAGCGGCATCGGGGAGGCGCTGGCCCACGAGCTCGCGGGTCGCGGGTCGCATGTCGCGATCAGCGCGCGTCGGTCCGACCGGCTGGAGCAGGTCGCCGCCGGCACCGGCATGGTCCCGGTCACCGTCGACGTCAGCGACCGCGATTCGGTGATCGAGGCCGAGCGCACCGTCCGCGGCGAGCTCGGCGGCATCGACCTGGCCGTCCTGAACGCCGGCACGTATCACCAGATGGACGTCACCGCATGGGACAGCGCGGTGTACCGCAGGCACGTCGACGTCAACCTGATGGGGCTCGTCCACGGGATCGAGGCGGTGCTGCCGGCGATGCGCCGCGCGCGGTCGGGCCGCATCGTCGGCGTTGCGAGCGTTGCCGGCTACCGCGGCTTCCCGTCGTCGGAGGCCTACGGCTCGACCAAGGCGGCGCAGATCAACCTGCTCGAGTCGCTGCGGATCGACCTGCTGCCGCTCGGCGTGCGTGTGTCGACGGTCTGCCCGGGGTTCGTCCGCACCGACCTGACGGCCCAGAACACGTTTCGCATGCCGTGGCTGATCGAGCCGGATGACGCCGCCCGCCGGATCGCCGACGGGTTGGAGAAGGACAAGGCCGAGATCGTGTTCCCGCTGCCGATGATGCTTGCGATGAAGGCGGTGCGGGTGGTGCCCGTCCGTCCGTGGACCGCGGTCATGGCGCGGCAGGCTCGCACCCGGCACCTGCGGAAGGAGTGACGAGGCCCGTCAGGCGCCGAGGCCCTCGGAGCGGTCGACCCGCTCCTGCGCCCCGATCACGATCCTGGCGATCTGCCCCAGCTCGGTGCCCCGCTGGACGACGGTCGGCACCACAAACCGCAGCTGGCAGCCGTCGCCCTCGCGCACGACCGTGACGGCCACCGCCTCGCCTCCCTGCTGCTCGAACGGGAGGTAGCGCCAGCCAGGCGCACCGGTGATCTCGGTCGTCCCGTCGCTATCGGGGATCGGCGCACCGCTCATGTGGCGGCTCTACCCCGAAGCCGACGGCTTCACTCGCCGGCACACGAAAACTTGACAACCTGAGCGTCCGCTTTCATGCTGTCGGGGTTCTCCAGGCAGGGAGGACACACAACCAGGGAGGGGTGGGCAGTGCTCCGATCGATCTTCGGCCGTCACGGATGGAGGCTCCGCACGTCGTTGGCGATGGCCGTGCTCGCCGTCGCGGCCGGCCTGGCGCCGTCCGGCGCGTCGGCGGCAACGCTGGTCAAGACCATCGGCTTTCCGGGCCCGGCCGGCCTGTACGCGTACGGCATGGACTGGGATGCGTCCGACAACACGATCCTGGTCGGCGATTACTGGAACTACCGTGTGAAGCGCTACACGACCTCGGGCACGTACATCGGCACGGTCTCAAAGCCCGATCCACTGGGCACGGGCAGCGGCATCGGCGCTCCCTACGACGTCGAGGCCGACATGATCGGCAACCCGGCGGCCGCGCCGCTGTGGGTCGCCGACCAGGGCAACTCGCGCATCGTCGAGTTCACCCACAACGGCACCTTCATGCGCAGCATCGGCCGCAACGGCCACGGCACGGGCGGGCACAACTACTCGCCGGGGTGCGGTGGCGGTCACATGACGATCCCGACCCACATCTTCGCGGATCCGATTTCGGGCAACCTGTACGTGTCCGACCCGCGCTGCCGGCAGGTCTACATCTTCAAGGACAGCACGGGCGACTACGTGGGGCAGCTCAACTGGTCCGGGTCCGGCGTCGGCACGCCGATCCCGCGCGGGGTCGACGGGGACGGCAACGGCGTCTACGTCGTCGAGTTCAACACCCGCGCGATCTACCAGTTCAACCGGGCCGGGCAGTTCATCAAGAAGTTCGCGTCCAACAGTGCGATGAACGACCCACGCGGGATGGACATCGGCGGCGGCAACATGTTCGTCGTCTCGGCCATGAAGAACACCGTCTATGAGTACAGCGCCTCGACGGGCGCCTTCGAACGGTCGTGGTCACACACGGGCGGCGGCACGAGCGGCCCGTCGTTCGACTCGATCCGGTTCCCCGCCGTTGACGGACAGGGCAACGTCTACGTCGGCGACACCTGGGGCTGCCCGGCCTACAACGGGCCCGCGTGCTCCGGGAAGGACCCGGGCTACCGCGTCTACAAGTACTCGTCGACCGGCGCACCGCTCGCGCTGAACGGCGGGGCGTGCAACTGGTCGCTCGCCGGCACCTGCAGCATGGGCTCGACGCAGCCGCCGCCCAAGGGCGGGTTCAACCAGCAGAACGGCATCGGCATCAACCCCGCCGACAACTCGCTGTTCGTCGTCGACACGTTCGAGCAGCGGGTGCAGAAGTTCGACACGGCGAGCACCTGCACCAGTGCCACGAGCTGCCCGGCCTGGATCCTGCAGTTCGCGGGCAGGGCCGGCGCGGGCGTGGACTCGGAGGGCGTCGGCTACCCGCGTGCGCTCGTCTTCGGCAGCGACGGTCGGGTATGGCTGGGCGACAACAACAACGATGTGCAGGCCTGGACGCCGGGCGGGAGCAGCACCGCATCGCCGCCGGCGTTCGTGCACCGGTTCGGCTCGCAGGGCACGGCGCCGGGGCAGTTCAAGGGCGGCGTGCAGGGGCTGACGGTGACCGCGGGCCGGGTGTACGCGACGGACTACGCCGGCTGCCGGCTGCAGGTGTTCGACGAGAACACGCTGCTGAAAGTGTCGACCGGCACCTCTGCACTGGAGGCGCTGGTGGGCGACACCGGCTGCAACACCATGCACGGCCCGCGCGGCGTCGCGGTCGATCCTGCAAATCCGTCGGTCGCCTACGTCACGGACGGCGCCCGTCTGCTGCGCTGGAACCTCAACCTGGGCAGCCCAGGCCATCCCGGTGGCGGCACCATGACGGTGATCTCGTCGTGCGGCCTGTCAGGGGCGTGGGGCGTGACGTTCCACAACGGCGCCTACTACATCGGCGACGTCGGGCACAAGCGGATCATGAAGTACGTGCCCGGCGGCTCGTGCACGGCGGTCGTGAGCGGCCTGCCGCAGGGCTCGAACTTCGTCGCGTTCGACAACGCCGGCCGGATGTACGCGAGCGACAACAGCAAGAAGATCCTCGTCTACTCCGGCGTCGGCTGAGGGATCGGGGGCGGGCCGGCTCGGCCCGCCCCCTCCACCGGCGCCGGGTCGCCGGCCAGGCGCGACCAGATCTGTGTGTCCTCGCGCAGCCCCTGCTTGAAGTGCAGGGAGCGAAGCGTCCCTTCCAGCACGTAGCCGCACCGCTCCGCGACCCTCTGCGAGGCGGGGTTCTCGGGGCTGATCATCAGCTCCAGCCGAACGGCGCCGGTCTCCCGGAACGCCCATTCGGTGAGCAGGGCCAGCGCTGCGCGGGCGACGCCGCGGCCGCGGGCGGCCGGCGACGTGACATACCCGAGCTCGGCCGTGCGCGTCTCGCGATCGATGCGCGGGGCGACGGCGATGCCGAGCACCTCGTCGGCGCTGCAGATCGCGAAGGCCTCCATCGTCCCGTCTTGACGACCGCGTTGGTAGAGATCGAACCAGGAGTCGATGAAGCCCTCGGGGACGGGCACCGGCACGCGGGTGAAGCGGAGCACCGCCGGATCCTCGAGCAATGCGGCCAGCGCAGGAAGATGACGGCGCTCGAGCGGATCGATACGGATGTCGGATGCGGTCATGCCGGCCATTGTCCCAGGCGGTAGGCACGGCCCGCGCAGGCGGCGTTTTCTAGACTGCGGGCATGCGCAAGACGATGTTCGAGAAGGTCTGGGAAGCCCACCTGATCGGCGACGACCTGCTGTTCGTCGACCTGCACCTGGTGCACGAGGTGACGAGCCCGCAGGCCTTCGAGGGCCTGCGGCTCGCCGGCCGTCGGGTCCGGCGGCCGGATCGCACGCTCGCCACCGCCGACCACAACGTCCCCACCGGGCCCGGGCGACCCGACGAGCTGTCGCAGGCCCAGCTGGAGGCGCTGCGGCGAAACTGCGAGGAGTTCGGCGTCAGGTTGTACCCGCTCGGGCACCGGCGGCAGGGCATCGTCCACGTGATCGGCCCCGAGCTCGGCATCACGCAGCCGGGGATGACGATCGTCTGCGGCGATTCCCACACGTCCACGCACGGCGCGTTCGGCGCGCTCGCCTTCGGGATCGGGACGAGCGAGGTCGAGCACGTGCTGGCCACGCAGACGGTGATGCAGACGCGCCCGCGCACGATGCTGATCCGCTACACCGGCCAGCTCGGGGTCGGGTGCACCGCCAAGGACATGATCCTGGGCACGATCGGGCAGATCGGCACCGACGGCGCCACCGGGCACGTGGTCGAGTACGCGGGCGAGGCGATCCGCGGGCTGTCGATGGAGGGTCGCATGACGATCGCGAACATGTCGATCGAGGCCGGGGCGCGGGCCGGCATGATGGCGCCGGACGACACGACGTTCGCCTACATGGAGGGCCGCCCGGGCGTGCCGGAGCACTTCGCCTCGGCCGTCGAGGGGTGGCGCGGGCTCACAACCGACGAGGGCGCGGTCTTCGACCAGGTCGTCGAGGTGGACGTGCCGGCCCTGGCGCCGCAGGTCTCGTGGGGCACCAACCCGGGCCAGGTCGCCCCGATCACCGGCGCAGTGCCGGAGCCGGGAGACGAGTCGGACGAGCGGGCGCTGGCCTACATGGATCTGCGGCCGGGGACGCCGCTCTCCGAGATCGCGATCGACCGGGTCTTCCTGGGGTCGTGCACCAACGCGCGGATCGAGGACCTGCGCGCGGCGGCGGAGATCGTCCGCGGCCGGAAGGTGGCCTCGACGGTGCAGGCGATGGTGGTGCCCGGATCCGTCGGAGTTAAAGCTCAAGCTGAGCGTGAGGGTTTGGATGAGATCTTCAGGGCAGCCGGCTTCGACTGGCGGGGTGCCGGCTGCTCGATGTGCCTGGGCATGAACCCGGACATCCTGGCCCCGGGTGAGCGGTGCGCGTCGACGTCCAACCGCAACTTCGAGGGCCGGCAGGGCAAGGGCGGACGGACGCACCTGCTCTCCCCCGCGATGGCGGCGGCGGCGGCGATCACCGGCCGGCTGACCGACGTGCGGGAGCTGGTATGAAGCCGGTGACGTTGATCGAGGGGCCGGTCGCGGCGCTCGACCGGGCGAACGTGGACACCGACCAGATCGTCCCCAAGCAGTTCCTGAAGCGGATCGAGCGGAGCGGGTTCGGCGAGTTCCTGTTCTGGGACTGGTTCCGCGAGCCCGGCTTCCCGCTCAACCGGATCGAGTTCCACGGGGCGCCGATCCTGGCGGCCGGGCGCAACTTCGGGTCGGGCAGCTCACGCGAGCACGCCGCCTGGGCCCTGCAGGACTACGGGTACGAGGCGGTTGTGGCGCCGAGCTTCTCGGACATCTTCCGCTCGAACTGCACGAAGATCGGGCTGCTGCCGGTCGAGCTGCCGGAGGAGGACGTGCGCGAGCTGATCGAGCGGGCGCCCGCCCCGGCGCGCATCGACCTGGCCGAGCAGACGGTGACGCTACCGTCGGGACGTGTTGCCACGTTCGACATCGACCCGCACGTGAAGGAGCGCCTGCTGAACGGGTGGGACGAGATCGCGCTGACCGAGAACCGGATGGCGGAGATCGAGCAGTACGAGGCCACGCGGGAGCGCGAGGGGCCCAACGTGCTGACCGCTTAGCGACGGTTGCTGCTTGCCGTAGCCGCGCCCATCAGTAAGATCGCGCGGGATGCGAGTCGGGGTGCCATCCGAGCACGGTTCCATCGAGCGGCGCGTGGCGCTGACGCCGGACGCGGTGGCGCGGCTGCAGCCGCTCGGGGTGGAGGTGCTCGTCCAGGCCGGGGCCGGCGATGCCGCGGCGCTGCCCGACGGCGATTACGAGGCGGCCGGGGCGCGGATCGTGGCCGACGGCAAGGCACTCCTCGACGAGGCCGACCTGATCGTGATGGTGACCAGGCCTCGCGAGGAGGAGGTGTCGGCGTTCCGCGCGGGCGCAGGCGTGGTCGGGATGCTGCAGCCGCTGGTCCACCGCGAGCTGGTGGACGCGCTCGCGACCGGTTCGATCACCGCGTTCAGCCTCGATGCGATCCCGCGCATCACCCGATCGCAGTCGATGGACGCGCTGTCGTCGCAGGCAACGGTGTCAGGCTACAAGTCGGTGCTGATCGCGGCGGAGCTCCTGCCCAAGTTCTTCCCGATGCTGATGACGGCGGCGGGCACGGTCGCGCCCGCGAAGGTGTTCGTGCTCGGCGCCGGAGTGGCCGGCCTGCAGGCGATCGCCACCGCCCGTCGCCTGGGCGCCGTCGTGTCGGCCTTCGACACGCGGCCCGTCGTCCGCGAGCAGGTGCAGAGCCTGGGCGCGGCGTTCGTGGAGCTGGAGCTGGACGTCGAGGAGGGCGAGGACGCGCGCGGCTACGCACGCGAGCTGAGCGAGGCCCAGTACGCCCAGCAGCAGGAGCTGGTGGCGCGCACGGTGTCGGAGTCCGACGTCGTCATCACCACCGCGCTCATCCCCGGGCGGCCGGCGCCGCGCCTGGTGACGGCGGCCGGCGTCGAGTCGATGCGGCCGGGGTCCGTGATCGTCGACCTGGCGGCCGAGACGGGCGGCAACTGCGAGCTGACGGTGCCGGGCGAGGTGGTCGTCCGCCACGGCGTGACGATCGTCGGGACGCTCAACCTCCCCTCGACCATGCCGCTGCACGCCAGCCAGATGTACGCCCGCAACATCACCAACCTGCTTACGCTGATCGTCAGGGACGGCGAGCTGCACCTCGACTTCGAGGACGAGATCGTCGCCGACGCCTGCATCACGCACGACGGTGCGGTGGTGTCCAAGCTGCTCCAGGAGGCGACCGCATGACCCACGAGCTTGTGCTGCAGATCACCGTGCTGGTGCTCGCGGCGTTCGTCGGCGTCGAGGTGATCTCGAAGGTGCCGACCACGCTACACACCCCGCTGATGTCCGGGACGAACGCCATCCACGGCATCGTCATCGTCGGCGCCATCCTGGTGGTCGGCAGCACGAACTCGCTGCTGGTGGAGGTGCTGGGCACGATCGCGGTCGCGTTCGGCGCGATCAACGTCGCCGGCGGCTTCCTCGTCACCGACCGCATGCTGCACATGTTCAAGCAGAAGCCGGGAGAGAAGAACCGCGATGCATGAGCGGGAGGCGTTCGACCTCGCCTACCTGGCGTGCGCCGCCATGTTCATCTACGGGCTGAAGCAGCTGGCGTCGCCGCGCACGGCGGTTCGCGGGAACCAGCTGGCGGGGGCCGCGATGGTCGTGGTGATCGTGGTGACGCTGTGGGACTCCGGCACGCACAACCTGGTGTGGATCTTTGCCGGCATGGCGATCGGGGGCGCGATCGGCGCCTACTCCGCGCGGGCGGTGAAGATGACGGCCATGCCGCAGATGGTGGCGCTGTTCAACGGCGTCGGCGGCGGAGCGGCGGCGCTGATCGCGCTCGGCGAGTTCCACATTGCCACCTCGGGCAACGGCGTCATGCCGAACAACGAGCTGTGGTCGACGCTGTTCTCCGCAATCGTCGGCTCGATCAGCTTCGCCGGATCGATGGTGGCGTTCGGGAAGCTGCAGGAGATCCTGACCGGCAGCCCGGTGACCCTGCCGGCGCAGAAGCTGGTGAATGCGGTCATGTTCGGGGCCATCCTCCTGCTGGCGGTGTTGCAGTTCGTGGGCACGCAGCGCGAGCTGCTGCTGGTGCTCGCCATGGCGCTCGCCCTTGCGCTGGGCGTGGTGATGGTGATGGCCATCGGCGGCGCCGACATGCCGGTGGTGATCTCGCTGCTGAACTCGTTCACGGGCCTGGCCGCAGCGGCGACCGGCTTCGTGCTGCACAACAACGCGCTGATCATCGCGGGCACGCTGGTGGGCGCGTCCGGCACGCTGCTCACGCAGATGATGGGCAAGGCGATGAACCGCTCCATCGCCAACGTCGTGTTCGGCGCCTTCGGCACCGGATCGCACGATGCGGGCGCCGCCGCCGGGGCCACCGGCGGCCAGGTGCGCGCGACGACGGCGGACGATGTGGCCGTGATGCTGGCGTATGCGCGGCGTGTGGTGATCGTCCCCGGATACGGGCTCGCGGTGGCACAGGCGCAGCACACGATCCGTGAGCTCGCGGACCACCTCGAGTCGCGCGGGGTGGACGTGCGCTATGCGATCCATCCGGTGGCGGGCCGCATGCCGGGGCACATGAACGTGCTGCTGGCCGAGGCCGACGTGCCGTACACGCAGCTGTACGAGATGGACGACATCAACGACGAGTTCCCGCGCACCGACGTGACGCTGGTGATCGGGGCGAACGACGTCGTCAACCCGGCGGCGAAGAACACACCGGGCAGCCCGATCTACGGGATGCCGGTGCTGAACGTCGATCAGTCGTCCGCCGTCGTGGTGCTGAAGCGAAGCATGAACACCGGCTTCGCCGGGATCGAGAACGAGCTGTTCTACGACCCGAAGACGACGATGCTGTTCGGCGACGCCAAGGCGTCGATCATGGGGCTGATCGGCGCCGTCAAGGCCGTCTGACCGGCATCCCAACCGTCACGATTCCGTGCCAATCCGGCAACGGCGGCCCGGTCGGGCTTTGACTCCAATAATTCGGCCGCGAGCGCGCCCCGCTCAACCATCCCGCCAACTCGTCACGATTGCGTGTCAAACCCATCACGCCGGACCGGTGGGGCTTTGACTCCAATAATTGGGTCGCCGGATTGCGGTATTGACGCGGGCGCCGACCGCGCCTAGGTGAGCGTCCGGATGTAGGCGACCAGCTCGGCGATCTGCTGATCGCTCAGGATCGTGCCCCAGTGCGGCATGCTCACGATCGGCGCCCTGCCGATCACGCTGCCGGATCGGATCACGTCCGCGATCTTCGCATCCGTGTTGAACTGCGCCGCGAAGTCCTTGCCCGAGAGCGGCGGGACGACCGTGTCCGGCGACTGCGGGTTGGGCACCCCGCCGAGGCCGTTGGGCCCGTGGCAGTTGATGCAGCCGTACCTCGCATAGAGCGCCTGCCCGGCCGTCGCATCGCCCTGGCCGGTGGGCACCGAGATCGGGTCGGCGCCGGCAACGTCGGGGAACCCCGCCTTCATGTAGGCGACGAGCTCGTTGATCTGCGGCTTCGCGATGATCCCGTGCCAGATCGGCATGAACGGCTTGGTCGGGTCCTGGCTGACACCGGCGCCGTGCTCGATCGTCGAGGTCAGCTGCTGTGCGGTCAGGTTCGGCGCCAGGTTGTTCAGGGCGGGCACGTACGGTGAGACACCGCCCACCCCCCGGTCGCCGTGGCACTGTGCGCAGGCGAACTGCACGAACGCGTGCGCCCCCAGCGCGACCTCCTGGGGGACGGCCGCGGTCTGCACCCCGGAGGATGCGCCACCGCTGCCCGCCGTCCTCGCCGGCGCGGACGATCCGTTGCTCTTCCCGAAGTAGTACGCCGCCACGCCCACCCCGCACAGGGTGAGCACGATCGCAGCGATCGCTACCGCAACGACGCTGCCGTCACTCCGTCGCTGTTCGCGGGGTGCGGGATCCATATGGCCACGATGACGCTACAGGGTCGCGCGGTCGACGTGGGCGCCGCTGTCCCGCTCTGCGGGAAACTACGTATGCCGGTCAAAGCTCCGCGATGAGGGCGGCCAGCAGATCGCTGCGCTCTTCGACCGACGCCAGCGAGACGCGCTCGTCGTCGGCATGCGCCCCGGCGCCGATCGGGCCGAGGCCGTCCAGCACCGGCGTCCCGATCGCCGCCGCGAAGTTGCCGTCCGACCCGCCGCCGGACGCGTTCTCCGAGAGGCCCTGGCCGAGCCGCCTGGCGATCTCGATCGCTCGTCCTGCGAGCCGCGCGGACTCCGCGCTGCGGATCATCGGCGGACGGGTGACGCCGCCCGTAACCTCGAGCTCGGCGCCCCGGAGCGCCGGCCGCAGCCCGCGGATCGCCGCCTCCAACCGCTGCTGCTCGGGCGCCGTCCACGCGCGCGCATCGATCCGCGCCCATGCCTCGGCGGCGACCACGTTGTCCCCGGTCCCGCCTGCGACCTGCCCGACGTTCACCCGAACACCCCGATCCGGATCGACCAGCTTCGTCAGCGCCAGCGTCTGGTGGGCCAGCTCGACGACGGCCGAGACCCCGCCGCCCTGATGCCCGGCGTGCGCCGCCTGACCCCGTATCGCCAGCTGGTAGCGAGCCAGCCCCGACCGCTGGGTCGTCATCGTGCCGTCCCGCACCGGCGGCTCGACGACCAGCACGGCGCGCGACCGCGCGGCCACCTCCTCTACCACCGGGCGCCCGGTGGGGCTTCCGATCTCCTCGTCGGCCGTCAGCAGCGCAGTCACAGGCCGCGTCAGCGGCGACGCCCGGCGGATGCCCTCCAGCATCACCACGATCCCGCCCTTCATGTCGAGCGCACCGGGGCCGTGGGCGAGGTCGCCGCGAACCGCGAACGGCATCCGCTGCAGCGTCCCGGCGGGCCACACCGTATCCATGTGGGCCGCCACCGCCACGGTCTCACCGGGAGCGCGCGGGCCGAACTCGGCCACCAGGTGCTCGCCGCGCCGCTCCACCCGCCCGCCCAGCCCCATCAGCTCGGCCGCCAGGAACTCGCGGATGTGCGCCATTCGCGTCGCATCCCCCGTGGGGCTCTCGAGCTCCACGAGGTGCCGGAGCATGTCGACGGGCTGCATCATCCGCGCAATTCGACCAGATCCGCGAGCTCCTCGTCGGACAACTCGCTGATCGCGCTCTCGACGCCGCGGTCGACGATGCTCGTCGCGAGCCCGCGCTTCGCCTCGATCAGCTGGTCGATCCGCTCCTCGATGGTGCCAGCGCAGATCATCCGGTGCACCTGCACCACCCGCGTCTGGCCGATCCGGTGCGCCCGGTCAGACGCCTGGTCCTCGACCGCGGGATTCCACCACCGGTCGAAGTGGAAGACGTGGCTCGCGTTGGTCAGGTTGAGGCCGAGCCCACCCGCCCTCAGCGACATCACCAGCACGCGCGGCTCGTCGCCCGGCGCCTGGAACGCGTCCACGACGCGCTCACGCTCCGAGACCGGGGTCGACCCGTCGAGATACAGCCGCTCGATGCCCAGGCTGCGCGGCACGTAGTCCGACAGCATCCGCCCCATCACCGCGAACTGCGTGAACACGAGCGCGCTGTCGCCCTCGTCGATCGCCTCGCTCAGCATCTCGGTCAGGCGGTCGAGCTTGCCCGAGCGCCCGGCCATCGTCCCCGGCTTCCCGGTCGCCTGGGCCGGGTGGTTGCACACCTGCTTCAGCCGCGTCAGCAGTGCCAGCACGTGCCCGCGGCGCTCGATGCCGGCCGCCCCCCGCACCTCGCCCATCATCGCGTCGATGGTCGCCTGGTAGAGCGCCGCCTGCTCGACCGTCAGCGTGCAGTACTCGTTCGACTCCTGGCGCGGCGGCAGATCGGGCAACACGGTCGGGTCGCTCTTGTGGCGGCGAAGGATGAACGGCCCGGTGATGCGCCGCAGGCGCTCGGCCGCCGCGGCATCGTCCTGCTTCTCGATCGGCGTCGCGTACCTGCGCCGGTACGCGCTGCGCGTGTCCAGCAGGCCGGGGTTGAGGAAGTGCAGGATCGACCACAGCTCGTCGAGGCGGTTCTCCATCGGCGTGCCGGTGAGGGCGATGCGGTGGCTCGCCGTCAGCGCGCGAGCGGCCTGGGCACCGCGCGTCAGCGGGTTCTTGACCTGCTGCGCCTCGTCCAGCACGACCACCCGCCACTCGGTGCCCTGCAGCAGCTGCCGGTCGCGGGGCAGCAGCGAGTAGGACGTCAGCACGACGTCGAAGCCCGTGAGCTCCTCGATCCGCCGGGTGCGGTCGGGCCCGTGGTGCACGTGCGTCCGCAGCGAGGGGGCAAACCGGTGCAGCTCGCGCTGCCAGTTGCCGAGCACCGAGGCCGGGCAGACGATCAGCGCGGGCGCCTCGACGCCGTCGGAGCGCTCCAGCAGGTACGCGATCAGCTGCACCGTCTTGCCGAGGCCCATGTCGTCCGCAAGCAGCGCGCCCAGCCCGAGCCGTCGCATCCCCACGAGCCACCCCAGCCCGCTCTTCTGGTAGGGGCGCAGCACGCCGTGGAAGCCCGCCTCCGGCTCCATCGGTGCGCGCAGCTCGGGATCGCGCAGCTGGGCGACGAGCCGCTCCAGCTCACCCGTCTGCTCCGCGTCGACCTCGACGTCGAATCCGCGCAGCTCGGCACGGCCGGCCAGGGTGGCGCCGAGCGCCGTCAACGCCGGGATGCCCGACCCGTGCAGCGCCAGCTGCGCGAGCTGCCTGGCGCGCCGCAGGGCCTTGTCGCCCAGCAGCCGCCACTCCCCGCCGAGCCGAACA
>DASQYY010000141.1:0-12594 GCA_035638975.1 Gaiellales bacterium
CCACCATCTCCATGCAGGCACCGGCGTGGGCGCCGAGGACAGCGGCATCGGCCAGCTCAGGCTCCGTCAGCAAGCGGTCGGGCCGCGCCGTGGCGGCGAGCACATGGGAGATCACGCCATCCACGTGCACCGGGATGGCAACCAGCTGCAGCCGGCCGAACACGCGCTGGGCGACGACCCCGCCGGCGTCGTGGCAGATCTCGACGGCCATCGCCATGCGCGCCTCGCCGACGCGATTGGGCCGGGCTCCCAGGCGCGCCCACCGTCCGTCGCAGGCAATCCCCTCGGGGGAGAGCCGGACGAGCGCGACGGCGTCGAGCGCGAGCACGTGGCCGGCGGCGCGGCAGATGCCGGCGTGGAGCGCGTCGGGATCGCGAAGCCTGCTCAGCTCGACGAGGGAGTCGGCCAATCCGCCGCGCGCGGCCGGTGCGGCCGCCTCGGTGATCGCGCTGCTGAGCCTGGAGCGGTGCGGCACGGAGGGAACCCTAGGGGCCGCGTCGAAGGTGTGCAATCCCCGGTTCGGGGTACCGAAGGTACCCGCGTGCGCGCGACGCAGCTCACCGTGAGTGCCGTCCGAGCCGAGCCCGATACTGGAACGGCCGCCCGTGAACGAGCGCATCACCGCCACCCCGATCGATTCCGCCAGCGGCGCCGGCAACGCCACCCTGCCCGGTTCGATCTGGTGCGACTGGTGGCCCTGGCTGTATGCGATCGAGACGGCGCCGCGGCCGTGGGGCAACCTGACGCCGCTGCCGCCCGTTTCGGTTTCGACCGACACGCAGTAACCTCGGGCTGAGCATGGCACACGCGCACGCCCACAGCCACGGGCACCATCACGGTCATGCCCATGACCGGGAGCGCGGGCAGCGCGGCCTCCTCGTCGCGCTCGGCCTGACGGCCGCGATCTTCCTGGTCGAGGTGGCCGGCGGGCTCGCCGGTGGGAGCCTGGCGCTGCTCGCAGACGCCGGGCACATGCTGACCGACGTCGCCGCCCTCGGCCTGGCGCTGCTCGCAGGCTGGATGGCCGCTCGCCCCGCGCGCGGCCGCCGCACATTCGGCTGGCAGCGGGCCGAGATCCTCGCCGCACTCGCCAACGGCGTCGTGCTCGTCCTGATCGCTGCGGCGACGATGGTCGAGGCGGGCAGGCGCCTGGCCGACCCGCCGCAGGTCGCCGGCGGCATCACGCTCGCGGTGGCGGCGGTCGGCCTCACGTTCAACCTGCTGTCGGGCGCGGTGCTCCTGCGCTCGGGGAGCGGCCTGAACGTGCGAGCGGCCTCACGCCACGTGCTCGCGGACGCCGCCTCGTCGGTGGGCGTGATCGTGGCCGCACTCCTGATCCTTGCGTTCGGATGGCAGGCCGCCGACCCGATCGCGAGCATCGTGATCGCGGTGCTGATCCTGATCTCGGCCTGGGCGATCGTGCGCGAGGCGGTGGACGTGCTGCTCGAGGCCGCCCCGGCCGGAATCGACGTCGAGCGCATGGGCCACGCGATGGCGCACGTCGACGGGGTGGTCGAGGTGCACGACCTGCACGTGTGGACGGTGACGTCCGGCTTTGCCGCCGTCGCGGCGCACATGACCGTGGCGCCGGACGCGGAGCCGTCGCTCGTCCGCCGGCGGACGGCCGAGATGCTGCGAAACCATTTCGGTGTCGAGCACTCGACGCTGCAGGTCGAGCGCCAGGGCGCGGAGCGCGCGCTGCTGCAGATCCGCCGCAACGGCTGACGACCACGCGAGCCGACGGCATGCTCTGAGATGGGGTTCGCGCCGGCGCTTCAGCCGTGGACGAGCTCACGCTCGATCACCGAGCCCGCCAGCACGTAGCCGCGGCGCTGGTAGAACTCGCGCGCACGTGCGTCGGCGCCTGCGGCCGGGACGCGCACCCGGCGCAGTCCCCGACTCACCCCGTAGCCCTCCACCCAGTCGAGCAGCGCGTTGCCGACGCCGCGTCCCTGGTCGCTCGCCGCCACCACCAGCTGGTCGAGGACGAGCCCCTCGCCGTCCTCCCCGACCGCCGCGTAGCCGGCCACCCGGCCCTCGCATTCGGCCACGAACAGCCTGTCCGAGCCCAGCTCGCCCTCGAGTCGCCCCGTGTCGAGCGACCCTCCTGCGGCGACGACGTCCCCGGGCACCGCGGCCTGGGCGACCACCGCCAGGTGGTGCACCTCCTCCGGCCGCCCGTCGCGGACGGTAACGGCAGCCATCAGCCGCGCTCCTCAGCGGCCGGTCGACTGCGCCTGCTCGAGCGCCCGGCGCTCCTCGGGCGAGAGCTCGAGGTCGCTGGCACCAGCGGTGATCTGCTTGACGTAGATGCGCGCATACTCACGATCCTGGATCGCCGTCAGCACCACCCCGTTCGACGCCGAGTCGAGCATCGCCATCGACACGGATTGGCGCCCGCCGGCGCCTTCGAGCGCATCGTAACGCAGCAGCGACCACCGCTGCATGCAGCCATCCAGGCGGTCCGCCACCTGCCCGACGCGCCCCTCCACCTGGCCGAAGCGGGCCTCGACGCTCTCGACACGGGCGAGCAGGCCGACGGCATACTCGACCAGGTCGTGCTGGTCGGCCCCGAGCAGCAGCTTCTGGCCCTGACGCATCCTGCGCACTCGCACCCACAGCGCCAGGGTGATGATCGCCAGCAGCACCGCCAGCGCACAGCCGACTGCGCCGACCACCAGGGCGAGATCGGCGTGGCTCACAGGCTGAAGGAGATCTCGTACGTCGCGGAGTTGTTGCTGGCCGTGTGCTCACCGGGCACGGGCGTGACCAGCACGTGCATCTTCACGGCCGGACCGTACGGCAGCTGCGGCCCGGTGTCGAAGCCGCTGATCGACACCGTCGCCGTCGCGCCGCGGGCGATCTGCGGGATCGTGGCCGTCTTCTCCACCTTGGTGCTGCCGGTTCCGATCGTGATCTTCACCGGGATGTTGAACTCCGTGTAGTTCCCGCCGTTGCTGGCCGTCACCAGGAACGTGAGCCCGGCGGTCTTGACCTTGTTCACGGTGCCGACCTGCAGGGTCGTCAGCTTGCCGCTGCTGTCCTTGGCAACGACGGTGTCGAGCTTCAGCCCGTGCAGCCCGTGGGTGGCCGCGCCCGGCTTCCACCGCTGCAGGATGGCGGCCATGCCGGCAGGGCTGATCATCGAGACGTCGCCACCGGGCAGGAACGTCGACGTCGGCACCTGCAGCTCGATGCCGTGGTCCTGCAGCGCCTTCCCGGCCGGCGCGTAGTAGGAGTTGGTGTAGATGATGTCCGAGGCAAGCAGCAGCTTCGTGCAGGGCACGAGCAGCGCGCCGCCCTGCGACGCCGGCTTCGACTTGAGCGCCTGGGGCAGGCCGCGGATGAGGCAGTCCAGCCCGTCGTTACGGTAGGCCAGGGTCTGCAGCAGGTAGGGCTGGAGCGACTGCACTTCCTTCGTCGGCTTCAGCGCCTTGGCCTCCTGCAGCGCGCTCTCCGACACGGCCTTGATCGAGGCCAGCTTCGCCAGGGCCTGCTTGCGCTTCACCGGCTGGGGCGAGTGGAAGAGGTCATGCAGCTGCTGGCCGGCCGAGTCCGACTTCTTGAGGACGGCGGACACCTGCGTGAAGAACGCCTTGTTCTTGCTCTCCGCGCTGCTCCCGCTGCACGCGCGGGTGAGCAGGAGCAGGACGAGGACGACGACGAGCACACCGGCCGCCAGCATGCCCAGCCGACCCCATTCCAGGCCCTCGAGCGAGGCCGGCATCCCGGCCGGGCGCGGGATCGAAGGCCGCGGCGAGCTGGGCCGTCGCTGCCGCGACCGGCTGCGGCCGGGGCGAGGCGGACGGTCGCCCGGGTCCTCCTGGTCGCCGACCGGCCGCGTGGGAGCTGTTTCCTGCGTGCGGCTCGGCTCCTCCCACTCGCCATCGAAGAAGTCGTCTGGCGGCACGGGCGGACCCTATCACCGGACGCGGATGCAAAATCGAGGGTACGGACGTCGTCTCGCTCACACTGCGCTGCGTTCGAGAAGGAGTCTCGGGGCCACCGGCAAATCACGGTGACGTGGCGCAGCCAGCACCAGCAGCACCGACCCGCGAGCTGACCGGACGAACGGTTGCGGGCAGGTATGTGCTGACCGGGCTGCTCGGCCGCGGCGGGTTCGGCACGGTCTACGCCGGGCGCGATCTGCGCGGAGGCGGCGAGGTCGCGGTCAAGGTGTTCAGCCGGCTCGAGGGCTTCGCGCCCCGCGCCGCTCGCGAGGCGCGCACCGCCACCAAGCTCGACCACCCGAACATCCACTCCTGCCTCGGCGTCGAGGAGGACGAGGACAACGCCTATCTGATCTCGCGCCTGGTCGTCGGGAAGCGGCTCGACCGCTCCGACCTGACGGACGAGGAGGCGGTGCGGGCGATCGCCGCGGTGGCCGATGCGCTCGCACACGCGCATGGGCGCGGCGTCGTGCACCGCGATGTCAAGCCGTCGAACATCCTGGTCGGCGACGACGGAGCGATCGTGCTCACCGATTTCGGGATCGCCCGCGACGAGGACGCGCGCGACCAGACGATGGATGAGCGTGTGCTCGGGACGCTTTCCTACATGGCGCCGGAGCAGGCGGCGGGAGAGCAGGCGACCGGCGCGACCGACGTCTGGGCGGCCGCCCTCACCCTGTATGAGGCGCTGACCGGGCACAACCCCTACCGGACGAAGTCGCTGAACGACCTGCTCGAGCGGCTCTCGAAGGGGGTGAAGCCGCTGGCCCACGAGCGGCCGGACCTGCCGCGGGCGCTCTCGCGGACGCTGCAGCGGGCGCTCCAGCGCGATCCCCGCCGGCGCCCGACCGCGATCGAGCTTCGCGACCAGCTGCTCGCCGCGCTGCGGCCCGAGCCGGAGGACGAGGACGTGGTCAGCGCGGTGCACCACCGGGAGCCGCGCGAGCTGCCCCGGCCGGACCGCTTCGAGCAGCCCGGATCGTCCGCGCTGGTCGGCGCCTCGCTGGCCGTCATGCTGACCCTCTACCCCGTCTACCCGCCCTCATGGACGCTGCCGCTGGCCGGGCTCACGGCGCTGATCGCCTGGCGGCGCCCGATTGCGGCCCTGACGCTGGGCGCCGCGCTGATGCTGCCGGCATTCTGGAACTACTCACAGGCCGGCGGCCTCGTCTACGCGGCCCTGGCGACGACATGGATCGCGACCCAGCGGCCCGCGGGGCGACGGGCGCTGCTGCCGCTCACGGCGATACCGCTGACCCTGCTCGGCATCGGGCCGGCGGTCGTGCTGGTCGCGGCCACCGCGCGCACCCCGAGGCGCCGCGCCGCGGAGGCGGCGGCCGGCGGGCTGGTGGCCGTGGTCACAGGACCGCTGATCACCCACGAGGCGACCCGGCACCTGCCCAACTCGAACAATCCGCTCGGCTATCTGGCCGCTCTCGCAGCCGCTCCGGCGACCGTGCTGGTGCTGCTCTCGATCGTCGCATTCAGCGTGCTGCTGCCGGTCGCATGGCGCCATGAGGGCCCCCGCCGGGTGCAGGCGCTTTCGCTCTGGGGCGTGGGGTTCGCCCTGGTCACGGTCGGCCTGCCCACGGCCCTCGCGGGCCATCCCGAGGCGCTCGCCCCTGCGGCGGGAGCGGCGGCCCTGGTGGCTATACTGCCTGCCGCCTCGGCGGTTGCTGCGCCCCGAATCCGGCTGGGCCGGTAACCGGCCGGCGGCACCGTTCCGTCCGCAACCGGTACCCACGGCTGAGCGTCCTTCGCAGCATAGAACGCACCATCGGCGGCCTCTTCGAGGGCGTGTTCTCGCGAACCTTTCGCTCGACGGTGCAGCCTGTGGAGCTGGCGCGCAAGCTGGCCAAGGAGATGGACGACCACAAGACCATCTCCATCCACCGGGTCTACGTACCCGACGAGTACACGATCTTCCTGAACCCGGCCGACCGGGAGCAGTTCGCGGCCTACGAGACGCAGATGCGCAGCGAGCTGGCCGAGTACCTCGTCGAGCACGCTCGCCGCGAGGGCTACTCGCTGGCGGCCCGGCCGCTGGTGCTGCTCGAGACCGAGCCCGACCTGACGGTCGGCACCTTCGGCATCGCCGTCTCCAGCCAGAGCCCGGGCTCCGACGCCGCCGACGGAGCCGACCTGCCCGCCGTGGAGCCGCTGCCCGCGCCGCCGGCCGCTCCGCCGGTGGCAGCCGCGGTACCGCCCGCGGCCACCATGATCTATGCCCCGGCCGAGGAGGAGCTGCCGCCGGCCCCGGAGCCCGAGCAGCGGGAAGAGACTGCGACGCTGGAGTGGTCGGGAGGGATATTCACGATCGAGGGCCGCGTGACCGTGATCGGCCGATCGAGCGACTGCGACGTTCGCGTCGACGACGCGAACGTGTCGCGGCGGCATGCCGAGGTGCGGCGCATCGGCGACGGCTACTCGTTGGTCGACCTGGGCTCGACCAACGGCACCGAGGTGAACGGACAGCGCATCCAGGAGACTGCGCTCATGAACGGCGACGTGATCTCGGTGGGAACCACCCGGATCACGTTCGAGCGGCGCCTTGGTTGAGCAGCTCCTGCTCGTTCTCCAGGTCGCGTTCGTGGTGCTCCTGTACCTCTTCATCTGGCGCGTGGTGCGCGTGGCGTCACGCGACCTGTCGGTGGGCCAGGAGAGCATGATCCTCACCCCCGTGCGGCCGGCCGAGCCCGTGCGCCGGCAGCCCGGCGGCCTGGTCGTGACGGACAGCCCGGAGCTGCCCGTGGGCATGCGGCTCGAAATCTCCCGTGACCTGATCGCCGGGCGCGACGCGTCTGCGGACGTCGCCGTGCCCGCGGACGGGTACGCTTCCGCCCGGCACGCGCGATTCCACCGCGGCGCCGACGCGGACATGGTGGAGGACCTGCACTCGACCAACGGCACCTTCGTGAACGGCGAACGGCTGACGGGCAGCCACCGGCTCCAGCCCGGCGACGTGATCACGATCGGCCAGACCCAGCTGACCTACGAGGCCGGATCGTGAGCCCGCTGGGCGTGGTCGACGACGCCGGGCTGAGCAGCACCGGGCACGTCCGCCGCAACAACGAGGACTCCTACCTGATCCGCGGCGACCTGTTCATGATCGCCGACGGCATGGGCGGCGCCGCGGCCGGCGAGGTTGCGTCCGCCATGTGCGCGGAGGCGTTCGCCGAGATCGACCTGATCCGGCAGCGCGGCGACGAGGCGCTGCGACGTGCGATCCAGACGGCGAACCAGCGCATCCACGAGCGCGCGGCCAGCGATCCGGAAGCGGCCGGCATGGGCACCACGGTGACAGCCGCGCTGGTGGAGCGCGATGGCCGCATCGCATTCGCCAACGTCGGCGACAGCCGCGCATACCTGCTCCGCGAGGGCGCGCTGCAGCGGCTGACCGAGGACCACTCGGTCGTGGCCGAGCTGGTGGCAAGCGGCCAGATCTCCGAGCAGGAGGCTGGGACGCATCCGCAGCGAAACGTCGTCACACGGGTGCTCGGCGCCGAGGCGACCGTTCAGGTCGACACCTTCTGGCTCACGTCCCAGGCCGACGACCTGGTGCTGCTCTGCAGCGACGGCCTCACCGACATGGTGTCCGAGGACGACTTCGCCGCGATCCTGGCCGGCTCAGGCGACTGCGACGCCATCGCCCAGGCACTGGTGCGGGCGGCTCTCGAGGGCGGCGGCGAGGACAACGTGACGGTGGTGGTGTTCAGGATCGGCGAGCGCGACGGCGAGCAGGCCGAGCAGCGCCGCCAGGTGCTGACCTCCGACCCGGATCTCGAGCCGGAGGACACCGGCGGCGGGGGTGGCCGCCGGTCGCTGATGTGGGGCCTCGCCACCCTGGCGGTCGTGATCGCGCTGGGAGTCGGGTCGGCCGCCTTCCTGCGCTGGGCGCATTTCGTCGGCGCCGACGAGGCGAGCGGTCGCGTCGCCGTCTACCAGGGGCTGCCGATCGATCTGTTCGCCGGCATCAAGCTCTACCACGAGGTGCAGAGCATGCCGATCGCCTACGCGTCGCTCGATCCGGCGACGCGGAAGAAGCTGTTCGACCACACCATCCGCTCGAAGGCGAGCGCGGTGGCCGCCGCGGAGCACGCGGGTGAGCCGCAACCGTGAGGTCGGCGCGGTTCCGCGAGCTCGTGAACCTGCTCGCGGTCGCCGTCCTGACGGGCGTCGGCTTCCTGAGCGTGTACACGGCGCGCCAGCAGGAGATCAGCAGCACCTCGCTGATCTACGCCGGGTTCTTCCTGGCGCTCTACTTCGTCGCGCACCTGGGGCTGCGAGCCGGGCTGCCTGACGCGGACCCGTGGCTGCTGCCGCTGGCAGCCCTGCTGACCGCGATGGGCTTGACCGAGATCTACCGGCTGAACCCGCTGCTCGCGCGCGATCAGTCGATCTGGATCGTGATCGGCGTGGCCGGGTTCCTCGGCCTGATCCTCGTGGTCGGCGACCACCGGCGGCTCGAGCCCTACAAGTACACGCTCGGCGTCGCCGCCGTGGCGCTGCTCCTGGGCACGATGGTGGTCGGCACCTCCATCAACGGCGCGAAGCTGTGGATCCGCGTCGGCGGCGTCCAGGTGCAGCCGGGCGAGTTCTCGAAGCTGCTGCTGGTGATCTTTCTGGCCGGCTACCTGCGCGAGCGCAGGGAGCTGCTTTCGATGGCGCACCGGCGCATCCTCGGTATCGCACTGCCGGCGGCCCGGCACCTGGGGCCGTTGCTGGCCATGACCGGCATCGCGCTCGGCGTGGTGGCCGTGATGAACGACCTCGGCACCGCGCTCCTGCTCTACGGGATCGTGCTGGCGATGGTGTACGTCGCAACCGGCCGGCACCTCTACACCATCGGCGGCCTGGCGCTGTTCGCCGTCGGCTCCTGGGCGGTGTACCAGATCACGCCGCACGTGCAGGAGCGCTTCCAGGTCTGGCTCGACCCGTGGAAGCACCCGCACACCGACGGCTACCAGATCATCCAGTCGATCGAGTCGATCGCAGACGGCGGCATCTTCGGCACCGGCCTGGGGCGCAGCTTCCAGGTGTTCGACAACGGCGCGTCGGTGATCCCGGCGGCGCAGACCGACGGCATCTATGCGGTGTGGGCGAACGAGACGGGCCTCGCCGGGGCCGCCGGGCTGCTGCTGATCTACCTGCTGTTCACCTACCGCGGGTTCAAGATCGCGAGCATGGCGGATGACGGCTTCTCCAAGCTGCTCGCGACCGGGCTGACCTTCACCGTCGCCCTGCAGGCCTTCCTGATCGTGGGCGGGATCACCCGCCTGATCCCCCTCACCGGTATCACCCTTCCGTTCGTGAGCTACGGCGGCAGCTCGATCGTCTCGAACTTCCTGCTGCTCGCCCTGCTGCTGATGGTGTCGTCCAGGGCGGGGCGGGTGCGGAGATGAACCCTCGCATCCGCGGCCTCTTCACGGTCTGCGCGACCGCGTTCGTGGTGCTCATCTCGTTCACGGCCTACTGGCAGATCTGGGCGCAGTCCGGGCTGGCCGCCCGGCGGGACAACGCGCGGCTGGTCTACCGCCAGCTCGAGATCCGGCGGGGCCTGATCTTCGCCTCGGACGGCCGCACGGTGCTGGCGCGAAACGTCGCACAGCACAAGAACGGCCTGGACATCTTCCTGCGGCGCTATCCCTTCCGCTCCGTCTTCGCACCGCCGGTCGGGTACAACACCGTCGGCTCTGGCCGCGCAGGGCTCGAGCAGAGCGAGAACGACTACCTGACAGCGTCCAACGCCGACCTCTCGACCCTGCTCGGGACGATCGGCGACAAGCTGCAGGGCCAGACGGTGACCGGCAACAGCCTGATCACCAGCCTGTCGGTGCCGGCCCAACGCGCGGCCGTGCAGGGCCTGGCCGGGCACACCGGCGCCGTCGTCGCGCTCGAGCCGAGCACGGGCCGCGTCCTCGCCATGGCGTCCTCTCCCTCGTATGACCCGAACACCGTCGCCCAGGACTTCTCGAAGTTGAGCCGCCGCCCCGGGTCGCCGCTGCTCAACCGCACGACCCAGGGCCTCTACGCCCCCGGGTCGACCTTCAAGGTGATCACGGCCACCGCCGCGCTCGAGAGCGGCAAGTACACGCCCACCACGACCATCGACGGGCACGGCACCTGCATCACGGTGCAGACCGTCCCGCTCTGCAACGCTAGCGGTGAGTCGGCCGGCGTCGTGACGCTCTCGGACGCGCTCACCTACTCCTACAACACCGTGTTCGCGCAGGTCGGCGAGGCGGTCGGGCAGCGCGCGCTGACCCGCACCATGCTGGACTATGGCTTCTACAGCGACCCGCCGCTCGACTACCCGTCCGACGAGATGGACCCGAGCGGCCTGTACTCGAACGGCCACCTGCTGCCCCCGGGCGCCCCGGTCGACGTCGCCCGCGTCGCCATCGGCCAGGAGCGGCTGGGGGTGACGCCGATCCAGATGGCTGAGGTCGTCGCCACCGTCGCCAACCACGGCGTTCGCATGCGCCCGTCGCTGGTCGACCGGGTCGTCAGCCCGGACGGAAGCACCGTCACGACCACGAAGCCGGAGCAGATTCAGCGCGTGATGTCACCGACGACGGCGGGCGAGCTGCGCGACATGATGCGCCGCGTGGTGGAGGAAGGCACGGGCACGGCCGCGAATGTTGGAGGTCTATCGGTCGCAGGCAAGACGGGAACCGCCGAGACCGGCGTATCCGGACTGAACACGGCATGGTTCATCGCGTTCGCACCCGCCGACAACCCCAAGATCGCCATCGCGGTCACGATCGAGCGCACGCCCGACTTCGGCGGCACCGTCGCCGCGCCGATCGCCGCCTCGGTGATCAAAGCGTATCTGGCCTCCGGCGTGGCAAAGTAGGGCGCAGGAGGGTGACCGCGTGGGCGTAGACCACATCATCGGAGAGCTGTTCGACCGCCGGTACCGCCTCGAGCGCCGGATCGGCACGGGCGGCATGGCCGACGTCTACCTGGCCGAGGACGAGACGCTGCACCGCCAGGTCGCGATCAAGATCCTCGCCGACCGCTACACCCGGGACGAGGGGTTCGTCGAGCGATTCCGCAGGGAGGCAACGGCCGCGGCCGGCCTGAACCACCCGAACATCGTCTCCATCTACGACCGCGGCGAGTCGGAAGGCACCTACTACATCGCGATGGAGTACATCGACGGCCCGACCCTGAAGGAGGAGATCACCTCGCGGGCGCCGCTGCCCGAGGCCGAGGCGGTCGGCTACGCGCAGCAGGTGCTGCAGGCGCTCGAGTTCGCGCACCGGCGCGGCGTCATCCACCGCGACATCAAGCCGCACAACATGATGCTGACCGAGGACGGCCTGCTCAAGGTGACGGACTTCGGCATCGCCCGCGCCGCAAACCAGGTGGAGATGACGGAGGTGGGCTCGATCGTCGGGACGGCCCAGTACCTGTCGCCGGAGCAGGCGCGTGGCCAGACGGTGGGCCCACAGTCGGACATCTACTCACTCGGCGTCGTCCTCTACGAGATGCTGACCGGGGAGGTGCCGTTCACCGGGTCGTCGGCGGTCGAGATCGCGATGAAGCAGGTGAACGAGCGGCCGGTGCCTCCCAGCCGCAAGAACCGCCTGGTCTCGCCCGCGGTCGAGGCGATCGTGATGCGCGCGCTGGCCAAGGACCCGGCAATGCGGTTCCGCTCCGCACGGGAGATGGCCGACGAGCTGGAGCGCGCGCGGCGCGGCCTGGGCGTGTCGCAGGACACCCAGCAGGCGACACAGGTGATCGGCGCGTATGAGGCCGCCGGCGCCACGCAGGTGATGGGCGCAGCGCCGGCCACGCGCGGCGGCCCGCCCCAGCAGGAGCCGCGCCGAAGCGCCCTGCCCTGGATCCTCGTGCTGCTGCTGCTGATCGCGAGCGCGGTGGTCGGCTACATCGTCTACCAGCAGCTGCAAACCGACCAGGTGAAGGTGCCGGACGTGGCCGGGTACACCGAGCCTCAGGCGAAGAGCCAGCTCCAGCAGGCCGGCTTCACGTCTGTCACCCAGCGCAAGGCGTCGAAGACCGTGCCGGCCGGGCAGGTGATCGGCACCGACCCGCCCGCCGGCAGCCAGGCCGACAAGGGCTCGCAGGTCACGATCCTGCTCAGCACGGGCCCAAAGAGCGTGACTCTGCCCGACCTGCGCGGCAAACCGCTGAACGAGGCGCTGCAGAAGCTCGCCGACCTCGGGCTGACGGCGAACCCGGTGCAGATCCCATCCAAGCTCCAGTCGGGCCTGGTCGTGCGCACCGACCCCAAGCCCGGCCCGGTCAAGCCGGGGAGCTCGGTCACCGTCTACGTGGCCAACGGCAACGTGAAGGTCCCGAACGTGGTCGGCATGTCGTGCAGCAGCGCCACGGCCACGCTGCAGCAGTCGCAGCTCCAGGCGTCCTGCCAGAACGCGCCCAGCGACACCGCGCCGGCCGGCCAGGTGTTCTCCCAGAGCCCGAGCGCCGGCCAGCAGACGCCCCAGGGCGGCACCGTGACGCTGCAGGTGTCCACCGGGCCGGCGCAGGTGCAGGTTCCGGACGTGACCAACTCCGACTACAAGACCGCCCGAAAGCAGCTGCACGACGTCGGGCTGAAGCCCGTCGAGTCGGCATGCCTGCCGAGCGACCCGACGACACCGGACGGGACGGTGGT
>DASQYY010000142.1:0-19804 GCA_035638975.1 Gaiellales bacterium
TGCGTCGCCCTCGCTGCCGACGCGCTTCACGCCGCGCTCGCGCGGGCCGTGTATGCCACGACCGTCGCCGGGGATGACCGGCGGGTCGCCGTGGCCATGTCGGGCGGTGTGGACAGCGCGGTTGCCCTGCTGAAGGCGCTCGAGGCCGGCCTGCGCCCGGTCGGCGTCACGCTGCGGCTGTGGATCGACCCGGCCGCTCCCGACACCGAGCGCGCCTGCTGCTCGCCGATGTCGGTGCGGGCGGCCCGCAGCGCGTGCCACGCCGCCGGCGTGCCCCACGTGACGCTCGACCTGCGAGACCGCTTTCGCAGCGAGGTGGTGGCCGACTTCCTGGACGGGCACGCCGCCGGCCGCACCCCCAACCCGTGCGTGCGGTGCAACGGGACGTTCCGGTTCGACGCGCTGGCGGCGTTCGCCGACCGGATCGGGGCGTCGCTGCTCGCGACCGGGCACTACGCGCGGGTGGTGCAGCGCGACGGGCGCGCCCTGCTCGCGCGCGGGCTCGACCCCGCAAAGGATCAGTCCTACATGCTCGCCAGCGTCCCCGAGCAGATCCTCGCGCGCACGTGGTTCCCGCTCGGCGAGCAGCTGAAGGCCGAGACGCGGGCCCAGGCCGCCGCCGCAGGGCTCGAGGCCGCGGGGCGGCGCGAGAGCCAGGAGGTCTGCTTCGTCGGCGGGGGCGACCACCGCAGCTTTCTCGAGCGGCACGGCGGCGGCGGCCCGGCCGGTGAGATCGTGGACACGGCGGGGCGCGTGGTGGGACGGCACGGCGGCATCCACCGGTTCACGCCGGGCCAGCGCCGCGGCCTGGGCGTGGGCGGCGGCGCTCCGTGGTTCGTCGTGCGCACCGACGCGGCCACCGGCCGGGTCGTGGCGGGGCCGCGCGAAGCGCTTGCCCGCACCACGGTGCACGTTCGCCCCGGCCGGCTGGCCCTGCCGGCTGGGCGCGTCCAGGCGAAGCTGCGCTACCGCTCCGCCGCGCTCCCTGCGACCGTGCGCGAGGTGGAGGGTGGCTTTGACCTCGAACTGGACGAGCCCGCCTACGGGGTTGCCCCGGGCCAGGCTGCGGTGCTGTACGACGGCGACATGGTCGTCGGCAGCGGCGTGATCGCACGGTAGTATGCGCGCGGCATGGATGCCTCGGACGTCGCCCGATACGCGCTCGCGCTGTTCCTCGTCCTGACCGGGGTCGGCCTCGTCTACATGCTCGTGCGGCTCGGCAACCTGTTCGGCCAGGCGACGACGACGCTCGAGCAGACGACGACCGAGGTGATGCCGATGCTCGGCAAGGCATCGATCACGCTCGACCACGTCAACGACGAGCTCGCGAAGGTCAACCACATCACCGAGAGCGCCGTCGACGCGACCGACAAGCTCGACAGCACCGTGCGCACGCTCTCGAGCGTGCTCGGCGCGCCCGCAAAGGCGGTGTCCGGCGCGTCCGCCGGGGTGTCGCAGGCGTTCCAGAGCTTCCGCAGCAAGCGCAACCAGCGGGGCGGCGTGGTGTGAGCAGGGTCGCCGGCACGCTCGGCCTCGCCGCAATCGGCGCGGCTGCGTTTCTCGTCGAGCGCGCACGACGGATGGCGGAGGAGCAAGGGCGTCCGCTGAGCGAGGTGCTGCGCGAGCTGCCCGGCCGCCTGCGTAAGGACCTGTCGACGCTCGGAGACGACATCCGCGAGGCGGCCGGCGAGGGCCGGAGCGCGGCCGCGCGCCGCGAGCAGGAGATCGACGAGGAGATCGAGGCGATCCGCCGCGGCGGCGCCCCGGGCGCCCAACCCGCCTAGTCGTGCAGGCGGGCGATCACCTCGTGACGCCCTAGCAGCCGCTTCGGCTGGCCGCTGACGCGGATCTCGAACCCGGCGCCGCGCGGGAACAGCACCTTGTCGCCGGGCACGAGCCCTGCCGCGTCGTCGCCGGCTGAGACGACGATGCCGGAGAGGCAAGACGACTCCGCCGACGCGGGAATGATCAGCCCCGCGGTGGTCTCGGTCTCGTCCTCGACCGGCTCCACCAGCACGTAGTGGTCGAGCGGCTCGATGCGGCCGGTGAACGGCTGCGACTGCTCGAACCTGTTCAGCGTGTCGTCGTGCATGGGTTCAGGGTAGCGCGTGCACGCGGCCGTCAGCCGTCTCCCCACGCCCGCCGCACATCCGCCAGCAGGCTCGGCAGCTCGAACGGCTTCTGGTGGAACGCCGCTCCCAGCTCGGCCACGCGCCGGCGCGTCTCCGCGTCGGCGACGACCGACATCACGATCATCGAGCAGGGCAGCCGCTCCTCGACGGCCCGAGCGCACACCTGCAGGCCGTCGATCCCGGGCATGCGCACGTCGATCACCGCTGCCCGCGGCCGTCCCGACCGCAGCACCTCGAGCGCCGTATGCCCGTCGGCCGCCTCCTCGACCGGGAACCCGTGCGAGCGCAGCGCGTCGCCGATCGCCGACCGCATCGCGGCGTGATCGTCGGCCACCAGCACGGAGCGGGCACCGGCGTCGGTCGGTGACGCAGCCTCGTCCACCCGGCCGCAGATTGTTCCAGCCCGCTGCCAGGTCCTACCATCACCGCTTTGCGGTAGATGGGAATGCCGTCACGTTTCCGTGCCCGTGGTCACAACACCGCTCCGCCGTGCGCCCGGGCCGCTCATGCGACGTGGCCTCGAATAATTGGCGCGCGGCGTCACGGCGGGCGTGACAGCCGGTCGCGGGCCGGGCCGCCGATAGAATGCCCCGATGCGAACGCACGAGCTGAGACGCCGGTTCCTCGACTACTTCACCGAGCGCGGCCACACGCTGCTCCCGAGCGGCTCGCTGGTCCCACCCGACTGGGACACCTCGGTCCTGATCACGACCGCGGGCATGCAGCCGCTCAAGCGCTACTTCCTCGGCATCGACACCCCGCCGGCCAGCCGCGCCACCAGCGTGCAGAAGTGCTTCCGCACCGTCGACATCGACGAGGTCGGCAAGACCGCCCGCCATCTCACCTTCTTCGAGATGCTGGGCAACTTCTCGTTCGGCGAGTACTTCAAGCAGTACGCCATCGAGTGCGCCTGGGACCTGTCCATACGCGAGGACGGCTTCGCGCTCGACCGCGACCGCATCTGGGTCAGCGTCTACCGCGGCGACGAGCGGGTGCCGCCTGACGAGGAGGCGATCGCCCTGTGGACGGCCAACACCGGCGTGCCCGGCGAGCGAATCGTCCGCCTCGGCGGCGACAACTTCTGGCAGGCGGGGCCGACCGGTCCTTGCGGCCCGTGCTCGGAGCTGTACTACGACCGTGGGCCCGAGCACGGCTGCGGCCGCCCGGACTGCGCGCCCGGCTGCGAGTGCGACCGGTTCCTCGAGTACTGGAACCTTGTCTTCCTGCAGTACGACATGCTCGAAGGGGGCGGGCTCGAGCCGCTGCCGGCGCCGAGCGTCGACACCGGCGCGGGCCTCGAGCGCGTCGCCGCGCTGACCGAGGGCGTCCACTCCGTGTATGAAACCGACGCGTTCGCCGACGTGATCGCCGAGATCGAGGCCTGGTCGGGCGCGAGGTACGGCTCGAGCGAGGCCGCCACCAAGTCGATGCGCGTGCTGGCCGATCACGGCCGGTCGATGACGTTCCTCGCCAGCGACGGCATCGAGCCGTCCAACGAGGGTCGGGGGTACGTGCTGCGGCGGATCATCCGCCGGGCCATGCTGCACGCCCGCCGGCTCGGCATCGAGGGGCTCGTCACCCCGCGCCTGCAATCCGTCGTCATCGCCCTGCTCGGCGATGTGTATCCGGAGCTGTCGGCGCATCGCGACGCCGTGGCCGCCCTCCTCACCGCCGAGGAGCAGCGGTTCGCCCAGACGCTGCGAAACGGCCAGCAGCTGGTCGACGAGGTGCTGGCCCGGTCGGGTGAGCAGGTGGCCGCCGAGGATGCGTTCAAGCTGCACGACACGTACGGCTTCCCGTTCGAGCTGACCGCGGAGCTTGCCGCCGAGCACGGGCGCACGGTGGACGAGGCCGGCTTCGCCCGCCTGATGGAGGAGCAGCGCGAGCGTGCCCGTGCCAGCGCGCACGTCGTCGGCTACGGCGCCTCGGAACTGGACGACGCCGGATTCACGACCGAGTTCGTCGGCTACGAGCAGCTCGACGCGCGCACCCAGATCGGCGCGCTGGTCGACGAGGGCGACGGCCTCGTCCGTCTCAAGCTGCGCGAGTCGCCGTTCTATGCGGCGGGCGGCGGCCAGGTATCGGACAGCGGCGTGATCGAATCCGACGGCGGCCGTGCCGTCGTCGAGCAGGTTGTCCGCCTGGACGACGACCAGCAGATCGTGGCACGCCTCGAGGAGGGGACACTGTCCGCCGGCGAGCGGGTCGCCGCGCATGTCGAGCGCGGCCTGCGCCGCCCCACCATGGCCAACCACACGGCCACTCACCTGCTGCACGCGGCGCTGCGAGAGGTGCTCGGCGGCCACGTCACCCAGGCAGGGTCCTACGTCGGCCCGGACAAGCTGCGCTTCGATTTCCGCCACGACAGCCCGATGACGCCCGAGCAGGTGCAGCGCGTCGAGGACATCGTCAACCGCCGCATCCTCGAGAACCGGCCCGTCCACACGTTCGTGACCGAGCAGGCGCGCGCACGCGAGCTCGGGGCGACGATGCTGTTCACCGAGAAGTACGGGGAGCAGGTGCGCGTGGTCGAGGTGCCCGAGGTGTCGCTCGAGCTGTGCGGCGGCACCCACGTCCGCACGACGGCCGAGATCGGCGCCTTCGTCATCCAGCGCGAGTCGAGCTCGTCGCAGGGCGTCCGCCGGATCGAGGCGATCACCGCCCAGGCGGCCATCGACCACCTGCGCGAGCGCGCGGCCGAGGCCGACCGGCTGGAGGGCGACGTGTCGGCGCTGCGTGCGGAGCTGAAGAAGCGTGAGCGCTCCGGCGGCGGCTCCGCCGGCGGCGGCAACGGCCGCGAGGGCTCGCTGATCGAGTCCGCGGGCGAGCAGGACGGCGTGCGGATCGTCGCGGCGGTTGTCGACGACACCGACGCCGACGCGCTGCTGGCCATCTCCGACAGCCTGAAGGCGCGGCTCGCGCCGGCCGCGATCGTGCTCGGCAGCGCGACCGAAGGCAAGGTGCACCTGATCGCGTCGCTGGATCAGCCGGTGGTGGAGCGCGGCCTGTCCGCCGTCGATCTCATCCGCGAGATCGCGCCGATGGTGGGCGGCGGTGGCGGCGGACGGCCCACGATGGCGCGCGCCGGCGGCCGTGACCCCGAGCAGCTACCGGCGGCGATCGCCGCCGCAGAGACCGCGATCCGCGAGCGCCTCAGCGCGCCTGGATGAAGGTGCTGGCCATCGACTACGGCAGGGCTCGCACCGGCCTGGCTGTGAGCGATGCCACCGGCACGCTGGCCCGGCCGCTGGGCGTGGTGAAGCGCGCGGGCGGCGCCGACGGCATGCGCCGTCTGGTGCAGCGGATCGAGGACGAGGGAGCCGAGCTGGTGGTCGTCGGCCTGCCGTTGACGCTCGGCGGCCAGGAGGGCGAGCAGGCACGTGAGACGCTCGCATTCGTCGACCGCCTGCGCGGCCGGCTGGCCGTGCCGGTGGAGACCTACGACGAGCGGTTCACCACGACGCTGGCCGGCCGCACGCCCGGCTCCCGCCACGGCGACGACGCACTGGCCGCCGCCCACCTGCTCGAAGGATTCCTGACACGGCTCGCCGGCTGATAGCCCTGGCCGCCCTGGCGGTGGCCGTGCTGCTCGTGCTCGCCGGCGTGCGCCACGTGCTGGCGGACGCAACGAAGCCGGCTGCAGATCCGCACGGGCCGTACATCACCGTGGTCATCCCCAGCGGCACGGACGCCTCGGGGATCGGGGACATCCTCCAGCAGGACGGGGTCGTTGCCGACGGCGGCCGCTTCCGGGACTACGCCAAGGGGCAGGGGCAGGGGGCGGACTTCCAGGCCGGGCGCTACCGCTTCCAGGCGGGCACCGACTACGACGTCATCATCAAAGCGCTGGACGCCGGCCAGGTAGCCGTGCAGACGAAGACGCTGGTCATCCCCGAGGGCTTCCGCATCTCCGAGATCGCGAACCGCGTGCCCACCGTGGGCATCTCCAAGACGTCGTACCTGCGCGCGGTGGATGCCGCCCGCCCCCCGGCTGGGTTCGGCCGGCACGCGAGCATGGAGGGCTTCATGTTCCCGGCCACCTACACGGTGCGGCCGCACGAGACGGCGTCGACGCTGGTGTCCCAGCAGCTGGCGGCGTTCGACGCCAACTTCTCGCAGGTCGACATGTCATACGCCCGGTCGAAGAACCTGACGCCCTATGACGTGCTGACCATCGCATCGATGATCGAGCGGGAGGCGCACGTGGCGAAGGACCGCCCGCTGATCGCGGCGGTGATCTACAACCGCCTGCACCTCCACATGACGCTCGGCATCGACGCCACGCTGCTCTACGAGTACGGGTCGTGGACGCACCAGCTGACCGAGAGCGAGCTGGCGGCGAACACCCCGTACAACACCCGCGTGCGCCCGGGCCTGCCGCCGACGCCCATCTGCAACCCGGGGCTGGCATCGCTGCAGGCCGCCGCGCACCCCGCCCATGTCGACTACCTCTACTACGTCGCCAAGGGCGACGGCACCCACTACTTCACGAACAACTACAGCGACTTCCTGGCGCATGGCGGCTGAGCGGCCGATCGGCGGGGCCACCCGCCTGGCCGGGGTGATCGGCTGGCCGGTCGGCCACTCGCGCTCGCCGCTGATGCACAACGCCGCGTTTGCCGCCCTCGGCATGGACTGGGCGTACGTGGCAATGCCGGTCGCGCCCGAGCGGCTGGAGGCGGCCCTGCGCGGCGTCGCGGCCCTGGGGTTTGCCGGCGTGAACGTCACGATCCCCCACAAGCAGGAGACGGCCCGGCTGTGCGATCAGCTGTCTGCGACCGCTGCGCGGGCCCGGTCGGTGAACACCGTGCTGGTTGGCGGCGACGGCCTGCTCCGGGGCGAGACGACCGACGGCCAGGGGATGCTCGATGCGATCGGGGAGCTGCCGGACGGCGTCGCGCTGGTGCTCGGCGCTGGCGGTGCCGCGCGCGCGGCGGCTCTCGCGCTGCGCGATGCGGGAGCGCCCGTCGCCATCGCCGCTCGCCGCGATCAGGCGGCCGAGGCACTGGCTGCCGAGCTCGGCGTGGATGCGGTGCGGTGGCCGCCCGCTTCGGCGCCGGCGCTGCTGGTCAACGCGACGCCGGTCGGACAGGCCGGGGCAGCGTCCGACCTGCCGGTGCCCGAAGGGCTGCTCGACGGCGTCCAGGTCGTGGTCGACCTTGCCTACCGCGGCGATGGCGCCGTGACCGGGCTCGTCGCTGCGGCGCGGGCGCGCGGCATCCGGCCGGTCGACGGGCTCGACGTGCTCGTCGGCCAGGGCGCGATTGCGTTTCGCCTGCTGACCGGCCTCCCGGCACCGGTGGAGGCCATGCAGGCGGCGGTGCGGCGGGGATAAGCTGCGCGCGTGATCGCGCTTGTAACCGGCGCCTCGAGCGGTATCGGCCTCGAGCTGTCGCGGCTCTTTGCCGGCGACGGGCACGATCTGGTGCTGGTCGCACGCAGCGGCGAACGGCTGGGATCGATCGCGCGCGACTTCGAGGACCGCTTCCGGGTGCAGGTGCGGACGATTCAGCGGGACCTGAGCAATCCGATCGCGCCGCTTTCCGTCTACGACGAGTGTGGTGAGGTCGACTTCCTCGTGAACAACGCGGGCTTCGGCCAGCGCGGCCCGTTCGCCGAGCAGGACCCGGTGATGCTGAGCGAGATGCTGCAGGTGAACGTCGCGGCGCTCACCCAGCTGACCCGGATGTTCCTGCCTGCCATGATCGAGCGCGGCTCGGGCCGGATCCTGAACGTGGCGTCGCTTGCGGCATACCAGCCCGGCCCGCTGATGTCGGTGTATGCGGCCAGCAAGGCGTTCGTCCTGTCGTTCTCCGAGGCCGTGCGCCAGGAGCTCGACGGTACCGGCGTGACCGTGACGGCGCTCTGCCCGGGCCCGACGCGCACGGCCTTCGCGGCACGGGCCGGGATCGCGCGCAGCGGCGTGAACGGGGCCGCCGAGATGGACGCGCACCAGGTCGCCCGGCTGGGCTACGCGGGCATGATGGACGGCAAGCCCGTCGTCGTGCCGGGCAGGGTCAACCGGCTGGGGGCGATGGGGTCGCGGCTGCTGCCCCGCACGCTGGCGGCCGGGATCGCGAGGCGTATCCACGAGGCGAACGAGCCGGGGTAGTTGCGAACATACGTTCGATCGTCTAGGATCGCTGGCCCGTGCCCGATCGCATCACACACCAACTGGTCGAGACGTCCTTCCAGTACGTCGTCTCACGCCGGGCGTTCGAGGTCGCCATCGAGGAGGCAAGGCGGGCGGGGTGGAGCGACGAGGACGTCACGCACGTGACCGGGCTGCCCAGGCGCGTGGTGGAGCTGGTGGCCGGGAAGCGCCCGGCGGCGTAGCGGTAGACGGCCTATCCGAAGAGCGCCGACATCACCTGCGGCCCCCACATGAGGGCGACGACGGTGCCCACGGCGAGGAACGGCCCAAACGGGAACGAGCTCTTCAGCGCCTTGCGGCCGCCCCGGGCGATCAGGAACGCCGACAGCAGCGTCGACGCGCAAAAGCCCGCGAACAGGGCCACGAACGCATAGCGCCCGGTGCCCAGACCGATCATCAGCGCCATCTTGACGTCGCCGAGCCCCATGCCCGCCGGTGAGATCGCCCAGGCCAGCCCGAGGAACAGGAAGCACAGCACCCCGCCGACCGCGAACTCGGCCAGCCGATGGGGCTCCGCGAAGCTCGCGGTCGTGAACACGAGCAGCGCACCCGGGTAGTTGATGCGGTTGGGGATGATCCGGTGGTTCAGGTCGATCACGGCGGCGACGACGACGAGCGCCGTCAGCACCAGGGCCGGGACGAGCCTCGCGTGCAGCCCGATCGTGAACGTGAGCGCGGCGAACAGGACAGCGGTGACGCCCGCGATCACCCAGCGCCGGCGCACCGACGGCCGCGTGCCCTTCCCGAGCGGGAATCGCTGGATCGTCCATTCCATCGGCCAGCTGAGCGCAAAGCCCATGCCGGCGACCGGCAGCACGAGTTCCATGCCGCTCCTATCGGCCGCCCGGCGCGGGATCTGTAGGCTGGCGCCATGACGGACGTGATCGTCGTCGGGGGCGGCATCGTCGGCGCCTGCACCGCCTGGCAGCTCGCCGAGCGCGGTGCCGACGTGCTCCTGCTCGAGCGCGGGCGCCTCGCCGGCGGCGCGACGTGCCGCAGCCAGGGGCTGTTGCTCGACCCCGATCACGCCGCCATGCAGCCGCTGTTCGAGGAGTCCAACCGGCTGTACGACGAGCTGGCCGAGCGCAGCGGCATCGATGTCTCGCTCGATCGCGAGCCGGTCGGCACGCTCTACGTCGCCACGGACGACACCCAGCTCGAGGAGCTGCGATCCGGGGAGTACGGCGACGGCGAGCTGCTCGACCGCGCCGGCGTGCTCGAGGTGGAGCCGGCGCTTTCGCCCACCGTGGCCGGCGGCCTCCGGCTCACCGGCGGCCGGCGGAGCGACCCGTCCGCTCTCACGGCCGCAGCTGCGGAGCTGGCGCGCAGCGCCGGCGCGGCCATTCGCACCGGCGTCGACGTCAAACGGCTGGCCCGCGGATCGGTGCTCACCGACGGTGGCGTCGAGCGCGCCGCCACGGTGCTGCTCGCAGCCGGCGCCTGGACGCGCCCGCTCGCCCGCACGGCCGGCTTCGAGGTTCCGATCCGCCCGGTGCGCGGCTGGCTCGCCGTCACCGCCCCTGCGGAGCCGCTCGTCCGCCACGTGCTGTACGAGGCCGGGTACACACCGCCGTCCGGGCCCCAGCCCGGCGAGCCGGTGAGCATGGCCGACCTCGCCGCGGGCGACCTCGCCGTGGCCGGCGCTCGCTCCGCCACCGCGGTTGCCATCCACCAGAACGCCGACGGCACGCTGATGATCGGCGCCTCGCGGTCGCCGGCCCTCAGGGAGGGGGACGAGAGCGCCCTGGCGCTACGCGAGAACGCGGCGCGCGCGTGCATGCTGGTGCCCTCGCTGGCGGCGATCGAGGTGGCGACCACCTGGACCGGCCTGCGGCCCTTCACGCCGGACGGGCTGCCGTTCATCGGGCGGCTGGACGACGGCCTCGTCATCTGCGCCGGCCACGGCAGCGAGGGGATCCTCACCGGCGCGGGATCGGCCCGCCTGGCGGCCGAGATCGCGCTCGGCGCTCAGCCCTACACCGACCCGGCGCCCTTCCGTCCCGGCCGGAGCTGAGGTGCGGATCCGGCTCGCGGAGCCAGCGGACGCACCCGCGGTCGACCGGCTGACGCGTGAGGCCTACAGCGTCTACGTCCCGGTGATCGGCCGCGAGCCGGCGCCGATGGCCGCCGACCACGCCGCGTTGATCGACGCGGGCGAGGTGCATGTGGCCGAGGTCGACGGGCGGGTCGCCGGCGCCCTCGTCACGCGCCCGCTGGGGCGCTCCCTGCTGCTCGAGAGCGTCGCCGTCGACCCGGCTTCGCAGGGGCGGGGGATCGGGCGCGCGCTGATCGCCTGCGCCGAGCGGCAGGCGGCCGGCCTCGGCCTCGAAGCGGTCGAGCTGTACACCAACGCCGCGATGACGGCGAACCTGGCCCTGTATCCGCATCTCGGCTACGTCGAGACCGGCCGGCGCACCGAGGACGGTTACGACCGCGTGTTCTTCCGCAAGCCCATCTCCGCTCCCGGATAGGCTCTCCGCATGGAGCTCTCGTACGTCACCGCCGGCGAATCGCACGGCCCCGGGCTCACCGTCGTCGTCAGCGGCGTCCCCGCCGGGCTCGAGCTCGACCACGAGCTGATCCGACGCGACCTCGCGCGCCGCCAGGCCGGCTACGGCCGCAGCCCCCGCCAGAAGCTCGAGACCGACGACGTCGTGCCCACGGGCGGCGTCCGGCACGGCCGCACGCTGGGCAGCCCGATCGCCTTCTTCATCGAGAACCGCGATCACAGGAACTGGACGGCGCCGATGAGCGCCTGGCCGGTCGACGAGGGCGCGCTCGAGGAGTACGGCTGGCGGGGCAAGCCCATCCGGCTCCCGCGACCGGGGCATGCCGACCTCGCGGGCACGCTCAAGTACGCCCACGAGGATGTCCGCAACGTGCTGGAGCGGGCCAGCGCGCGCGAGACCGCCGCCCGGGTGGCCGCCGGCGCCGTCGCCAAGGCGATCTGCCGTGCCATCGGCATCGAGGTGCGCTCGCACGTCCTGCAGATCGGGTCGGTGCGGGCGACGCCCCCCGCCTGGCTGACGATGGCCGACTTCGACCGCGCGGAGGCGAGCGAGGTGCGGTGCCTCGACCCCGCGGCGGAGCGGGCCATGATCGAGGAGATCGAGGCGGCGAAGTCCGACCGCGACACGCTCGGCGGCGTCACGGAGGTGCGGGCCTTCGGCGTTCCGCCGGGGCTCGGCTCGCACGTCTCGGCGGGCGCCCGGCTCGACGGCCGGATCGCCGCCGCGATGCTGTCGATCCAGTCGGCGAAGGGTGTCGAGATCGGAGACGCGATCGCGTCGGCCGGGCGGCGCGGCTCCAGCGTGCACGACGAGATCCACCACGAGGACGGCCGCGGGTTCTACCGCGAGACCGACCGGGCCGGCGGGCTCGAGGGCGGCATGACCAACGGCTCCGAGCTGGTGGTGCGGGTGATCTGGAAGCCGCTCCCGACGCTGATGCGGCCGCTGCAGAGCGTCGAGCTGGGCACCCACGAGCCGCAGGCGGCGCACGTGGAGCGAAGCGACGTCACGGTGCTCCCGGCCGCGGCCGTCGTCGCGGAGGCGGGCGTGGCCTTCGAGCTGGCCCGGGCGGCGCTCGAGAAGTTCGGCGGAGACGCGATCGGCGACGTCGTCGAGGCCCACCGCGCGTACATGGCCCGCATCGCCGGCGCATGATTCCCGGCCCCTACCGGAACATCGCCCTGATCGGCTTCATGGGTGCCGGCAAGTCGACGCTCGCGGGGCGGCTGGCGGAGCGGCTCGGGTGGGACGCCGCCGACAGCGACGCCGAGATCGAGCGGGAGGCGGGAAAGCCGGTGGCCCGGGTCTTCGCCGAGGACGGCGAGCCGGCGTTCCGGGAGCTCGAGGAGCGCGTGATCGGGCGGCTGCTGGAGCGGGTGGACACGGTCGTCGCGCTCGGCGGCGGCGCGGTCGGCTCGCCGGTGACGCGCGAGCGCCTGCGCGACGGCAGCTTCACGGTGCTGCTCGACGTTACCGTGCAGACCGCGTGGCGCCGGATCGAGGCGCAGGCCGGCGACCGGCCGCTCGCCCTCGAGGCGCGGGGGTTCGCCGATCTCTACGAGCAGCGACGGCCGCTCTACCACGCGACCGCCGATGCGCTGGTCGACGCCGAGCAGCTCGAGGGCGGCGAGCCGCTGCTGGTGCCGCTCAGCCGCCCGGCGGCGGTTGCCGAGCTGCCGCGCCTGGTGGGAGCCCGCCGGGCGGCGCTGATCGCCGACCGTGACGTGCTGCGGCTCGCGGGCAAGCCGGTCGAGCCGTTCGTGACGGTGCGGCTGCCGCCGGGCGAGGCGGCGAAGACGGTCGGCGTCGCACGGCAGGCCTGGACGCGCCTGGCCGACCTCGGGCTCGAGCGGGGCGACGTCGTGGTCGCGCTCGGCGGCGGGGCGGCGACCGACGTGGCCGGGTTCGTCGCGGCGACCTACCAGCGCGGCGTGCCCTGGATCGCTGTCCCCACCTCCCTGGTCGGCATGGTCGACGCCGCCGTCGGCGGGAAGACGGGGATCGACCTGCCGGCGGCAAAGAACTACGTGGGCGCATTCCACCCGGCGGAGTGGGTCGTCACGGATCCTGGGCTGCTGGAGACGCTGCCGGTGCGCGAGTGGGCCTGCGGGTTCGCGGAGGTGATCAAGACGGGGCTGCTGGCAGGTGGACGGCTGTGGGACATGGTGACGGCATGGGAGCCCGGCCGCGGTACCAGCGAGCAGCGGCTTGAGCTGATCCGCCGCTGCGCGGCTTACAAGGCGCATGTGGTGGCGGTCGATCCGCACGAGCGTGGCATGCGGGCAGTGCTCAACCTCGGGCACTCGATCGGGCACGCGATGGAGGCGGCGGCCGGGTACAGCGGACTCGCGCACGGCGAGGCCGTCGCGGTCGGGCTGCTGCCGGCGCTTTGGCTGTCGAGCCGCGTCGCCGGCCTCGATCCGGAGGTGGAGCGTCAGGTGCGCGACCTGCTCGAAGCCCACGAGCTGCCGACGACCTACGCCCGGGTCGATCCCGCAGCTGTGCACGATGCTCTGCGGCGGGACAAGAAGGCGCGCGGCGGACGCGTGCGGTTCGTGCTGCTCGAGGCGATCGGCAAGCCGGTGTGGGGCGTCGACATCGACGACGATCTGATCGACCAGGCGATTGAGCGGGCGATCGGGTGAACGGGCGCCCGACCTCCGCCGGCCGTGCGCTGACCGGACGATGCGGCTGTGGCGCCGTGGAGTACGAGGTGGCGGACGAGTTCCTCGTGGCGTACATCTGCCACTGCTCGAACTGCCGGACGGCGACGGGGTCGGCGTTCCTTCCGTGGGGCGAGATCGAGGCGGAGAAGCTGCGGGTGACCAGGGGCGCTGAGACGCTGACGCGCCTCGGCGAGGACGGAGCCGACCATGAGATCCGCTGTTCCGTCTGCTGGACGCGCGTGTACTGGACGAGGACGGCGCCCGAGCATGCGTACGTCCGGATCCCGTACGGCACGCTGGTCGACGAGCCCTCGCTCAAGCCGATGGCGCATATGTTCGTCGGCTCGAAGGCGCCCTGGTACGACATCCTCGACGATCTCCCCCGGCACGAGGCGTACCCCTGGTGAACCAAAGGTGCCAGGCACCTTTGGTTCACCCCCGCCGTCAGCGCCCCTCGACTACCCTTGGCCGTCATGCAGGTGGTCGTCCTGAACGGGGTCAACCTCAACATGCTCGGGAACCGCGACCCGGAGCAGTACGGCACCCTGACCCTCTCCCAGCTGGAGACGCAGATCTACGAGTGGGCGCAGGAGCGCAACCTGACCGCGCGCTGCTGGCAGACCAACAGCGAGGGCGACTACATCAACATGATCCACGAGGCCTGCGGCGGCGCCGACGCGCTGGTCGTCAACCCCGGCGCCTGGACGCACTACAGCTACGCCATCCGCGACGCGCTCGAGATCTTCGCCGGCCCGGTCGTCGAGGTGCACCTCTCTGACATCGCCAAGCGCGAGGAGTGGCGGCGCCACTCCGTGATCGCCGAGGTCGTTTCGCACCGCATCTCCGGCCGCGGCGCGGAGGGCTACCGGGACGCGTTCGCCTTCCTGCTCGAGGGCGCCTCGTGAACTACGCGGGCAGGCTCGCGCGGCTGAGCGACACGCTCGCCTCCCGGGAGGTCGATGCGCTGCTCGTCACGGATCTCGTCAACGTCCGCTACCTGACCGGCTACACCGGCTCGAACGGCGCGGTCGTCGCCCGGCCGGACGGGGCGGTCTTTCTCACGGACTTCCGCTACCTGGAGCGCGTCGCGCCGCTGCGCGAGTACGTCGAGGTGCAGCAGGCGACGCAGGACCTCATCCGCCACGTCGGCTCGCGGTGGGCGGTGCTCGCTCCGGGGGCATCACGGGTCGGCTTCGAGGCTGCACACCTGTCCGTGGCCGCGCTCGGCGAGCTCACCGAGGCGGCGGGCACGGTGGAGCTCGTGCCCCTGAGCGGCGTCGTCGAGCAGCTGCGCGTCGTCAAGGATGACGACGAGGTCGCCGCTATCCGGCGCTCGGCTGCCCTGCTCGAGACGATCTACGAGCGCATCGCCGGCGAGGGGCTCGCGGGGCGCCGGGAGGTGGACGTCGCTTGGCGCGTTCACGAGCTGCTGCACGAGATGGGCGCGACCGGTGTGTCGTTCGACCCGATCGTGGCCTCAGGCGATGCCGGCGCCCTGCCGCACGCCGAGCCCCGCGACCGGGCGATCGAGGTCGGTGACCTGGTCACGCTCGACATCGGCGGCGTCCTCGACGGCTACTGCTCCGACTGCACGCGCACCTTCGCCACCGGCCCGGTCGCCGAGGACCTCGCCGAGATCTACGACCTGGTGCTCCGCGCGCAGCTGGCGGCACTCGATGCCGTCCGGCCCGGGGTCACGGGTGTGGACGCGGACGCGGCTGCACGGGACGTGATCGAGGCGGCAGGGCACGGCGGCAACTTTCAGCACGGCACCGGCCACGGCGTCGGCCTGCAGATCCACGAGGCCCCGCGGCTGTCGCCGACGTCCAACGCAACCCTGGAAGCGGGCATGATCGTCACAGTGGAGCCGGGGGTGTACCTGCCCGGTAGGGGCGGTGTGCGGATCGAGGACCTGGTGGTCGTCACCGCGGACGGCTGCGAGCGGCTGACCGGCTACCCTAAGGAGCTGATCACGACCGGGTGACCGGGCGACACCATGGCTGAGACGGTCTCGACAAACCAGTTCAAGAACGGCATGCACGTCGAGGTCGACGGCACGATCTACCGCATCGTCGAGTTCCAGCACGTGAAGCCGGGCAAGGGCGGTGCCTTCGTCCGCACCAAGCTTAAGGCGCTCGAGTCCGGCGCCGTCGTGGACAAGACCTTCCGCGCCGGGGAGAAGATGCCGCGCGTCCGCACCGAGGTGCTCAACGTCAACTACCTCTACAACGACGGCTCGGACGTGCACCTGATGAACTCGGAGACGTTCGACCAGATCGCCCTGCCGTCCGACTCCCTGGCCGACGAGCTGCAGTTCATGCGCGAGAACGACACGGTGCAGCTGCTGACGGTGGACGGCAGGCCGTCCTCGCTGCAGCTGCCCGCGGCCGTCGAGCTGGCCGTGACCGACACCGAGCCCGGCGTGAAGGGCGACACCGTCTCCAACGTGACCAAGCCGGCCACGCTCGAGACGGGGGCCGTCGTGCAGGTGCCGCTGTTCGTCAACGTCGGTGACGTGATCCGCGTGGACACCCGCG
Organism: Gaiellales bacterium; assembly: GCA_035638975.1. Lineage (GTDB taxonomy): Bacteria > Actinomycetota > Thermoleophilia > Gaiellales > JAICJC01 > JAICYJ01. Next base: position 16,000 of record DASQYY010000142.1, read on the forward strand.
AGGCTCGCTACATCTCCCGGGCGTGACCCGCGTCGTCGACACCAGCATCCGCCTGCTGTCCCAGGATCCGCTGGTGGGCACGATCTCCACGGCCCGCGTGCTCGAGGTGGCCTCGATCCTCGACCGGGCCGGCTTCGCTTCGCTCGAGGTGAGCGGGGGCGGCTGCTTCGACGCGGCCGTGCGGAAGGGCTCGGAGAGCCCGTGGGAGCGGATCCGAAGCGTCAAGGCGCACTGCCCCTCGACGCCGCTGCAGATGGCGCTGCGCGGGCGCTTCCTGGTCGGCTCGCGGCCAGTCTCGGAGGATCTCGTCCGGCGCTTCATCCTCTGCGCCGCCGAGTCGGGGATCGACATCTTCCGTCTCCACGACCCGCTGAACGACGTCGCCAACCTCGAGTCGGCCGCGGCCGCGGTGCGCGAGGCGGGCGGGCGGCTGTACGCGGGGCTCGCCTTCTCGGGATACATGCCGAACCTTCCGCGGGTGGTGGAGAAGGCCAGGCGGCTGGCCGACCTCGGCACCGACCACCTGCTGCTGCACGACCCGGCCGGGGCGCTTGACCCGGGCACCTGCGGCGAGGTGATCAACCAGTTCAAGGAGGCGGCCGGCGTGCCGGTCGGCCTCTACTGCCAGGGCACCGGGGGCAACGCGCTGGCGATGGCGATCGAGGCGGCACGCCACGGCGCCGAGCCGATCGCGGCCGCCGTGCTGCCCGTCGCCTACACGTTGCACCGCGTGGCCGCCGAGGTGCTCTGCGACGACCTGACCGGGCTGGGCCTCCAGCACGGCGTCGACGTGGAGCGGGTGTGGGAGGCGTCTCGGTTCATCGACGACCACGTCACCTCGCAGATGCCGGTGCTGCCGATCCCGCCGCGGATCACCCTGCGCACCGCGTTCAACCAGCTGCCCGTGGGCCTGGTCGGCGATCTCGACGCGCGGCTGCGGTCGCTGGGCGCCGTCGACCGGCTCGACGAGGTGCTCGACGAGTTCAAGGCCGTCCGCATCGACTGCGGCGTGCCGCCGCTGGCACAGCCGATCGGCGGTATCCTGGCCGGCCAGGCCGTGCGCCACGTGCTGTCCGCCCGCCGGTGGGCCGAGGTGTCGTCGGACATGCGCGACTACCTCTCCGGGGCGTTCGGCAACCCGCCGCAGGCGATCGCGCCCGAGGCGGCCGTGCATGCAGAGCCGCTGCCGCCCGTCGAGCCGGGGCCGGACCTGGAGGCGCTTCGCTCCGAGGGCGTCGCGGCCAGCGAGGAGGACCTCCTGCTGGTGGCGCTGTTCGGCGACGACGCGAACCGTCTGCTCTCGATCCTGCGCGGCCGCGGCGACCGCGACGAGGCGCTCCGCGACGGCCTCGAGCGCAGCCAGTCCGAGCGCATCCGCGAACTGATCGACATGATGGAGTCGTCGGACGACGTCGGCGTGCTCGAGGTGGAGGACGGCGGTGTGCGCATCACCGTTCGCCGGCAGGAGGAGCGCCCGGCCGCCGCACCACTGGTGGCGCCGGCGGCGATCCCGGCGGCGAACGGCGCGGCCGAGCAGGCGCCGTCCGTCTCGACGACGATCAAGATCGAGTCGCCGATGGTCGGCACGTTCTACCGCTCGCCCGGGCCGAGCGACCCGCCGTTCGTGCAGGAGGGCGACCGGGTGGAGGTGGGGCAGGTGCTCTGCATCCTCGAGGCGATGAAGCTCTTCAACGAGTTCAAGTCCGAGCACGCCGGCACGATCCGAGCTGTCCTGGCGGACAACGCCGAGCCGGTCGAGTACGGGCAGCCGCTGTTCGAGCTCGATCCGGCGTAGGGGCGGTGGCGGTGCTTCGCCGGGTGCTGATCGCGAACCGCGGCGAGGCCGCGGTGCGGCTGGTGCGCGCATGCCACGACCTCGACATCGAGGCGGTGGCCGTCTACTCGACGGCTGATCGCGACGGCCTGTGGGTGCAGCTGGCCGACCGGTCGGTCTGCATCGGCCCGCATGCGGCGGTCGACAGCTACCTGCGCATCCCGAACCTGATCGCCGCAGCCGAGACGACCGGCTGCGACGCCGTCCACCCCGGGTGGGGGTTCCTCGCCGAGAACGCCGGGTTCGTTCGCGCCTGCCTGGACAACGACCTCATCTTCGTGGGCCCCTCGCCCGACGCGATCGAGGTGATGGGCGACAAGGCCCGGGCAAAGGAGACGATGCGAGCGGCCGGCGTGCCGCTCGTCCCGGGCAGCGAGTCGCGCCTGAGCGGCGCGGACGAGGCGGCCGCACTCGCCGCCGAGGTCGGCTATCCGGTGCTGCTGAAGGCGTCCGCCGGCGGCGGCGGCCGCGGCATGCGCCTGGTCGAGCGGCCCGAGGGCGTGAAGGATGCCTTTCGCGCGGCGTCCGCCGAGGCGCAGAGCGCCTTCGGCGACGGCGGCATGTACCTGGAGAAGGCGGTGGTCGGCCCGCGCCACGTCGAGATGCAGGTGCTCGCGGACGCGGCGGGCGGCGTGCTCGTCCTCGGTGAGCGCGACTGCTCGATCCAGCGCCGCCACCAGAAGCTGATCGAGGAGGGGCCCTCGCCGGCGCTCGATGCCGCCACGCGCGAGGTGATGGCGGACGCCGCCCGGCGGGCATGCCTCGCCTGCGACTACGTCAACGCCGGCACCGTGGAGTTCCTGCTCGACCGCGACGGCAACCCGTTCTTCATCGAGATGAACACCCGGCTGCAGGTCGAGCATCCCGTCTCCGAGCTGGTCACCGGCATCGACATCGCAGCCTGGCAGCTGCGGATCGCCGGTGGCGAGACGCTGCCTGCGACGGGCCTTGCGCCGCTGCGCGGGCACGCCATCGAGTTTCGGATCAACTGCGAGGATCCGCGCAGGGGCTTCATGCCCGCCGCCGGGACCGTGACCCGGTTCCGCGCGCCGCTCGGCGCGGGCGTGCGCGTCGACACGCATGCCTACGAGGGGTACCGGGTGCCGCCCTTCTACGACTCGATGCTGGCCAAGGTGATCGTCCACGGCAGCGACCGCCACGAGGCGCTTGCCCGTGCCCGCCGTGCGCTCGGCGAGCTGGAGATCGAGGGGGTGTCCACGACGCGCGAGCTGTTCCTTGAGATCGTGGACGAGCCCGGGTTCCGGTCGGGCGCATACACCACCGCGTACCTCGACGACGCCCGCGCCGCGCTGCCATCGCTGTCCGAAGGGCAGGCGGTGGCATGAGCATCCGCCTCGACGGTGCGCTGATCTCGGACGACGCGCTGATTGCGATCGTTCGCGGCGCCGTGTCCCAGGTGGACGGCGTCCGCCTCGATCGCCCCGGTCGCGTATCGCGAGTGCTGCCGGGACGGCGGGACGCGGTCAGCTGGGAGCTGGCTGAGGGCGGTGCGGCGTTCGATGTCGACGTGGCCGCGTCCTACGGCGTGCCGCTGCCCCGCGCGGCCGCCGACGTGCGCCGTGAGGTGGCGACCGCCGTGGTGACGATGACCGGCCTGCCGGTCAGCTCGGTCGACGTCACGGTCACCGGGGTGGAGCGATGAGCCGCCGATCGGATCGACGCGCGGCCGCGTTCCTGCTGTACCAGCGCGACCTGATGGACGACGAGTTCCCCGCGCTGTACGAGGCCTACGAGCGCGACAACGGCGAGCCCGTGAACGACTTCACGCGCAGCCGCGCGGAGGGCGCATGGGCCGCACGGGAGCGGCTCGACCGCTCGATCGACGACGCGGCGGAGGGATGGACCAGCGAGCGGATGGCTGTGCTGGAGCGCAACATCCTGCGCCTGGCCGTGTGGGAGATCGGCGAGCGCGACGTGCCGGCGCCGGTCGCGATCGACGAGGCGGTGGCG
>DASQYY010000143.1:0-28003 GCA_035638975.1 Gaiellales bacterium
CACCTGCTGCTCGAGCGTCAGGACGAGCGGTGGCGCGAGCGCTATCCGCTGGCGACGGCGGAGGATGAGCAGCTGATCGAACGGATGGTGGCGAGCTGGGCAGGTTCGGCGCTGGCCGCGCGGGTGGGATCGCTTGAGGGCGCCCAGCTGGAGCTGCCCTTCGCGTTCGAGATCGACGGCGTGCTGATCCGCGGGCGGTTCGACCTCTACCACCGCGGTGATGACGGGGCGGCCCTGGTCGTGGACTACAAGACCAACCGCCTGGGCGAGCTGTCCCCGGACGAGCTGGTCGAGCGAAGCTACCGCCACCAGGTGGCGATCTACGCGCTTGCCGCGCTGCTGGGCGGTGCCCGCACGGTGGAGGTGGCCTACGCCTTTCTCGACGGGCCCGATGCGGTGGCGGTGCGCACCTTCGACGCCGGCGACGCCGATGCCCTTCGCGACGGGATCCGCGCATCGCTCGGGCCGATCCTGGAGGGACGGTTCGAGGCGCGGCCGGGCGCGTGGTGTGCGGACTGCCCGGCCCTCGACGTGTTGTGCGCCGGCCCGGCGCTGCCCGGGTGAGCGCCCGCTCGGAGCGCGCCGTGGCGATACTCGACCGCCTTGCGGCCGAGCATCCCGGTGCCCGTATCGCGCTCGACTACACGACGCCGCTCGAGCTGCTGGTCGCGACCATCCTCTCCGCCCAGTGCACGGACGCCCGGGTCAACGTCGTTACCCCGCCGCTCTTCCGTCGCTGCCGCACCCCCGAGGACTATCTCGCGCTGCCGCCGGCGGAGCTGGAGGAGATGATCCGGCCGACCGGGTTCTTCCGCAACAAGGCGAAGGCGATCCGGGCGGCGTGTGCGGACATCGTCGAGCGGTTCGATGGGCGGGTCCCCGAGACGCTCGACGACCTGGTGACGCTGCACGGCGTCGGCCGCAAGACGGCGGCGGTGGTGTCCTCCAATGCCTTCGGGCGACGCGACGGCATCGCCGTCGACACCCACGTGGGACGGGTTTCCCGACGGCTCGGGCTGACGCGGCATACCGACCCGGTCAAGGTCGAGCGGGCGCTGATGCGGCTGTTCCCGCGCGAGCGCTGGCTGCAGGTGTCGGACGTGCTGATCTTCCACGGCCGCCGCGTGTGCGATGCACGCCGTCCCCGCTGCGAGGCCTGCGCGGTGAACGACGTGTGCCCGTCGTCGCGCGTGTAACGGCGCGAGGTCGTGACGGTGCGGGCCTTGTTCCGTCACAGTGCCAGGCCGCATGATCCCGGCATGACACGGATCGAGATCGAGCTCTATGCGGAACGGTTGTCGCGGCACGCCGAGCGGCTGCGCGATGACCTCGACTGCGCCCGGATGCGCCTGGCCTGGTTGGATTTGGAGCGCTCGGCCCGGGACGAGCTGGGGGCGCGCGACACGGCGGTGCTCGAGTCCCTCGGAGTCCTCACGGGCACCGACGAGGCCAGCGAGCGCCGGCTCGTCGACCGCCGCCTGCGGCAGCTGGAGGTGGTGGAGCGGTTCCAGGCGCTGGTGGAGCGTGAGCTGGACGGGCTGGGGGCGTGATCACCGCGGGGTTGCTGCACGCGCCCCGGCGGCGGGGCGGGGCTCGCCTACTCCTCGCGCCGCGGCGCGATCGATGCGAGCAGCCCGCCGTCCTCGTCATACGCGGGGAACAGATCGACCCGCACCGCCTTTTCGAGCCCGCTTCGGTGGCGCAGCATCAGCGGCTGGTCGAGCTTTCGCACGCCCCACTCCATCACGGTCGCGACAGGGTTTGCGTCCTCGGCGAAGCCGGACAGGCCGAACGCCTGCACGAGCGGCTTCCCGAGCACATCGCCCTCCCCGTATCCGGTCAGCTCGAAGACGCCCTTGCCGCAGGACAGCACCCGCGTGTCGTTGTCGCAGGCGACGAAGCCGGCGTTGGCCGGCGGGTAGAAGTCCTCGAGCAGCTCGAAGAGAAAGCCGAATCCGCACTTCGCGCACCCCACCTGCTGGTGGGAGAGGCCGTCGCGGCCGTCGTCATCGATCGCACGGGTGCCGCAGTTCGGGCAGATCCAGTAGCGCGCCATGGGGGAAGCGTACTGGCCTTGCCGTCGCGTGGATTCAGGCTACGTTGGAGGCAGCCGCCGGCGTCTCTGCCGGCTGCGCGTGCGCGAGCCAGCGCTCCGCGTCCAGCGCCGCCATGCAGCCCATGCCTGCCGCCGTCACCGCCTGGCGATACGTGTGGTCGACCACGTCGCCTGCTGCGAAGACGCCCTCGATGTTGGTCGCGGTCGACCCGTCCTTCGTGATCAGGTAGCCGGCCTCGTCCATATCGAGGATGCCGCGGAACAGCCCCGTCGTCGGGTCGTGGCCGATCGCCACGAACAGCCCGTCCGCCGGGAGGTCGCGGGTCTCGCCGCTCACAGTGTCCTTCAGGCGGACGCCGGTCACCTTCTGCTCGTCGGCGCCGAGCACCTCGTCCACCACGGCATTGGTGATGAACTCGACGTTCGGCTTCGAGCGCGCATAGTCGATCATGATCTTCGACGCCCGGAACTCGTCGCGACGGTGCACCAGCTTGACGTCCGAGGCGAACTTCGCGAGGAAGCTCGTCTCCTCCATCGCACTGTCGCCGCCGCCGACGACGATCACGTGCTTGTCGCGGAAGAACGCGGCGTCGCACACGGCGCAGTAGCTCACACCCATGCCCTGCAGGTGTCGCTCGCTGGGCAGCCCGATCTGGCGGGCGGTGGCGCCGGTGGCGACGATCACCGCGCGGGCGAGGTGCTCGTCATCGCCGACGTAGACCTTGAACGGACGCTCAGAGAAGTCGACCCTTGTCACGTCATCGGCGACCAGCTCGGCGCCGAAGCGCTCCGCCTGCTTGCGCATCGTGGCCATCAGCTCCGGCCCCATGATGCCTTCCTCGAAGCCCGGGTAGTTCTCGACATCACTCGTGATCATCAGCTGGCCGCCGTAGGCGAAGCCCTCGAACACCAGCGGGCGCAGGTTCGCGCGAGCGGCGTACAGCGCGGCCGTGTACCCGGCGGGACCGCCGCCGATGACGATCACGTCGCGAATCTCAGTCATTGCTCTCCAGTCCTATGCAAACGGCCCGTCGTGCCCTCCGGGACGTCATCGAAGTCCTCACTGTCATTAACGCCGATCACCCTGAAACATTCCCCGCAGCGGTCGCAGCATGCGCCGCCGCCCTCGATCCGAGCACCGAAGAAGCTGCCGAGCGGCTGCCCGCAGAAGGGGCAGAACCGCACGGCGGCGTGAGCGCTGCTGCCGTCGGCCATCGGGGCTCGAGTCTATAGTGCCGAGCCGTGAGCCAGCGGCAAAAGCAGCGCACGAACGAGAACAAGGCGCGGCGCCTCGGCACCGGGGAGGGTATCTCCCGCAAGGGCCGCAGGCCGTCGTCCGGCGGCGGCGTCCCGGCCTGGGCCTGGGTCGTGGGGGGCGCCATCCTGGTGGCGGCGATCGCCATCGTGGCGGCGATCGTCGTGACGCGCGGCGGATCCTCGAGCAGCGGCACAAGTGGCGCCACGCCGGCGGTGATCACGCAGCGCAACTCGACCGCGACGTTCGATCCAGTCAGCCAGGGCACTTGGCCGCCGAACTACGACAACCTGCAGCAGGCGATCGCCGCCATGGGCCTGCCGGCCTCGAGCGCCACCATGGCCTACCAAACGCATTTCCACGTGCACATCACGCTGTACGTCGATGGGCGGAAGACGCCGATCCCCTCGCAGGTCGGCATCGACCCGTCCACCCAGACGCTGGCCGCGATCCACACGCACGACGACACCGGCATCATCCACATGGAAGCGGGGGAGAAGCACTTCGCCCCGCCGTTGCAGGATGTCTTCAACGTCTGGGGTGTCCGCTTCAACTCCCAGTGCATCGGCGGGTACTGCGGCGGCGTCGAGATGTGGGTGAACGGCACGCCAAACACGCAGCTTGGGAAGTTGACCCTGCAGGACCACCAGGTGATCACGATCGTCGAGGGCAAGCAACCGGCCGGCTTCAAGCCCGACACGACGTACCCCTGGGCCGCCAAGGGGCTCTAGATGATTGATTCCACGACTCCGCACGTCTGACCGTCTGACCGTGGGTAATTGCCGAACGTGTGGTGACTGCGACCGGTAGGTCTGCGCATCGCGGCGTCCTCGGTCGGGCCGATATTCCCGATATCGGCCCTCGCTCGATCCTTGCGCTGCTTGCCCACCTATCGCTCAGACCGCACGGCGCCGTGAAATCAATCATCTCGCCAGCATCACCCGCGTGGGGGATCGATTGCTCCCCCTGCTGAGGCGATATCTCCATGGATGCCTGAACTGCGCCTCATGTGTCAGCGCAATGCCGCCGTGCTCGCGTACCTGGCAATCGGCTCCGCGCTCAGCGCCGCGTACTTCGTGCTGCCTCTCGGGCCGGATGCCAGCCACGTCGTCTACCAGCTGATCGGCCTCAGCGGCGTGGCCGCGATCTGGGCCGGCAACCGGCGCAACCGTAACGGCTCAGCATGGACGGCGCTGCTGTTTGGCATCGTGCTTTGGGTCGGCGGCGATGCCGCCTGGAACTGCTATCGATGGGTCACCGGCAGCGAGGCGCCATTTCCCTCGGCCGCGGACGTGCTCTACATCGTCGCCTACCTGCCCCTGCTGGTTGCCCTCGCGCTGTTCGTGCGCGGTGGGCGCCCGCGCGCGTCCGACATCGTCGACGCGTCGATCGTCGGCCTCGCGGCGGGGCTTCTGATCTGGTTCGCCGCCATCGCGCCATCGGCCGAGGCGCATCAGAGCTCCGCGCTGGCAGCTGCGGTCACCGTCATCTATCCGACCATGGACTACCTGCTGCTGGTGGGCGTGATCCAGCTGGCCTTCGCAGGTGGCCTGCGAAACACCTCCATCCGCTGGGCGACCGCGGCGTTTGCGACGGTCCTCGTCACCGACGTGATCTACGCCCGGATGCGGATCGACTCCAGCTTCACGCCGGGCTCGTGGGTGAACATCGGCTACTTCGCCTTCTACGTGCTGCTGGGAGCGGCCGCGCTGTCGCCGTCCGCCCGGGCGACTGCCGAGAACACCGCCTCTCCCTACGGCCGCCTGACACTCCCGCGCCTGGCGCTGCTGACGGCGGCGCTGCTCGCCACGCCTGCCACGATCGGTTTCGATGCGGCGACGCGTGTCAACGACGTGCGTGTCCTCGCCCTGATCGGCGCGCTGATCGCGGTGCTGGTGCTGCTGCGGCTGGCGCTGCTGTTCGTCGAGCGGGACGAGCTCGACCTCCAGCGGCGAGCGGCCCAGATGGCGCTGACGCAGATGGCGTACCAGGACGGGCTCACGCAGCTGGCAAACCGGCGGGCGCTCTACGAGTCGATGGCCGAGGCGATGGAGCAGCCGGGCGACCGATCCACCGGCCTGCTGTTCGTCGACCTGAACGGCTTCAAAGCGGTCAACGACACGTATGGCCACGCCGCGGGCGACGCGGTGCTATCCGAGGTCGCGCTGCGGCTGCGCGGAATCGTGCGGGGCGAGGACCTGGTGGCCCGGCACGGCGGCGACGAGTTCGTCGTGCTGCTGCGCGGGCTTCCGGCCGACCGGGCCGACGAACTGGCGTCACAACGAGCCGAGCATATCCGGGCGGCGCTGGGGGCACCGGTGACGACGAATGCGGGCCAGTTCGCGCTCAGCGCCAGCATCGGCATCGCCGTGCATCCGCGGGACGGCGCGACGCCCGACGACCTGATCCGGGTTGCCGACCAGCGGATGTATCAGGCGAAGCGCCACGGCGTGGACCGCGCCGCCTAGCTGTCCATCCGCAAGGAGGGTGTGGCGCGGCGCCGCAGGGTAGGGCCTGTGCGAGGTCGCGGACGCCGCGCCAGTGGCCGCTTGCTACCCGCTGAGCTGATCCTGGAAACGGCCGTTCGCACCTCCTGTGAGCCGGTTCCCTGCGGGTTTACCGGCTCTCCAGGCGTGGGTAGCGAGCATGTTCAGATGCCGATCCTCGACGTGCAGGTGCTGATGGAGCCAGGTGTGGCAACGGTGCGGTGCGCCGGCGAGGTCGACGTGGGGACGTGCAACAAGCTGATCGACGCGCTCGAGCGGGCGGAGCTGCAAGACGCAGCCGCGGTGCGGGTCGATCTCAGCCGGGTCACGTTCATCGATTCCACGGGCATCGGCTGCCTGCTGCACGGTGCGCTGCGTGCCGAGAAGTCGGGGGTGGAGTTCGACATCGTGCCCAGCGAGGCGGTCGAGCGCTTCGTCGAGGTGAGCGGGCTCGGCGGGCACCTGCGCATGGTCGCCGTCTAGCCAGGCGCGCTCCCGACGCGCGGTGGATGCGACAATCCAGCATGATGGATCGTGTGCTCTGCGCCACGCTCGTGGGACGAGAACGCGAGCTGTTCGAGCTCGAGGACGCCCTGCTCGCGGCTCACCGAGGGAGCGGGCGCATGGTGGCGCTCGGAGGCGAGGCCGGCATGGGCAAGACGCGGCTTGCTTCCGAGCTTGCGAAGCGGGCTCGGCGGCTGGATTGGGAGGTGCTGTCGGGGGCCTGCAGTGAGGCCGAGCTGCCGTTGCCGTACTTGCCGATCGTCGAGGCGATCGGCAACCACCTGGCCCGGCAGGACGTGGCCCAGCTCGCCGTCTCGCTCGGCGCCGCCCGGAGGGAGCTTGCTCAGCTGTTCCCACAGCTCGCCGACGACGGCGAGGTGGCTCCCGTCGGCGACCCGGGCCAGGCCAAGCTGCGGTTGTTCGAGGCGGTGGTCGCGCTGCTCGGCCTCGCCGCGCGCGACCACGGCCTGCTCCTGATCGTCGAGGACATCCACTGGGCGGACGCGGCGACGCGGGAGCTGCTCGACCACCTGGCGCGCCGCATCGGCGGGATGCGGGCGATGGTGCTGGTGACCTACCGGTCGGACGAGCTCGACCGGCGTCACCCGCTCGCGCCCGTGGTGCAGGCCTGGCGGCGGTCCGGCCTGGTCGACACGGTCCAGGTCACAGCGCTGGACGAAGACCAGCTCGCCGAGATGGTGGCGGCGATCCTCGACGAGGCGGACGTGAGCCTCGAGTTCCGCCACATCATGCACCAGCGAACCGAGGGCAATCCGTTCGTGCTCGAGGAGATGCTGCGCGAGGCGATCGACCGGGGGGACATCTTCCGCACCGCCGATGGCTGGGATCGCCGCGCCGATCTTCGCATCCCCGAGACCGTCCGCGACACGATCATCCTGCGCTTCGAACGCCTCGGCCGAGCGGAGGCCAGGGTGCTCGAGGCGGCCGCCGTGCTCGGTCGGACGTTCGACTACTCGACGCTCGTGGCGGTTGCCGATGCGGCCGAGGAGGACGTCCGCGAGGCGCTTGCGGTCGGCGTCCGTCAGCAGCTCCTGGACGAGCTCGATCCTGGCAGGGCCCTCTACCAGTGGCGCCATGCGATGACCCAGGAGGCGGTTGCCGACGAGGTCGTGCTGCCGCGCCGCCAGGAGATCCACAGCCGGGCTGCCGATGCTGCCGAGCGGGCGGGGGGCACGGCGCTCGAGCGCGCGAGGCACCTGCTCGGCGCCGGACGCTTCGACGAGGCGGTGCCGCTCTGCGTCGAGGCGGCCGAGGGGATGGAGGCGACGCTGGCCTTCTCCGAGGCGCTGCGGCTGCTCGAGCATGCGCTGCCATACACGCACGACGAGCTCCAACGGTCGCGGCTTTTGTGCCGCATGGGCCGTGCCCTGTGGATGGAGGACAGGACCGGGCAGGCGCTCGAGGTGCTGTCATCGGGGATCGCGGGCCTGGAGCGCATGGGGGAGGAGCTCGAGGCGGCTGCATTTCGGATCGTGCTCGGGCGGTGCGCATGGGAGCAGGGACGGTCGGTCGAGGCCCTGGAGCAGACGCTCCTCGCCGTGGAGGTGCTGGAGCGGGGCGGCCCCTCGGCGGAGCTATCGCATGCCTACATGCGCCTCGCCGGCCATTACAAGTTCGAGTTCGATCCACGGGCCGTCGAAACCGCGATGAGGGCACTCGAGGTGGCGCGGGGGGCGGGGGCCGACTTCGAGCGGGTGTGGGCGACGTCATGGCTCGGCTTCGCGCTGCTGGATGAGGGGGAGTTCGAGGACGGCTGGCGCCTGATGGACGAGTCGTTCGACGAGGCCCGCAGGCGCGGCTACTCGTTCATTGCTCACAACATCGCATACAACGAGGCGTGGACGCGGCTGCACATGGTCACCGCGGGCGTGTCCGCCCGTCTCGACGCCCTCGCCGCCGAGCCGGGCCCCAGGGTCATCACCGACATGATCGCGGTGGCCAACAGCTGGGTCCTGCGGATAGCGGGGCGGCTCCCGGAGGCGCTTGCCGAGGCTGAGTCGGCGGTCGAGGCGGCGCCGAAGGAGAAGACGCGCTGGCGCAGCACCGTGGAGCTGGCGGAGGTGTTCATGGAGCTTGGCCGTGTGGACGAGGCCGCCGCGCGGCTGCCGTTGCCAGAGGCGCGCACCGAGCTGCAGGACATCGTCTACGACGCCGCCCCACAGATCCGCGTCCGGCTCGCGACCGGCCGGGTGGACGAGGCGGTCGCGCTCGCCCGCGAGATTGCGGAGCACGCAGCGCAGCTCGCGGCGTACGGCGACTCGATCGCGCTGGCCGCTGAGGCGCTGGTGACCGCCGGCCTGGTCGACGAGGCACAGGCGATGGTGGACACGGCGGGCGGGCATCCGGCGGCCTTGGGCTCTGTGCCGCTGGATGAGGCGCGGGGGCGGATCCTGCTGGCAAGGGGCGACGCCGTAGGGGCCGCCGAGCTGCTCGACAGCGTCGCGGCGGCGGCGGGTGAGCGCGGCTTCCGGCTGGCGGAGTGGCGCGCCGGGATCCTCGCGGCCGAGGCGGTCGCGAGGGCCGGAGATCGGCAGGCCGCCGAGCGGCGTCTCGACCTCATCGCAGGACTGGCAGCGGACAGCGCAGCCGGCCTGATCGTGGCGTCGGCGAAGGCCGCAGCGCGCTCCGCCGGTGTCGTCGTTCCCGAGCCCGACGTGGCCAGCGCCCACCGAGATGGCGAGCCGGAGTTCGTCACGGCCGGGGAGCGGATGGTCACCGTCCTCTTCGCCGACGTCCGCGGCTACACCAGGATGGCGTCGGCGACAGCTCCCGCCGACCTGGCCGACCGCGTCGCAGCCCTGCACCGGTGGGCCGCCGCGGAGATCGGCCGCCGAAACGGCCTGGTCGACAAGTTCGCCGGAGACGCGGTCATGGCCACGTTCAACGCCACCGGCAGCAGCGTCGACCATACGCGGGATGCCGTCGAGGCGGCGCTCGCCCTCGCCGGAAAGGCGGCGCTGCTCGACCTCGGGGTGGGGATCGGCGTCGCCGTTGGCCCGGCCGTGGTCGGGCGGACAGTGTCAGGCGCCAACATCTCGGTGCTCGGCTCGACGACGAACCTCGCGGCGCGGCTACAGGCCAAGGCTGGTGCCGGCGAGCTTCTGCTCAGCGAAGAGGCGTACACGCGCGTCCATGGATGGCTTGGCGAGCGGCAGCTCGCCACGGCACCGGAGGTGCTCGAGCTGAAGGGCTACGACCAGGCGCAGCCCGCGATCCGGCTGCGCGCGGCAGCCGACCCCGTTCAGGCCGGGTGACCGGCGCGGGGTCGGCCGCCCCGACTGCGAGACACCTGCTGCCCGTCCCGCGGCCGGGGGGATAACACCACTGCTTCGGGTTGCCTCTGACGAGAACATGTGGCGCATCAACCGCATGTTCTCTGAAAGGACAACCAACAATGATTCGCACAGGTGAGATCCTCACGAACCCGATCAGCGGCGAGACGCTGATCTTCCGTCAGACCGCCGCCGACACGGGTGGGGAGCTGGTCGAGGTCGAGTGCATCGTGTCGCCCGGCGGCGCCGTGGCCGGGGCGCACGTGCATCCCGAGCAGGAGGAGCGCTTCGAGGTGCTCCAGGGCCAGGTCGGCTTCCTCGCCGGCCGCACGAAGCTGGTCGCGACGCCCGGGGAGACCGTCGTCGTGCCCGCCGGGACGGTGCACCGGTTCTGGAACGCCGGTGAGACCGACGCCCGCTTCGTGTGCCAGGTGCGACCGGCGCTCGAGTTCGAGGCGCTGATCGAGACGATGTTCGGCCTCGCACGTGACGGCAAGACCAACCGCAAGGGCCTGCCCAACCCCCTGCGGATGGCGGTGATCGCCCACGCGCACCGGCGCGACGTGCGGGCGCCGTACGTCCCCGCGCTGATGCAGGCGGCCGGCCTGACGATCGGCGCTGCGCTCGGCCGCGCCATCGGCTACACGGCCAGCTACGAGCCGGCGGAGCCGGTGACGGTCGGCGACCCGGTGGTGCAGGCGTCCTGATCGTGATCGGGGTGGGCGGCCGCGAGCCGCCCACCCCGTCAGATCCCGATCTCGCGGAGCACGTCCCGGTTGTGCGCCTGGTCGGCGGCCAGGTCGGCGACGGTCTGCCCGGGCTGGATGAACCGGTCCTGCTCGACCACGACCCATCGGTCATAGCCCGCAGATCGAAGCCGGCCGACGACGTCACGCATGTTCACGGCCCCCTCGCCGAAGCGGCAGAAGACGCCTCGACGCCACGCCTCCTCGAGCCCGAGGCCGCGGGTGCGGATCTGCTCCATCACAGCGCCGTCGACATCCTTCAGGTGCACGTGCGTGACGAGCTCGCCGTAGACGTCGAGGAAGCCGACGGGGTCGCCGCCGCCGAAGGCCGAGTGCCCGCTGTCGAAGCAGAACCCGAGCAGGGAGGCATCGAGGCGCTCGGCGAACCGGTCGATCTCTCGCGGCGTCTCCACGTAGGTGCCGCCATGGTAGTGGAACGCCGGCTGATAGCCGCGCGCATGGCAGCGCTCCGCCGCGCGGTGGGCGTTGTCCACGAGCAGGCCGAAGCGGGCATCGCCGAGCCAGGTCTCCGGCAGCTGTTCGATCCGCCCCGCCCCGGCGATCCGGTCGGGCTCGACGAACGCGTCGGAGATCAGCACGACCGGCCGCTCGCCGCCGTCGGGGGTCGTCGCGTCGAGGATCCCGAGCGTGCGGTCGAGGAAGGCGAAGTCCTCCTCCACATGCTCCTGCCGCGAGAGGCGCAACGGCAGGAACGATCCCACGAGCTCCAGCCCTCGCTCCGTGAGCGCCTCGGCCGTGCCCCGTGCGTCGCCGAAGTACCCCGGGGGGCCGAGCTCCGTCCCCTCGTAGCCCGCGTCGGCCATGGCATCGAGGACGGCCACCGGGCTCGGCAGCCCGCCGTCATCGCTGGTCAGCTCGAAGATGCCGAACGAGACGGGAGCGTTTGCAACTCTCATGTGGTCTCCTTCCCGGTCAGCGGCACGCGTGGATCGCGTTGCATGCCGTCCCAGGTGCCGCGTGTCCAGGCCAGGTCGGGATCGTCCTGCGCCGCCATCGAGCGCGCCTCCGCGGCCAGCGCGTTCAGGTAGTAGCCGTCGTAGCCGTGGGCGCTGCAGAACGGGTGATAGCCGCGCGGCACGAGCACCACGTCGCCGTCGCGCACCGTCCACGTCTCATCCAGCGAGCCGTCGCGGCTGTAGAGCCGCTGGACGCCGAAGGCCTCCGGTGCCGCGAACCGGTAGGCGTAGACCTCCTCGAGGTCGTTCTCGACCGGGAGGTTGGCCTGCTCGTGCTTGTGCGGGGGAAACGACGACCAGTTGCCGGCGGGCGTCAGCACCTCCACGACCAGCAGCCGGTGTGCGGGGAACTCCGGCGGGATGATGTGGTTGATCTGGCGGGTCGCGTTGCCCGCCCCTCGCACCTCCACGCGGATCGATTCGGGGTCGATCGCCCGCACCTCGCCGGCGTGCGTGCTCTCGGCCCGCGTAGCACACCGCGCGAGCCATCCGTCGCCTGCAACGACAACGTCCGTGTGCGGGGGAACGTAGAGCGCATGCGGCAGCTCGTCGAACGGGGTCGCGCGGTGGCCGAGGTCGTACGTCCGGCCGTCGACGCTCGCCTCCAGGCGGCCGCCGAGGTTGACGAAGCAGACCTCGTACTCGCCGGTTTCGATCCGCTCCTCGCCGCTCACCGGCCCATTGCGATACGCGAGCCAGCGCCAGCCCGCGCTCTCGGGCGTGATGGGAGGCGCGGGGTTGCGCAGGATCAGCTCCGGGCTCATTGCAGGTCCTCCTGGTATGGCATGGCGATGGAACATCCCAGCCGGCCGGCGACGTGGGCGCCCGCCCGGTTGGCCCAGCCGGCCGCGTCGACGGGGCTGTCGCCGCGCAGCAGGCGCCATCCGAATGCCGCGGCGAATGCGTCCCCTGCGCCGAGGCCGTTCACGACCTCGACGGCGTGCGGCTCGACCGCCGCGGAGCCCCCACCGCGCCGGTGCACCGTCACCCCGCGTGGACCGTGCTTCTGCGCGACGACCTCGGGGCCGAGCGCCATCAACCGCTCCGGGTGGACGCCCCCCACGGCGGCGGCGATCTCCTCATCCGACCCGAGCACCGCGTGGGCCATCCGCGCGGCCGCCCGCATGCACAGCGCATACTCCGCCGGGTCGGGCCAGAGCACCTCGCGCCAGTCGAGGTCGAGAACGGTGGTCTGCCCGCCCGCCTCGGCCCGGGCCTCCAGCACCGCCTGGGTCGCGAGCCGCGACGGCTCGACGGCGAAGCCTGTTCCGCTGACGTAGCCGAGGGGTACGCGGCCGATCGCCTGCAGGTCGAGCGACGACGCCGTCAGCTCCCAGTCCGGACAGGTCGGCGTCCGGTAGAAGGTGATCGGGAACCGGTCAGGTGGCCACGCCTCGCAGAAGGCGAGCGCGGTACGCAGCGTCGGGTGGACGCCGAGCCACCTGCAGTCCACGCCCTGCTCCTCCAGCCAGGCGCGCACGTAGCGGCCGTGGCCGTCGTCGCCCACCGCCGACACGATCGCTGTGCGGACGCCGAGCCTGGCCAGGCCGGTTGCGACGTTCCCGGCGAAGCCGCCGACGTACTTGTGGAACCCGTCCACCTGCTCGAGCGGGGTCTCGAGCTGCATGGGATAGAGGTCGACGCAGACCCTGCCCATCACCACCGCTTCCAGCTCGCCGGCCGCATCGGGCACGGGATCGCCCCCTTGACATCCTCGGTTTCGCGGCAGAAGATACGCGACTCATTTAAACGTTTCAACCACCAGACGGAGCACCACCTGCGGATCGGCGTTTTCAACGACGGCCTGGCCCACCTCTCGCGGGAGGAGGCGTTCGCATGGTGCGCGGTGGAGGGGCTGGAAGCGATCGAGATGGGCGTGGGCGGCTGGGCAAAGGCGCCGGAGCAGCTGCCGCTCGACCTCATGCTCCGCGAGCTCGGCGAGCGTGATCGCCTCCAGGGTCAGCTGGCCGAGCACGGCCTCGCGCTCTCGTGCGTCAATGCCGCCGGCAACCCGCTCCACCCCGACCCCGCGATCGCGGGGGAGCATGCGGCGCGGCTGCGGGGCGCGATCGAGCTGGCCGCGCTGCTCGGCGTCGAGCGCGTGGTGACGATGAGCGGATGCCCGGGCGGGCGCCGAGGAGGCGGCGAGGCGGTGTTCGCGCCGTGGGCGGTGGCCGCCGACGACGAGTCGCTCTGGAACTGGCAGTTCGAGCAGGTGGTCGCCCCGTTCTGGCGCGAGCTGGGCGAGTGGGCGCGCGCCGCGGCGCCGTCCGTGAGGATCTGCCTCGAGCTGCACGCCGGCGCGCTGGCGTACAACCCGGGCAGCTTCCGCCGCGTGGCCGAAGCGGGTGGCGAGAACATCCGCGTCAACTTCGACCCCAGCCACTTCTGGTGGCAGGGCATCGACGCGCGGCGCGTCGTCGACGAGCTCGGAGACCGCATCTCGTTCTGCCACGGGAAGGACACGCTGCTTCACCCGGACCGGATCGCGGTCGACGGCGTGTTCGACTTCCGCTTCCCCGTCGATCCCGACACCGCCACCTGGCACTTCGCCGCGGTGGGGGAGGGCCGGCCGGTGGAGGAGTGGGCGCAGCTGCTGGCGGCGCTCCGTGCGGCCGGCTACGACGGCGACGTCTCGATCGAGCAGGAGGACCCACGCTACGCCGCCGAGGACGGCATCCGCCGTTCGCACGCGGCGATCGTCGCCGCGCTCGACCAGGTGGCGGCGTGACCGTGACGATGCGCGACGTGGCGCAGCGATCCGGCGTCTCCGTGGCGACGGTGTCCAACGTCCTGCACGACACCGCCCCGGTCTCCGAGTCCACACGGCGGAGGGTGCTGGAGGCGATCGATCAGCTCGGATATCGCCAGAACGAGGTGGCACGCTCGCTGAAGCGGCGAACGACGCACACGCTGGGCGTCTCCATCCCCGACGCGCTCAACCCGTTCCACGCCACGATCGCGATCGAGATCGAGCGGCGGGCCCACCGCGACGGCTTCGCCGTGCTGGTCGCCGAGACGGAGAACGACCCGGAGCTCGAGGAGGCGCAGGTGCACGCGCTGGTCGGCCGTCGCGTGGACGGGGTGATCTTTCCCGCTGTCACGGCCGGATCGGCGATCCTGGCGGAGCTGCTCGACCGCGGCATCCCGGTGGTGGTCGTGTCGTTCCCGGCTGCCGACGCGAGGCTGGGCGTGATCGAGGTCGACGAGGACGCGGCCATGGAGCAGGTCGTCGACCACCTGCTCGAGCTCGGCCACCGGCGGGTGTTCTTCATGCACTCCGGTGCGCGCGAGGAGCAGGTGGACGTGCGGCCGGAGGCGGTGCGCGCGGCCCTGGCCAGGCGGGGGCTCGAGCCAGCACGCGGGGTCGACGACGCGACGGCCGTGTGCTGCACCAACGATGTGGTGGCGATCGAGCTGATCGACCAGCTGGCGCGGCGCGGACGGCGCGTGCCGGAGGACGTGTCTGTTGTCGGGTTCGACGACATCCGGATGGCTGCGCACGCCCGGATCAGCCTCACCACCGTGCGCCAGCCGGCGGTGGAGATGGGGCGCCTGGCGGTGGAGATGCTGCTGTCGGCCATCTCCGAGCACCGTCACGTCGCCCAGCGCGTCGTCATGCCGACCGAGCTGATCGTGCGCGGGTCGACGGCCGCGGCCACCGCGGAGGCGGCCTGATGCAGGTGCGGTACGACGGGGTCGGCAAGATGTTCGGGAGCGTGCCGGCGCTGCGCGACCTCAACCTCGAGGTGCCCGACGGCAAGTTCCTGGCGCTGCTGGGACCGAGCGGCTGCGGAAAGACGACCGCGCTGCGCATCCTGGCCGGGCTCGAGGACCCCTCGTCCGGGCACGTGTACATCGGGGACAAGGATGTCACCCGCCTTGAGCCGCGCGCCCGCGATGTGGCGATGGTGTTCCAGAGCTACGCGCTCTATCCGCACAAGAGCGTCGGCGACAACATCGCCTATCCGCTCCGCGTCCGGAAGGTCGACAAGAAGCTGCGCCAGGAGCGCGTGGCCCAGGTGGCCGAGATGCTCTCCATCACACCGCTGCTCGACCGGATGCCGCGGCAGCTCTCCGGCGGCCAGCGCCAGCGCGTGGCGCTGGCTCGCGCGATCGTGCGCGAGCCGCGAGCCTTCCTGATGGACGAGCCGCTCTCGAACCTCGACGCCCAGCTGCGGCTGCAGATGCGGATCGAGATCAAGCGGCTGCAGCGCGAGCTGGCCATCACCACGCTCTACGTCACCCACGACCAGGTCGAGGCGATGACCATGGCCGATCTGGTGGCGGTGATGCATGACGGCGAGCTCCAGCAGCTGGCCGCGCCGGCCGACCTCTACGCCCATCCGGCCAACCTGTTCGTCGCCCGGTTCTGCGGCTCGCCGCCCATGAACGTGCTATCCGGCGAGGTCAGCGGCGGCGTCTTCAACCACCCGTGCGGCAGCATCGCGCTGGGCCGCTCCGATCATCGCGGCCCCGCCAAGCTGGGCTTTCGGCCCGAGCACGCGGCGATGGTGGATGCCGGCACCGACGGCGCGCTCGCCGCGGAGGTGTACGTCGTCGAGCCGCTCGGCAACGAGACGCTGATCGCGCTGCGCGTGGGCGAGGACCTGATCAACCTGCGTGCCGGCGCCACGGTCAACCCCGCGGTCGGCAGCGCCTGCGGCGTCCTGCCGACCGCCGGCCACCTGCACCTGTTCGATGTCGGCAGCGGAGATGCGATCTCCCGGAACGGCCCCCCAACCGAAGGAGCGGAGCATGAGCGACAACCAGAGTCGTGAGCGTGTCACGCGCTCGTACACACGCAGGGAGGTGATCCAGGGCGCGGTCGGAACGGGCGCGGCGCTCGGCCTCTCGCCGCTCCTGGCCGCGTGTGGCGGCGGAAGCAGCAGCTCGTCGGGCGGCAAGGCCGGGGGCTCGATCACGATCGGGAGCTTCTCCGACCCGGCCATGGTGCCGTTCCGCGACGTCTTCCTGAAGAAGTTCACGGCCGAGACCGGCATCCAGACGAAGTGGCACGAGACGAACTACAACGCCTGGTACCAGAACTCCAAGACCGACGGCCTGCAGAAGACCGGTGCCTACGACATCTACGTGATGGACGACAACTGGGTGCCGGAGTACGCGGCCGGCGGGGCGATCCAGAGCCTGAGCAAGCTCGGTCTCAAGGTCAATCCGAACATCCTCGAGAAGGGCCTCGAGCAGGGCTACTGGCCGCCCAAGTCCGGGCCGCGGCTGAAGGCGTTCGCGAACGCGACGCCGGAGCTCTACGCCCTCGTCATCATCGACGACGTCGAGATCCTCTACTACAACAAGGACTACTTCCCGTCCGCACCAAAGACGTGGGACGACATCGCCGCGGTCGCCAAGGCGAAGTCCCAGCCGCCGAACCTGTACGGGTGGACCGCCCGCGGCGTCGCCGGCAACCCGATCATGCAGACGTACCTGCCGCTGCTGAACTCCTACGGCGGCAACTTCGCGAACGACGACTGGTCGCCCGGCTTCGCCGGCCCCGAGGGCGTCGCGGCGCTCGAGCGGCTGTTCTCGTTCATCCCCTACATGCCCGCCGGTGTCGCGGCCTTCGATACGAGCCAGGAGACGGCCGTGATGCTGCAGGGCCACTGCACGGCCATGACCGAGTACACCGGCACCGCGCACGTGGTCGATGACCCGACGCAGTCGAAGGTGGTCGGGAAGATCGACTTCGCCGCGACACCGTCCCAGGTCAAGAGCGGGCCGGCAATCGGCACGTTCATCTGCGGCATCGCGTCGGCCGCTCCGAATACCGAGGGTGCCGTCAAGTTCCTCGAATGGTTCACGTCGGACAAGGTGCAGCACGAGTTCGCGTCCGGCGGCAGCGTGGCCGTGACCGGGCCGGCGCTGCGCGACCCGGCGCTGGCGGCCAAGTACCGCTGGCTGCCGGCCTGTGCGGATGCCGTCGACAACTCGATCCCCAAGCCGCGCACGCCCGACGAGCCGAAGATGGAGGACCTGCTGGGAACGGAGCTCAACCAGGCGCTGGTGGAGGCGATCTCGGCCAAGTCCGGCTACACGCAGATCGCGCAGAAGCACCTGACGGCCGCGGCCAACCAGATCACGGCCTACCTGAAGCAGCAGGGCACCTACTGAGGAATCGGTGACCCAGACGACGGCACCGGTGAAGCAGGCGTGGGCCCGGCGGAGAGTCCCCGGCGGGCCCTACCTGCTGCTGCTGCCGGCTGCCGTCGCCATGGCGGGGGTGTCGCTGTACCCGCTGTTCTACGGCGTGCGTGCGAGCGTCACGCATTACCTGTACGGGCGCGAGTTCGGATACAACGGGCTCACGAACTACCACATCGTCTGGCACGACCAGTTCTTCTGGGAGGCGATGCGGACGACCGCCAAGTACGTGATCTGCGCCGTGACGATCGAGACGGTGCTCGGGCTCGGCCTGGCGCTGCTGGTGTCCCGTGAGATCCGGTTCGGCGGCCCGATCCGCGTCGGCCTGATCCTGCCGATGACGATCGCCCCGGTGGTGGTCGGCGTGATGTGGCGGCTGCTCTACGACTCGGGCATCGGGGTTACCGACACGATCTGGGGGTGGTTCGGGGCGCCTCCGCCGAACCTGCTCGCTCACAACACCAGCGCGTTCGTCGCCGTGGTGGTCGTGGACGTCTGGGAGTGGACGCCGCTGATCTTCCTGATACTCCTGGCCGGCCTCCAATCCCTGCCGCAGGAGCCGCTCGAGGCTGCGCGGGTGGACGGAGCCGGGCGGGTGCGGGTGTTCTTCGACCACACGCTGCCGATGATGGTGCCGGTGCTGCTCGTGGCGATCACCTTGCGGACGATCGACGCGATCGGCACGTTCGACCAGATCTACGTCCTCACGCAGGGCGGCCCGGGGACGTCCACCAGGCTGATCTCGATCTACGCATACAACACAGCGTTTCTCGACTCCCAGTACGGCTACGCGGCCGCGATGTTGTTGTCGCTGTTGGCAATGGTCATGATCCTGATGGTGGTGGCGGTGCGTATGCTCCGGCGGTCCGCGTCATGAGCAGCAGATGGCACCGAATCGGGCTGTACGTGGCGCTGGCCGTCATCCTGTTTCTCGCGCTGTTCCCGTTCTGGTGGATGTTCGACACGTCGCTCAAACAGCCGGTCGACATCTTCGGCGCCACCACCCTCTATCCGCACCACCCGACGCTCGACAACTACAACCGGCTGTTCAACACCTATCACTTCGCGTCGTTCCTCGAGAACAGCATCATCATCGTCGTCTTCTCCGTGACGATCAGCCTCGTGCTCGGCACGCTGGCGGCGTTCTCGCTGACCCGGTTCAACCTGCGGTTCGGGCTGAACAACTCGGCGCTGGTGGTGGCGCTGGTCGTTCGCATGATCCCGGGCATCCTGCTTGTGATCCCGCTCTACATCATGCTCGCGCAGTGGGGCCTCCTGAACACTCGCCTGGGCCTGATCCTGATCTACACCGGCCTCAACACGAGCTTCGTGATCTGGATGATGCAGAGCTTCCTGGCGGAGATCCCGCGCGATATCGAGGAGGCGGCGATGGTCGACGGGGACTCCCGCCTATCGGCGCTGTGGCGGGTCGTCCTGCCGCTGGCGGCCCCCGGTCTCGCGGCGACGGCGATCTTCACCGTGATCGCCACCTACAACGACTTCCTGATCGCGCTCTCCCTGACGTCCACCACCGACGCGCAGACCGTGCCGGTCGGCGTCTCGACGCTGATCGGGAAGATCCAGATCGAGTACGGGCCGATGGCGGCGGCCGGGGTGATCGGCGCGCTGCCGATCCTGCTGTTCGCGCTGCTCGTGCAGCGCCACTTCGTGCGCGGGCTGACGCTGGGCGCCGTCAAGTGAGCCGTCGCCTGACGATGGCTCAGGCGCTGGTCGCCTTCCTGGCCGTCCAGCAGGTCGAGCGCGACGGCGTCCGGGCGCCGCTCTTCGCCGGCTGCCTCGGCATCTTCGGGCACGGCAACGTGGCGGGGCTGGGGCAGGCCCTGCAGCAGGACGGGCGACTGCGCTTCGTGCTGCCGCGAAACGAGCAGGCGATGGTGCACACCGCGGCCGCGTATGCGAAGCAGCGGCGCCGGCTGCAGACATGGGCGTGCACGTCCTCGATCGGCCCGGGTGCGACCAACATGGTGACGGGCGCGGCGCTTGCGACGGTGAACCGGCTGCCGGTGCTGCTGCTGCCTGGCGACGTGTTCGCCTCCCGGCGGCCGAATCCCGTGCTGCAGCAGCTGGAGGCGCCCGGGTTCCCGGATGCCTCGGTGAACGACGCCTTCCGGCCGGTGTCGCGCTTCTTCGACCGGATCAACCGCCCCGATCAGCTGCCGGAGTCGGCGCTCGAGGCGATGCGTGTGCTGACCGACCCTGCCGAGACGGGTGCCGTGACGCTCGCGCTGCCCCAGGACGTGCAGACCGAAGCGTTCGACTACCCGGACGAGCTGTTCGCCGACCGGGTATGGCGAATCGCACGCCGGCCGCCCGCGGAGTCCGAGCTCGATCGAGCGGCCGATCTGATCCGCGGCGCGGAGCGGCCGCTGATCGTTGCGGGCGGCGGTGTCCGCTACGCAGACGCGGTCGGCTCGCTGCGCAGCTTCGTGGAGCGGACGGGCATCCCGGTCGCAGAGACGCAGGCCGGCAAGGGAGCGCTCGACTTCGACGATCCGGCCTCGCTCGGCGCCCTGGGGGCGACCGGCACGCTGGCGGCGAACCGGTTCGCGGCGTCGGCGGACGTCGTGCTGGCCGTCGGCACCCGCCTGGGAGACTTCACGACCGCTTCGCACACCGCGTTCCGGCATCCGGGGGTGCGCGTGATCGGCCTCAACGTCACCTCCTTCGACGCGCACAAGCTCGGCGGCATCCCGCTGGTCTGCGACGCGCGCGCCGGGCTGGACGCGCTGGCAGCGCGGCTGGACGGCTTCGCGGTGCCGCCGCACTATGCGGATGCCGTGCGCCGGGCGAACCACGAATGGGACGCCGAGGTGGAACGCCTGACGGCAGCCGAAGACGGGCCCCTCACGCAGGCGCAGGTGATCGGGGCCGTCAACGCTGGGCGTCCGAACGACGTCGTCGTCTGCGCGGCCGGGAGCCTGCCGGGCGACCTGCACAAGCTCTGGCGGGCCCGCGACCCGGATGGCTACCACCTCGAGTACGGCTACTCTTGCATGGGCTACGAGGTGGCCGGCGGCCTGGGGGTGAAGCTCGCCGATCCGGAGCGCGAGGTGATCGTCATGGTCGGAGATGGTTCCTGGCTGATGATGTCGTCAGAGCTGGTGACATCCATCCAGGAGGGGGCTCGCCTGACCGTCGTCCTGATCGACAACCACGGATTCGGCTCGATCGGCGGCCTGTCCCGGTCGGTTGGATCCGACGGGTTCGGAACGTCGTACCCGGTCGACGTCGACTTCGCCGCGAACGCGGCCAGCCTGGGAGCGGTCGCGATCCGGGCCGAATCAGCCGCCGAGCTGCGGGACGCCCTCGAACAGGCCCGCAACGCGGATCGGACGGTGGTGATCGTCGTCGAATGCGACCCGACGCGCAGCGTCGGAGCGTACGAGTCATGGTGGGAGGTGCCGGTGGCCGAGGTGTCCGACATGCCGGCGGTGGCTCGTGCGCGGGATGCCTACGAGGTCGCTCGAAGCTCGCAGCGGCCGCTGGTCGGGGGTGAGTCGTGAGCCGGCTGCGGATCGGCGTCGTCGGCGGCGGGATGATCGCGCAGGTCGAGCACCTGCCGAACCTGGTTGCGCTCGGCGACCGGTTCGATCTGGTCGGTGTGGCCGACCCGTCGGCGCACGTGCGCGCGGCCATCGCTGAGCGGCACGCGACTACGGCTGTCCCGACGCTGGATGACCTGCTTGCGCTGGAACTGGACGCGCTGCTGGTTGCGACGCCCGACCCGCTCCATCCCGGGGCCGTGATCGCCGGGCTCGATGCGGGCCTGCACGTGTTCTCCGAGAAGCCGCTGTGCTACACCCAGAGCGACGCCGAGGAGATCATCCGGCGCCGTGACGCGACCGGGCTGGTCGTCCAGGTCGGGTACATGAAGCGGTTCGATCCCAACTACGAGGCCATGCTCGCGGTGCTTCCGGAGGGCGGTAGGGGCCTGCGATACATCTCCGTCGACGTCAACGACCCCGACAGCTGGCCGTTCGTCGACCACCGGCCGCTGCTGCGCCCCGACGACGTGCCGGCCGGGCTGATCGAGGACGCGCGGGCGCTCCAGCGCAGGCAGGCGGCCGAGGCGCTGGGGATGGAGGTCGACGGCGCCGAGCTACGGGGCTACGTCGATCCGCTCATGTCCGGTGTCGTCCACACGGTGAACTCCGTGCACGGCATGCTCGACCGCATGGGCATCGAGGCCGGCCCGGTCGTCGGCGGGCGCATCTGGGCAGGCGGCGCCTCCGCATCCGGCACCGTCTCGCTGCTCGACGGCGAGGCCACCTGGCACTTCGCTCAGGTGTTCGCTCCGGGGATCGCCTGGTACCAGGAGCGCTACATGCTGCACTTCGACGACCTCGCCGTCGAGATCCAGTTCCCGTCGCCCTACCTCAACCACCAGCAGACGGCGGTGATCGTGCGCCGATCGACCGGCCTGCGGCTCGATACGACACTGGTGCAGGCCGGATACGGCGAGGGATTCGTGCGTGAGCTGGAGGGCTTCCACGATGCGATCACCGGCGCCGCCCCGCAGCGCAACACGGTCGAGGAGGCCATGCGCGACGCGGGCCTCCTGACCGAGGTCGCCCGGCGTGCAATCGGGGTGCCGGCGTGACGGATCACCTGCGATCGGCGCAGCGCGCCCGTGCCCTCGACCAGCTCGCCTCTCCGGCAGGCGTGATCACGGGTGCAGCCATGGACCACCGCGACTCCCTCCAGGCGGTGCTCGCGCGTCGCGGGCTCGAGCTCGACCGCGCCGGCATCACTGCGCTCAAGATCCGGGTCTGCAGGGCGCTTGCGCCCGCCGCCAGCATGGTGCTGCTGGACGCCGAGTACTCGGCCGCCCAGGCGATCGCAGCCGGCGCGCTGCCCGGCGGAACGGGGCTGGCGGTACCCCTGGAGGCTGCCGGCTACGGCGACGTGGCGCGGCTCGAGGTGACACCGTTCCTGGCGGGCTGGAGCCCGGCCAGGGCTCGGCAGCTCGGCGCATGCGCCGCCAAGCTGCTCCTGCCCTTCCGGGTCGACGTCACGGAGCAGGCGGCCCGCCAGGAGGAGGTCGTTCGCGAGGCGGTGGCCGGATGCCGCGAGGCGGGCCTCGCCCTCGTGCTGGAGCCGATCGTCTACAAGCGGGACGGTGAGGAGCGGGCAGGAGGCGAGCGGTTCACCGAGCTCGTGGTCGAGGGCGCCCGGCGGCTGGCGGCCCTCGAGCCGGACATCCTCAAGCTGCAGTACCCGGGATCGGCCGAGGCCTGCCGGGCACTGGACGAGGCCTGCGGACAGCTGATCCCCTGGGTGCTGCTCGGCGGAGGAGCCGACCCCGATGTGCTCGAGGCCCAGATCGACGATGCGTGCCGCGCCGGGGCGAGCGGGTTCATCGTCGGTCGTACGCTGTTCGACGCCGCCCTGCTGCCCGACGACGATGCCTCGCGAAGCGCGCTGGAGGACACCTGCCGGCCGCTGCTCGAACGCCTGGTTGCGGCCGCCGAGCGGCTTGCACAGCCGTGGCGGCTGCGGGTGGGAGAGCTGCCGCAGCCCGCCGACGGCTGGTACCGGTGATCACACGCCGTTCGGCGCCACGAGCACCTTCATGGCGGTGCCGGTCTGGGCCAGCTCGAGCGAGCGCTCCACCTCGTCCAGGCCCACGACGTGGGTGATCGCGTGCCGGAAGGGGAGTCGGTGCTGGTGGCGGTCGAGCAGCGCCAGGCTCGGCGCATAGGCGGCAAGCCGCTCTCCGCCGATGCCGATCACCGTCGTGCTCGGCGTGCAGATGTGCCGGTTCGGGTCGAGCTCGACGGTTCCGGTGTCGACGAATGCCCCCGCCTCGATCAGGGTGCCGCCGGGCCGCAGCAGCTCGAGCGCCTCGGTGAACGTCGCGGACACGCCGGAGCAGTCGCAGACGACGTCCGCGCCGAGGCCGTCCGTCAGCTCGCGCACCGCCGCGCGCCGCTCTCCCTGCGTCGTGCGCGACGCGTCGAGGCACAGCTCGGCGCCGAACGACGCGGCGTGCTCGAGGCGCCCGGGCAGACGATCGATGGCGATCAGCCGGCCGGCGCCGAGCAGCTCCGCCTTGGCCAGGTGCAGCAGGCCGAGCGGGCCGACGCCAACCACGGCAACGGTGTCGCCCGCCCGAAAGCCACCCCCGAGCGCGGTCATCGACCGCGCGGCGTCGAGGCCGTGGGTAACCGCCATGATCTCCGTCAGTGCCGCGAGCTGCGACGGCAGGCCGTCCGGTACGCGGAACAGCCGCGTCCCGGGAAGCAGGTACATCCGCTCCGACCAGCCGCCGAAGAGGTGCGGGGGATCGGCACAGCTGAGGGAGTTGCCGTAGTCCTCGAGCGCGGTGCAGAGGTAGTACGGCATGTCCTCGGCGAGGCAGAAGCGGCAGCGCCCACAGGTGAGGTTCGGGGCGGGCACGACGCGGTCGCCGACCTGCAGCTCCCGGCCCTGCTCGTCGAGGGGCGCGGGGCCCGGCCCGATCGCCTCGATCACCCCGACGTTCTCGTGGCCGCAGATCACGGGGTAGGGCACGCCGCGCTCGTGGTCGGTTCCGGCGTACTGCAGGCTCTCGCCGCGCCAGGTGTGCTTGTCGGTTCCGCAGATGCCGCTGAACCGCGTGCGCAGGAGGATCGCACCGGGCGCCGGATCGGGGCAGGGAAAGGACTCCACCGACAGCCTGCCCGGGCCGTGCATGACCGCTGCGCGGACGTCGCTCACGAGGGGAGACAATACAGGTGAGCGATCCGGTGGCAGTTGCCGTGGTGGGCGCCGGACGCATGGGCAGCGTGCACCTGGAGGCGATGGCGTCGGCCGCGAACGCCCGGCTGGCGGCGGTGGTGGAACCGGTGGCGGTGGATCGCGCCGCGAGCTGGGGCGTACCCGTGGTCGCCTCGATCGAGGAGCTGGTCGCCGCGGGGCTGGCGGAGGCGGTGGTGATCGCCGCCCCGACCGACATGCATCGCGCGATCGTCGAGCAGTCGGCCGCCGCCGGGCTGCACGTCTTCTGCGAGAAGCCGGTGGGGGTGAGCCCCGAGGAGGCGCAGGCCGCCTCAGCCGCGGCCGCCGCGGCGGGCGTCGTCCTGCAGGTCGGCTACTACCGCCGGTTCGTGCCCTCGCTGGTGGAGCTGCGGTCGCGGATGGAGGCCGGAGCCCTCGGGGCGGTCGAGCTGCTCGCGCTGCACCAGTGGGACGAGCACCCGCCGGCGGCCGAGTTCGAGGCGCGTAGCGGGGGAATCGTCATCGATATGGGCGTCCACGAGATCGACCAGCTGCGCTGGATGACCGGGCGCGAGGTGGACGACGTGTCCGCCGTCGCGGCCGAGGACGGCAGTGCCGCCGTGATCGCGCTGCGGCTCGGGACGACGCTCGGCGTGATCACGCTCGGACGCCGGTTCCCCGAGCCGGACTCGTGCTGGATGGAGGCGGTTGGAGAGCTCAGGTACGAGCGAGTGCCGTTCATCTGGGGCGCGGAGGGTGCGAGCGAGACGAGCGCCGCGGTGAGGGCGGAGCACGCCGCGTTCGCGGCGGCGGTGCGTGGTGCGCCGATGGCCGGTGCGACGGGCGGGGATGCCGTGGCCGCGCTGGAGGTTGCGGGCCGGATCAATGCCCAGCTGGCTGATCGAACCGCTTCCAGTGCCCCTCCGAGATGACCTCGACGGCGTCGTCGACCACCGCGATCGCGGTGTCATCGTCGATCGCGTAGGCCTCGTTGCCGAGGCCGGCCGCCCATTGCTCGGCGGCGGCCATGGTGTTCTCGGGCAGCGTGGGATGGTCGACGTGGGGGAAGATGGAGAAGCCGACGATGCCGAGCGCCCGGTCGCCCCCGTCGGGCGGGTCCCAGACCTTGAAGTCCTCGCCGATGCGGGGGGTCATGACCATGCTGCCGGCGCTCAATCCGACCCAGACGGTATCCAGCGACGGCAACAGATCGGCGAGCCCCGACGCGACCATGTGGTGCGCCAGGTAGAGCGCGTCGCCGCCGTTGGCGAGCAGGACATCGGCTTGCTCGACGGCGGGCCGCCACAGCCCCCTGTCGAGCGTCGGGAGGGCGGTGAGCTCCAGCACCCCTATGGACTTCCAGCCGAGCTCGCACATGGGCGTCGTCGCCTGGCCGGTGATGAACCGGTAGGCGCCCCGAATGCCGCCCGGGGCGTGCCCGTACGAGGCCGTGGGGATGCAGAGCGCGTCGCACTCGGCAACCGGCTTGCCCAGCATGTCGACGAGGGCGTCGTTGATGCTTGCGTTCTTGATACCTGCGGACGTGAGAAGGAGCTTCACTCAAGCCTCCCTGGGAGTGGACCGGTTTCGTAGCTGATACGAAGACCGGCGCTCCGACCGAACCTCATCGCCCGGGATGCCGGAGACGACCGGTCAGGATCGTTCCATGGGTGAGATCAGTGAATCCACCGACGCGCCGCGCACGCCGAGCGCAGATGCTCGACGCACGGCGGCCGCCCGGCGGGCGCTGGCTGAAAGGAGCCCGTTGCCTCGATACCGAGCAGTCGGACGTCATCCATCCTGTGGGTGGCGCGATGCGCGCCGGGCGATGGTGAAGCCGCGGCGGGCGTCTGAGGGCGAGCGGTGAGCGCCCACGGCGCCCAGACTCGGGTGGTCGTGGTGGGAGGCGGTGTGGCCGCGCTCGAGTTCGTGCTCGCGGCTCGCAAGCTTGCGGAGGAGCGTGTCGGTTGCACGATCGTCGCGCCGGAGGACGTGTTCGCGTACCGGCCCGCGTCGGTTGCCGTTCCGTTCGAGGGAGCCGAGGTGCTTCGCTTCCCCATCGGCGACATCGCCGCCGCCGCGGGCGCGGAGTTCAGGCAGACGCGTGTCCTCGAGGTCGACACGAGCCGTCGGATCGTGCGGCTCGAGACCGGCGAAGAGCTCGCGTACGACGCGCTCGTGGTGGCAACCGGGGCACGTCGCGTCCAGGTCCTGGACGGCGCGATCACCTTCCGCGGCGAGGAGGACATCCCACTGATCCAGGGGCTGCTCGATGAGCTCGATCGCGGGCAGGTTCACAACGTGGCGTTCGCCCTGCCGGTCGGCGCAACCTGGCCGCTGCCCCTCTACGAGCTTGCGCTGCTGACGTCAGCTCATGTCGCCGAGCAGCCGTTTCGCGGCTCGGTGAAGCTGTCGCTCGTGACCCCGGAGGACGAACCGCTCGCGGTATTCGGCGGTGGTGCAAGCGCGACCGTGCGACGGCTGCTCGCCGAGCGCGGGGTCGATCTCCACACGGCAACGCACCCCGCAAGCCTGGACGGCGACATGCTGGTGCTGGTGCCCCCGGGGACGCTGCACGCCGAACGGGTGGTGTCGATGCCCGCCGCGCGCGGCATCCCGATCCCTGGCCTGCCCCACGACTTCGAAGGATTCATCCCGGTCGATGGGTACGGCCGGATCAGCGACGTGCCCGACGCCTACGCGATCGGTGATGCGACCAACCACCCGATCAAGCAGGGCGGCATGGCCGCCGAGCAAGCCGACCTCGTGGCACAGCTGCTCGCCCACGAGGCCGGCGCACCCGTGGGAGAGCCGCCGCGCTACGCGCCATCGCTGAAGGGACTGCTGCTCACCGGCGACGAGCCTCGCTATCTGCAGGCCCATCCAGCGGGTGGCCACGGCACGCCGTCGGCCATCAGTACGGAGCCGCTGTGGTGGCCGGGCGGCAAGATCGCAGCGCCACACCTCGGCAGCTACCTCGTGCAGGCCAGCCGGAGGTAACACCGTCGCGTGCCGGTGCCTCCCCCGTGAAGACCGGTCGGCTCGCGGTGGTGAGATACTGGGCGGACGATGTCGGGCGATCTCGGGGACATCATCCGCCGGCCCTTCACCGCCGAGCCGGCCCACGTTCAGGCAGCGCCGCTCTGATGCGAGCCGCCGGTATCAGCGAGTTCGGCGGTGCGGTCGGGCCGATCGACCTCCCAGATCCGCGCCCTCTCGCGAGCGACGAGGTCATGATCGAAGTCCGGGCCGCGGGTGTCGGCAACTGGGAGGAGTTCGTTCGCACGGGCGGCTGGGATGTCGGCCGCACCCCTCCAATGGCGCTGGGCGTCGAGGCCGCCGGGACTATCAGGGCGATCGGAGATTCCGTCGAGGACTGGGAGCCGGGTGATGAGGTGCTCACCCACCCTCTCCCGTTGCGGGATCAGGGAACCTGGGCGCCCTTGCTGATCGCCTCGGCGACCGTCCTTGCGCGCAAGCCTGCTTCCCTGTCGTGGGAGGCCGCCGCAGTGTTCCCGGTTCCGGCCCTGACCGCCACGCAGGTGATCGACGGAGCCCTGGCACTGCGGCCCGACGACCTGGTTCTCGTCAATGGTGGGAGCGGGGTGACCGGCACACTGCTCATTGGGCTGGCCGCGGCGCGGGGGGCCGAGGTGATCGCCACCGCGGGACCGGCCAGCCATGACCGGCTGCGCCGGCTGGGGGCGGCCCACGTGCTCGACTATCACGACCCCAGCTGGCCGGTGCAGGCCCGCGCTATTGGCGGCGGGTTGGGCGTGGCCGCTGTCGCGAACGCGGTGCCCAACG
>DASQYY010000144.1:0-4839 GCA_035638975.1 Gaiellales bacterium
GGTGGCGGGGTCGACGGCGACCTGGATCGTGTGCGCCCGGTCGGCGGCCGAGATGCCGGTCGACACACCGGTGCGCGCCTCGATCGACACCGTGAACGCCGTCTCGAACGGCGTGCGGTTGTCCCGCGTCATCATCGGCAGCCCCAGCTCGTCGCAGCGCTCGGCGGTGAGCGTCAGGCAGATCAGCCCGCGCGCGTGGCGCGCCATGAAGTTGATCGCCTCGGGCGTGACGCACTCGGCGGCCATGACCAGATCGCCCTCGTTCTCCCGCTCGGGGGAGTCCACGACCACGACCATCCGCCCGGCGCGGATGTCCTCCACGGCCTCCTCGACCGTGGCGAAGGGCGAATCCGCCAGATCCGGATAGAGCTCCCTGTAGCGCTCGTCCACGGTCATCCGCACCAGCGTATCACCGGGTCTGAAATGCTCGGCCGGCCTGCAACCGTTCAACGTACTTGCCGAACAGGTCGGCCTCGAGGTTGACCTCGTCGCCCGGCACGAGCCGGCCGAGGTTCGTCACCTCCCGGGTGTGCGGGATCACCGAGACCGAGAACGACTCGTGGTCGAAGGCGGTCACCGTGAGGCTCACGCCGTTGACGCCGATCGACCCCTTCTCGATCACGTAGCGGAGCACCCCATCGGGTGCCCGAAAGGTCATGTTGACGGCGTCGCCCTCCGGCTCGGCCGAGGCGAGCGAGCCGACGGCATCCACGTGCCCCTGCACGACGTGGCCGCCCATCCGGTCGCCGGCCCGCAGGGCGGACTCGAGGTTCACCAGCGCGCCCGTGCGCAGGCGGCCGAGCGTCGTGCGGCGCAGCGTCTCGGGCACGGCGTCGAAGCTGAGCCGGTCGCCGTCGACCGCCACGACGGTCAGGCAGCAGCCGTCGATGGCGACGGAGTCGCCGAGGCCGGCATCAGACGAGGTCCGCGGCGCGCGCAGCACGAGCCGCGGCGGCGGCTCCAGCACCTCTCCCTGCTCGACGACGATTCCGGTGAACATCAGTTCTCGTGCAGCTCCGCAACCAGCAGGGTATCCGGGCCGACCGGCTGTGACCTCAGCGACCCGGCGCGCCGGGCGTCCTCGATCGTCTCGGCCGACCAGCCCTCGGCCACACCGGGGCCGTCGCCGAGCAGGATGGGCGCGACGAACAGCGCCAGCCGATCGACGAGATCCTCCGCCAGCAGGGCGCCCGCCAGGATGGCGCCCCCCTCGATCAGCAGCGAGGACAGCTCGCGGCGCCCCAGCTCGGCCAGGCCGGAGCGGAGATCGTCCGCCTCCACTACGTCCGCTCCCGCGGCGCGCAGCCTTTCGGCGCCCTCGGCCCCGGGTGAGGCAACAACGACCAGCGGCACCTCGGCGGCGCTGCGAACGAGGGCGGAAGCGAGCGGCAGCCGGGCCCCCGGATCGAACACCACGCGTAGCGGCTGGCGGGCTGCAGGTGGGCTGCAGTCTCGGGCGGTCAGCATGGGATCGTCCGCAACCGCCGTCCCCACGCCGACGCCGACCGCCGACGCCCTGGCACGCCACTCGTGCACCATCCGCCGGCTCTCCGGTGAGGAGATCCAGCGCGATTCGCCGGAGGCGGTCGCGGTGCGGCCGTCGAGGCTGACGGCGGCCTTGTAGGTGACGTGCGGACGCCCGAGCCTGACGAGCGT
The DNA here is from genome assembly GCA_035638975.1 of Gaiellales bacterium. GTDB lineage: Bacteria > Actinomycetota > Thermoleophilia > Gaiellales > JAICJC01 > JAICYJ01. The sequence goes on from DASQYY010000144.1 coordinate 1,657, forward strand.
TCGGAAGGGCGCGTTCTGCAGGCGCGCGCGGCGGGCGATGTCCGTATCCGACGTCGCGACTTCCACCTCGATCGACGCCGCGCCCAGGCGATCCAGCCCCTGGCCGTTCGTCCGCGGATCGGGGTCGCCGGCGGCAACCACCACGCGGGCCACGCCCGCCTGCACGAGCGCGTCGGCGCAGGGCGGGGTGCGGCCATGATGAGCGCACGGCTCCAGGCTGACATATGCGGTCGCGCCGTGGGCGTCGCCGGCGGCGCGCAGGGCGTTGATCTCGGCGTGCGGCTGGCCCGGGCGCTCGTGCCATCCCTCGCCGATGACGGCGCCGTCGCGAACGAGCACGCACCCGACCATCGGATTGGGTGCCGCTGAGCGAGCGCCGCGCTCGGCCAGCTCCAGGCACCGCTCGAGCAGCGCCCGGTCGGCCGCGTCCACGGCTCAGACCTGTGCCGGGGCCGCCACCAGCGCGGCCAGCTCGCGATACGCGTCTGCCGGGCTCGGCGAGGAGAAGATCGCCGAGCCGGCCACCATGATGTTGGCGCCGGCCCGGTGGACGTCCACGATCGTGCCGGTGTGGACGCCGCCGTCGACCTCCACCTGCACCGGCTCCGAGCGGGCGTCAGCGAGGCCGCGCATGGCCGGCAGGCGGTCGAGCGTGGCCGGGATGAACGCCTGGCCGCCGAAGCCGGGATTGACCGACATACAGAGCAGCACGTCGGCGTAGCGCGACGCCTCTGCGATCGCCGGGACGGGTGTCGCCGGATTGAGCGTGACGCCCGCCCGGCAGCCCAGGTTGCGGATCGCGTGCAGGGTGCTGTGCAGGTGCGGGCAGGTCTCGACGTGGACGGTGATGCTGTCGGCGCCGGCGGCCGCGAACTGGGCGATGTGGCGTTCGGGCTGCTCGATCATGAGATGGACATCGGCGAACCCTCCACGCTCGTGGATCGCCCCGGCAATGTCCTCCACCATCTTCGGCCCGAACGTGATCACGGGGACGAAGTGACCGTCCATGACGTCGATATGGATGACACGCGCCCCGGCATCCATCACCTCGGCGACCTGCTCGCGCATGCGGCCGAAGTCCGCAGACAGGATCGAGGGCGCGACCTCGACGGTTGACGGCCATTCCCGCATGACGCGTCAGGATAGTGAACAGACTTCGCCCGGGCGCCAAGCCATCCCTCGGGCCACTCAAACACCCGGCGGCGAGGGCGATCAACCGGGAGGCTGTGGCGTCACTCCCCCACCCAGCACCGTCCGACCTCGTGGTGATGTCGACCGCCACGCTGGCCGCCCTGGCGGCCTGCGCCCGCCTGGCGCGGCGCACGCGAGACGCCGGATACCTGCTGTGGGCGTGCGCGCTGACGGTCTTCGGCGCTTCGCTGCTGCTGCGCGGGTTGCCCGGGCCGATCGCGGGAGACCGGGCGACCGCCATCAGCCTGATGTCGTCCGCCACGGCGGCGATCGCGGCGGCTGGCGTGGCGCGCCGGCTCCTTGGCAGGATCAGCCGCGTCACCGCGCTCGACATGGTGCCCTCGGTGCTCGCCGTGTCCGCGGCCAGCATCGCCGGCTCAACAGCGCCGCTTCAGCTCGACTACGCGGACCTGGTCGACCACGTCCTCTATCCCACCACCTATGCCGGGCTCCTTCTCCTGGCCACCGACCTGGCGGTTCGCCGCCGCGGCCGTCCGCTGACGATCGATGCCCTGGCCGGCGCCGGCTTCGCCCTCGTCGCGCTGGCCGCCATGTGGGTGACCACGGGCACCAGGCTGACCGCGGGCTGGCCGATGACCGCACCCGACGGCCTGCGCTCGGCCGGCTTCGCGCTGGTCGGCGTTGCCGCGCTTTGCATCCGAACCACTGCTCCGGGTCGCGCCACCGGCGACGACGTCCGCGTGGCGATCGTCCCCGCGGTGGCCGTGGTCGCACTCTGCGCCATGGCGATCGCGGCCACGGGCTCGGACGCGCACGTGATCTCGCTGCTGGCCGCTCTCGGCTTCGGCGCCTTCGTGGCGCGTCTCATGGTCGACCGCCGGCGCATGTGCGCACTCCTCCGCCGAATCGAGCGGGCCGAGGAGCGGTACCGCGGACTGGTCGAGCGCCTGCCCCTGATCGTCTACGAGGACATGGTGGACGAGTTCAGCACGTCCCTCTTCATCAGCCCGCAGACGGCGGAGATCCTGGGCTACACGCCGGAGGAGTGGCAGTCGCGGCCCGACTTCTTCCTGCGGGTCCTGCACCCCGACGACCACGAGCGGGTGATGGACCCGGCGGTCGACACGTCGCTTGGCGCGGTCCGCACGGTCGAGTACCGCGTGTTTGCCAAGGACGGCCGCATCGTCTGGATACGCGACCAGTCCCGGATCCTGTTCGACGAGCAGGGCCGGCAGCTGGTCTGCCAGGGCTTCATGGAGGACGTGACGGCGCGGCGGCAGGCGCAGGAGGAGATGCGCGAGTCGGAGCGGCGGTTCCGCGAGATGCTCGAGCGCGTCCACCTGATCGCCGTGATGCTCGACCGCCGCGGCCGCATCACCTTCTGCAACGACCACCTGCTCACGCTCACCGGCTGGTCGCGTGAGCAGCTGATCGGACGGGACTGGTTCGACACCTTCCTCGCGCCGTCGCAGCGGGACCTCCGCGAGCGGTTCCGCTCGGCGATGGAGACCCAGGAGCTCGATCCCAGCTTCGAGACCACCATTCTCACACGAGACGGCGACGAGCTGATCATCAGCTGCAACGAGACGCTGCTGCGCGACCCATCCGGTCGTGTGATCGGCCTGACCGTCATCGCCGAGGACATCACCGAGCGCCGGCGGGCCGAGGAGCGCGTGCAGTACCTCGCCCGGTACGACGAGCTGACCGGCCTCCCCAACCGCGAGCTGTTCGGCCACTGGCTCGACCTCGCGATCGAGCGCTGCGCCGGCGGCGAGCGACATGCCGCCGTGCTGTTCGTGAGCCTCGACAACTTCACGCTGATCAACGACAGCCTCGGCCACATCGCAGGCGATGAGCTGCTGCGCCAGTTCGCGAACCGGCTGCGAGACGCGGCGTTCGGCGCGGAGCTGGTCGCACGGCAGGGGGGCGACGAGTTCCTGGTGCTCGTGGCCGACACCGGCGAGGGCAGCGGCGACGGTACGCACGAGGTGCACGCGGACGTGGCGCAGATGGCCGAGGCGCTGGCGGGTC
>DASQYY010000145.1:0-21537 GCA_035638975.1 Gaiellales bacterium
GGTGGTAGCTGACGAAGGACGGCCACCCCATCAGCACCTCGTCGCCGGGTCGCAGGAAGGCGAGCGCCAGGTTCGCGATCACCGCGTCCGCGCCATTGCCGGGTGCAATGCGGTCCGGCGTCAAACCGTGGCGCTCCGCGAGCCGCTCCGTCAGCTCCAGGGCGCGCTCGGGGTACCGGTTGAGCTCCGGCAGCGCCGCCTCGAGGGCGGCCACGGCGGCCGGGAACGGCCCGAAGGGCCCCTCGTTCGACGCCAGCTTGACGACCCGCTCGAGGCCCAGCTCGCGGCGCAGCTCCGCCGCCGGCTTGCCGGGAGCGTAGGCCCTCAGGTCGGCGATTTCCGGGCGCGGCTGCACGCGGCGCAGGGTACCAATGCGGCGCGCCGGCGCCCGCTGCACCGCGCGATCGGGGATGAGGCGCGCCCGGGCTGAGCAGGCCCCCAGGCGGGTACAGTACGGGCCTCCATGGCCCCCCGAGAGATCGGCATCTTCGCGCTGCCCACGGTGCTCGTGCCGGGCGAGCGGATGCCGCTGCACATCTTCGAGGACCGCTACAAGCGCCTGATCGGCGACTGCCTGGAGCGCGATGATGAGTTCCTCCTCCTCTACGCCGACGAGGAGGGGACGCGCGAGCTGGGGTGCGGCGCCCGGGTCGAGGAGGTGCTCGAGGAGCTCGAGGACGGCAGGATGAACATCATCATCGCGGGGACCGCCGTGCTGCGGGTGACCGAGATCACCCGCGGGCGGGAGTACACGACCGCGCTGGTCGAGGCGGCTGCGGACGATCTCTCCACGGGTGAGGAGACGGGGCCGGTGCTCGACCTCTACCGGCAGATCGCCGCCGCGGGCGGCGGTGACCCGGACGAGGACATGCTCGCCGGGGAGGGGCCGCTCAGCTACGCCATCATGGCCAGGGTCGACTTTCCCGCCGCCGAGAAGCAGCGGGTGCTCGAGCTGCGCACGGAGAGCGAGCGGCTGATGGCGATCGTGGACCTGCTGGCGCGCGGCCTCCAGGCGCTTGCCCAGATCGAGGAGATCAGGGAGCGGGCGCAGACCAACGGCAAGGTGCCGCACGGCGACTGAGACACGCGCCGCGGTGGTGCGGCACCCGCTGGCCGCACTCGCCGCTGCCAACTGCATCTACGCCGGCGCATTCCCGGCGAGCGAGGTCGCCCTGCGGACGATCGGGCCGTTCACGCTAACGGGGTTGCGGTTCCTGATCGCCGGCGGCCTGCTCGCACACATCGCACTGCCCGTCCTGCGCCGGCTCACCCGCTCACAGCGGCTGCGCCTGCTGGCCGTGTCCGCGGTCGGCCTGTGGGGCCAGATGGTGCTGATCTACTTCGGGATCAATCACGCCAACTCGGCGATCGCGGCCATCATCGTCGGTCTCGAGCCGGTGCTGATCGCCGTCTGGGCGGCGCTCCTGCTCGGCGAGCACTTCAGCGGGCGGACGGCGGCCGGGCTGGTCGTCGGCCTCTGCGGGTCGCTGCTGGTCGCCGGCCTGGGCACGTCCCATGGCGCAAGCCTGCTGGGGGTCGTCTTCCTGCTCGGCACGGGCCTCGCCTTCTCCTGGTACACGGTCTCCAGCAAGGCGTACCTGGCGCTCTGCAGCCCGCTCGAGCTGACCGCAGTCATCAGCGTGCTCGGGGCCGTCTGGGGATTCGTCCCCATGGTCGTCGAGCTGCTCTCGGGAAACGGGCTGAACGGCGCTGGGCCGCGCAGCGCGCTGATGGTGATCTACCTCGGCGTGGGAAACAGCGTGATCGGCTATGTGCTCTGGAACCGCGCGCTCAGCGGCCTGCCCGCCGCGGTCGTGGGCGCGTCGCTCTACGCCCAGCCCATCCTCGGCGCCGGCCTCTCGTGGCTGCTGCTCCGCGACCCGCTGCCCCCGACGTTCGTGCCGGGCGCCGTGCTGGTGCTGGCCGGCGTCTACATCGCGTCCAGCGCGAGGCGCCGTGCACCGGCAGTTCCTCTGTGAGCTACGACAGCACGAGGCCGAAGCATGAACGGCGCGGATCGCCGGCCGCGCTGAGCGTCCCGTCGGCCTCGGCCATCACCGCGTTCGCGCCGCCGAAGTAGAGGTTCAGGCTCTCGAACCTGACCAGCCGCTCGCCCAAGCGCTCGAGCCGCTCGAGCTCCGACGGGTCGAGCCCGCCCTCACAGTCGAGCCGGCCGCTCTCCACGTGGACGCGCGGGTAGGACACCGCCTCCTGCACCCCCATGCCGTGATCGACGACGTTGCGGATCACCTGCACGATCGCCGAGCGCAGGCGGTTGGAGCCGCTCGAGCCCACGACCAGCCGGACGTTCCCCTCACGCTCGAGTATGGTCGGCGCCTGCATGCTCGTCAGCCTCGTTCCGGGCCGCAGGTGCCTGCCGGCCGCGAGATCCTCCTCGCCCATCATGTTGTTCAGGTGCAGCCCCGTGCCGGGCACGAGCACGCCCGAGTGGCTGCCGTTCGACGCCGTGAACGCGGCGGCGTTGCCTTGCCTGTCAACCACTGATATGTGCGTGGTGCCACGGTCGCTGGCGAGCGCCGGGGCCATGCTCGGCGCACCGCGCAGGGCGGCGGCGACCTCGGCACGGCCGGCCGCGAGCGACCTCTCGGACAGCAGGTGCCCGGGCAGGCCGCCGCGATGCAGCAGCCGGGCGAACTCGCGGTCGCGGCGCCGCCCCGCCGCGCGCATCGCCTCGGCCAGCGCCCGCAGCGTCTGCGCCTCGCCGGCGCGCATGCCGTCGGTGGTCGCCTCCAGCACCCCCAGCATGTAGGCGATCAGGATGCCGCCACTCGACGGCGGCGCGTTGGTCGCAAGCCCGACGTCGCGATACCTCGCTCGCAGCGGCCGGCGCCACACCGGCCGGTAGGTGCGCAGGTCAGCCATCGTCAGACGGCCGCCGGTGGCCTCCTGATGCGCGACCACCGACCGTCCCAGCTCTCCGCCATAGAGCTCACCGGGCCCCACCTCGGCCAGCCGCTCGATCGCCGCCGCCAGCTCGGGTTGCCGGATCACGTCTCCCTCCCCCACATACCGCCCGGTCGCCGCGAACACCGCCCGCGCCTCGGCCGTGCTGGTGAGAATCACACGGATCGCCTCGAACACCCGTGCCTGACCGGCGTTGGTGGGGACGCCCGACTGCGCCGCCTCGGCGGCGGGGAGCAGCAGATCCCGCCACGGCAGCCTGCCGAAGCGGCGGTGGACGGTGTGCAGGCCGGCGATCACCCCCGGGACGGCGAATGTGGCCGGCCCGATGTGGAACACCTGGGTCGTCCGCTCGTCGAACGGCACGAGTACCGACTCGACGTCGACCAGCCGGCGCGAGGCGGGCAGGTCGCGGCCGGGGATGGCGGTGAAGGCATCGAGCAGCGAGGGACGGCCGTGCGCAGGTCGCACGAGCACGAACCCGCCTCCCAGCGGCCCGGTCAGCGCAGGTTCAGCTGCCCAGGACATGACGCCGGCCGCCACCACCGCGTCGACCGCCGTGCCGCCCGCCTCCAGTGCCGCGGCGCCCGCACGCGCGGTCATCTCGTGACCCGCCGCGATCGCGCCGCGCACGGGGTGCTATCCCTGCAGGAAGCTCGGCGGCTCGAGCAGGTCGTCCGGCGCCGGCGTCAGCGGCCGCTCGGCGCGCGCCTGCGCCGTGCCCGGGACGCCGGTCACGGAGAATCCGGTGGCCACGACGGTCACCCACATCTGCCCGGCCAGCTGCTCGTCCACCGTCGCGCCGAAGATGATGTTCGTCCGGTCGTCGGCGGCAGCGCGCACGATCTCCGCGGCCTCGTTCACCTCGTGCAGCGAGACGTCGCTGCCGCCGGAGATCGAGAGCAGGATCCCGCGCGCCCCGCGCACCTCGTGATCGATCAGCGGGCTGTGGACGGCCCGGGTGGCCGCCTCGGCCGCGCGGTTGGGGCCGGTGGCGACGCCGATGCCCATCATCGCCGTGCCCGCCCCCGCCATCACCGCCTTGACGTCGGCGAAATCGAGGTTGATCAGCCCCGGCAGGGTGATCAGGTCGCAGATCCCCTGCACGCCCTGGCGCAGTACGTCGTCGGCGATACGGAACGACTCCACCAGCGTGGTGCCCTTCTCGAGCACCTGCAGGAGCCGGTCGTTGGGGATGACGATGACCGTGTCGGACGCATCGCGCAGCGCGTCCACGCCGGCGCGCGCCTGCTGGCCGCGCCGGGTTCCCTCGAAGCCGAACGGCGACGTGACGATGCCGACCGTCAGCGCGCCCACCTCGCGTGCGATGCGGGCGATCACGGGCGCGGCGCCGGTGCCGGTGCCGCCGCCCTCGCCGGCTGTGACGAACACCATGTCCGACCCGCGCAGCACCGTCTTGATGCGGTCGTAGCTCGCCTCGGCGGCACGCCGGCCGACGTCGGGGTCCGCGCCGGACCCGAGGCCCTGCGTCTCCTCGCGGCCGATGTGGATCTTGGTCGGCGCGTCTGACATCTGGAGCTGCTGGATGTCGGTGTTGACCGCGATGAACTCGACGCCCTTGACGTCGGCCTCGATCATGCGGTTGATCGCGTTGCAGCCGCCGCCGCCCACGCCGACGACGCGGATCACGGCCAGGTAGGGCTGGCCGTCCGGCCGGCGGAACCGCGAGGCTGCATCGTCCTGCTCGGGAAGGTCGATCAGCTGCGGCCGTGCGGGCTCTGCCTTTGGCTTCGCGCGGGTGCGCGGAGGCTCCTCCGGCTCCTCGGGCTTCTCGCCCTGCGCCGCGTCGGTCGCCTTGAACAGCTGTGCCAGCGGCCCGTCCCGCATGCTGTTGCGCTTAGCCATCTCGTAGCACCTCTCCGGCCAGCTCACGGTACGCCCGGGCGGCCTTGCCCTTGGAATCGTACTTGAGCACCGACGTCCCCTTCACGGGGGCCTCGGCGTAGCGGATGGTCTTGCGGATCTTCGTCTCGAACACGAGGTCGCCGAAGTTCTCCTGCAGGATCTCGACTGCCTCGCGCGAGTGCAGCGTGCGGCCGTCGAACATTGTGGGCAGGATGCCGCGGATGCGGACGTCCGGGTTGAGGTTCTCCCGGATCATTGTCAGGGTGTTCTCCAGCTGAATCAAGCCGCGCAGCGAGAGGTACTCGCACTGCACGGGCACGATCACCCCGTCGGCCGACGTGAGCGCGTTGATGGTCAGCAGCCCCAGCGACGGCGGGGTGTCGATGAGGACGAAGTCGTAGAGCCCGCGCACGGGCAGCAGCGCCTTCTGCAGGGCACGCTCGCGACCGATCATCGAGGAGAGGGCGAGCTCGGCGCCGGCCAGGTCGATGCTGGAGGCGGCCAGGTCGACCTCACGATGCTGGATGACATCTTCGAGCGGCGTCTTGTGCACGAGCACGTCGAACATCGTGCGATCGAGCTCGTCCGGGTCGATCCCCTGGCTCATCGTCAGGTTGGACTGGGGATCGAGGTCGACGCACAGCACCCGCTTGCCGCGCTCGACCAGGGCGACGCCGAGGTTGAGCGTGGTGGTGGTCTTCGCGACTCCTCCCTTTTGGTTCGCGAGCGCGATCACCTGCCCCACGGCAACTCCTCCGACGATCGAGAGATCCGGCCGGGTCTGCTCGTCGAGCGCCTCGGCCGCTGAACCGGTTCCGAACTGCATCGCGACGCAGTTCGTGCCGCCCAAGTCTATTCCTGCAGCACCGGGCGACCGGTCACGTTCCGGCAGCGGCGGCGGCGCGGGCGGCGGCGATCCGCTCGGCGGGCATCGGGTGCGATGCCGTCAGGGTGTGCCACACGTGCGGCGGCTCGAGCTCCATCAGGTTCTGATCGACCAGGCGCTCGAACGTCTCCGCGTAGCGCTCCCCCTCGCCCGTGACCGACACGGCATAGGCGTCTGCCGCGCGCTCGAGCCGCCGCGAGTAGGCCGCGCCGAGCGGTGTCAAGAGCGCGGTCGCGAGCGAGAACCCGAGCAGGAACGACGGCAGCGAGGTGAGGTGGCCGGGGCCGTCGGGCGCCAGCTGACGGACGCCCAGCCATGCACCCGCCATCCCGGCGGCCAGCACGACGGCGGACCAGCCCATCAGGCGCCAGCTGTCGCCGTGGGCGTGATGGCCGAGCTCGTGGGCCAGCACGAGCCGGGTGTCGGTGATTGCGAGCTCCGGGTCGGCCTGCTCACCGATGGTGTCGCCGACGTACACGCGGAGCGTTGGGCCCATACCGGCCACCATCGCGTTGGCAGCCGACGTCTTCTCGCCCATGTGCAGGAGGCGCATGTCCTTGACCGGAACGCCGGTCGCGCGCACCGTGCCCCACAGCGCATCCGCGAGCGGGCCGTCGGCCAGCGGCTCGCTGCGCATGAACAGGGGGAGCAGGAGCACGGGCCAAAGGACGGCGAGAAGGGCGGTAACCGCCACCGCCCCGATCCAGGCGGGCACCGGCCACCATGCGGGGAAGGCGCGCTGGAGGCCGAGCAGTGCCAGGGCCGCGACGGTGCCGAGCGCGAGCCCGATCGCACGAGCCTTCGCCTGGTCGGCCAGCCAGCCGCCGGCCGTCTGGCGGGAGAGGCCGTTGCGGCGGGACAGCACGTGCCCGGCGTATCCGAAGGGGAGCGAGATCAGCGGCAGCACGACGGCCAGCGCGATCACGCATCCCCAGCCGCCGAGCGCGTCCGCCCAGGCAACGATGACGATCAGGGAGCCGAGCCCGGCCAGGGTGTCGGCCCAGGAGAGCCGGCGGCGGGCCCGGTTGTACGCATGGGCCTGCCGTTGGCGCAGGGGATCGGCGGCGGTCCTCGTCAACCGGGTACGGAGGCTTCGAGCCCGAGCGCGAGCTGACCGGGCCCCTGCCGCGCCTCGTGGTCGAGCAGCCAGGCCTTGCGGTCGAGCCCGCCGCCGTAGCCGGTGAGCGTGCCGTCGCTGCCGACCACGCGGTGGCAGGGGACGATGATCGACACGGGATTGCGGCCGTTCGCAAGGCCGACCGCGCGGGCGGATCCCGGCCGGCCGACCCGGCGGGCCAGCTCGCCGTAGCTGATGCGCTCTCCGAAGGGGATCTTCACCAGCTCGTCCCAGACGAGGCGCTGGAAGTCGGTGCCCTCCAACGAGAGCGGCACGTCGAACGCCGTGAGCCTGCCGTCGAAGTAGTCGCCCAACTGACGTTCCGCGGCATCCAGCACGGCCGCATCACCGGCCTGCGCGGCGTCGTCCTCGGGCACGGCAAACGGCGTCATCAAGAGCTCCGCGAGGGCGCCGCCGCGTGCGACCAGCAGCAGCGGGCCGACGGGCGAGTCGATCACGCGGGACGCGGCGGGCACGCGGGCATGGTAGTGCAGGTACGACGGGGGGTCGGCCCTCAGCCTGACCATCTGATGCTCAGAAGCCGCCGATCCCGTGCGGCGTTCCGACCCCGGTCGGAAGGTCATACCCCGGCGCGCCGACGCATGCCGTCTTCGTGTGGTCGCAGGGCACGGCGGCGACTCCGGTGTCGTTCGAGCCGCTGGTGACGTCGTGGAAGGCCGTCGTGCCCGCCCGCGCATAGAGCAGCGAGGCCGGATAGGGAACGCTGGGCGCATTGCCCCTGAGCCCGAACACCCCGGAGATCAGCGGCGCCGCGAGGCTCGTGCCGCCGACCGTCCACCACCCGTCCCAGTGCGTGTAGATGGCCGCGCCGGTGTTGGGATCCGCCACGGCGGAGACGTCGTTTGCGCCTCGCGACGTCCCGCAGCCGGTCGCCGCCCAGTTCGCGACGGCGGTCTGGAACGCCCGCGCCGGTATGGCCGGGTAGAGGCCCGACGCCCCGTTCGCACAGCCGGATCCCGTCCCGCCCGAGTTCGTCACCGTGGGCGGGCCCCAGACCGTCTCGCCGGCATAGCTTCCGTCCGGGTTCAGCTGCAGCGACGTGCCGCCAACCGTGACGACCGTGTTCAGGGCCGCCGGCCAGGACATGTCGTAGCCGGCGTCTCCGGACGAGACGACGACGGCCTTGTTCGGATGGTCGTAGGCGGCGTCGAGCGACCCGAGGGAGCCGTCGATGTCGTATGAGCCGTAGCTGTTCGACACGATCGACGCGGCGCGCGCCGCCCGGTTCACCGCGTCCGCCATCACCACGCTGTCGTCGCTGGCCGCCTCGACCAGCACGATCTTGCAGTTCTGGCAGATGGCGTGCACCGTCTCGACATCGAGGTCGATCTCGATGTACCAGCCGGTGGAGCTCGCCGAGCCGTGGGGTGCTCCCATGTTGACCTTCTGGAAGCACGACGTGGTGACGGTGGACGAGCACTTGGGGAGCACCGGAAGGCCGTAGGCCTCGCTGTAGGTCGTCAGGTCGCTGTAGGCGTTCCCATAGTCCCAGGCGTCCACGATGGCGACGGTGATCGCCCGGTGGACGGTCGTGCTTCCCGCCACGAGCGGTGTCTGCGTGGGCAACCCGTACGCGGTGTGATAGTCGGCAGGGCCCAGCCCCGACGGAAGCAGATCGGGAGCGCCCGCATGCATCGGCACCCCGTCGTGCGTGCGGACCAGCGCCATGCAGCGGATCTGGCCGGTGGTGCAGAGACGGGCTGATAGCCGTACGTCGACGCGGCATCAGGCGCCGCGCCGGCCGGAGCCGCGGCGAGCAGCGCGGCGGCGCACATGGCGATCACCACGCGAACAGGTGTCACGAAACGACCCAGCACCTTCTCCCGCGCCGATCATCTCATCGGTATGGGTGGCTGACAAGGCTCCGGTCACGAACCGGAGCCGCGCCGCAGCTCCCGTGCGATCACCAGCCGCTGGATCTGGTTTGCCCCCTCGTAGATCTGCGTGATCTTCGCGTCGCGCATCATCCGCTCGACGGGGTACTCCTCGATGTACCCGTACCCGCCGAGGATCTGCACCGCGTCCGTGGTGACCGCCATGGCCGTGTCAGAGCACATCAGCTTGGCCATCGCGGACGCGCGGGTCAGGTCCGGCCCGTCGATCCCCTGGTCGAGCATCACGCCGACGTCGTAGAGCAGCCCGCGGCTGGCCTCGACCTTCACCGCCATGTCGGCGAGCATGAACTGGATGCCCTGGTGGTCCGCGAGCGGCTTGCCGAACGTCTCACGTTCCTCCGCGTAGCGCAGCGCGTAGTCGAGCGCCGCCTGTGCGATGCCGAGCGCCTGCGCCCCGATCCCCGGCCGCGACCGGTCGAGCACCCGCATCGCCGTACGGAACCCCGTCCCCTCCGCGCCGACCATGGCGTCCGCGGGCACGCGACAGCCCTCGAACAGCAGCTCCCCCGTGGTTGACCCCTTGATCCCCATCTTCGGCTCGATCCGGGCCACCGAGAACCCCGGGGCGTCCTTCTCGACCATGAACGCGGAGATGGCGTCGCCCGTGCGGGCGAAGACGACGTAGGTGTCCGCCACGCCAGCGTTCGTGATGAACCGCTTGCTGCCGTCGATCACCCACTCCCCGCCCTCCCGGCGAGCGGTCGTGCGCATGGCCCTCGCATCCGATCCGGATCCGGCCTCGGTCAGCGCATAGGCGCTGATCCACTCGCCGCTCGCCCAGCGGGGCAGGTAGCGCTGCTTCTGCTCCGGCGACCCGGCCAGCTCGATCGCGATCGCGCCCAGCGACTGCACCGCCAGCACGAGGCCGACCGTCGCATCCGCATAGGAGAGCTCCTCAACCGCCCGCAGGAAGGTGAGCACGCCGGTACCCGTGCCGCCGTACTCCTCAGCGAACGCCAGCGCGAACACGTCGTTTCGGCGGAGCAGCTCGACGGCCGCGAACGGGAACTCGGCACGCTTGTCGACCTCGGCGGCATGCGGCGCGATCTGCTCACGGGCAAGCGTGCGCACTGCGTCGATCAGCAGCTCCTGCTCCTCGCTCTGGGGGTGGCGCACGCTCATACCTCGATCAGCTCCTCGCTCGCGGTGGTCAGGTTCTCCCAGCCCGTCTCGGTGACGGCGTACATGTTCTCGATTCCAACGGCGCCGCGGTCGGGGAACACGAACTTGGGCTCCACGGCGATCACGTGCCCGGGCACGAGCGGGGCGTCGAAGCCGGGCGCGAGCACGGGCAGCTCGTCGATCTCCATACCCACCCCGTGGCCGAGGAAGCGGACACGGTCGGGGCCATGTCCCATGAAGTGCTCGCCAAGCCCGGCCTCGCCGGCCATCCGCTCGGCGTGGGCGAACAGTGCGCTCGGCGCGGTGCCCGGCCGGATCAGCTGCTCCACCGACCGCAGGATGGCCACCGCCGTCGCGTACGCCTCGCGCAGGTCGGGGTGAAGCGGGCCCAGCGCGAACGTCCGCGTCTGGTCGGCCAGGTAGCCGTCGTAGCCGCCGACCAGGTCGACGATGACGGGGTCGCCCCGCCGCAGGCGATGGCCGTCCGGCCCCTTGCCGAGCACGGCGTTCGGGCCGGGGCCGCACAGCGGCGAGTCGGAGTAGCCGGGCACCGCGCCGCTCGGGCCGCAGAGCACCTGCCCGTAGTGCATCTCCTGGTTGAAGCCTCGGAAGCGCAGCTGGCCCTGGTGCCCGGCGGCGCGCAGCACACTCTCGACCTCACGTTGAACCTTAGATTCGGGCACGTCCTCCGCGAGCAGGGACGGCACCGCCTCGGCGGCGGCGCGCACCTGCTCGCCGGCACGGCGCATCTGCTCGAGCTCCCAGCCGCTCTTCACCGCCCGCACACGGCGGATCGCCGGCGAGCAGTCGGCGGCGCGGTAGCCCTCGAGCCGGCGGACGTATCCCAGGTACCGTGCGGCGGGCAGCACGTCGAGCTCGAAGCCGACCGTCGCGCCGGCCCCCACCCCAGCGGCGGCCAGCGCAGCGGACAGGCCCGACAGCGACGGCAGCGGGTCGATCTGCGACAGCGGCGACTCCTCCCGCGCCCGGGCGAGGGTTCGGCGGACGCCGAGCCACGGCTCGCCGGCCGCGGGCACGATCAGATGCGCCTGCTGGTTGGTGCCGGTGAGGTAGGCGAGGTCGGTGCTCTGCACCACCACCGCGGCGTCGAGGCCATCCTCGGAGAGAGCCGCGGCGAACCGCCGCAGGCGCTGCTCGATCTCCTCCGCGGGGGGCACGCGGCGTAGACTACCGGCCGCGTGATCCTCCACAACGGCCCGATCTACACCATGGATCCGCGACTGCCCCGCGTGCGCGCGCTGGCCGTGGCAGGAGAGCTGATTGCCGGCGGCGTCGACGTGCGCGAGGGCGAGGCCGACACCGTCGGGCACGAGCGGCTGGATCTCGACGGCCGCTGCGTGCTCCCGGGGTTCACCGACTCCCACGTGCACTTCCTTGACTGGGCGCTCGAGCGGACGTGGCTCGACCTGCACGGCTGCGGCAGCCTCGCGGAGGCGCTGCGGGCGGTCGCGGCCTCCGAGCGCGGCGACGGCTGGCTGCGCGGCAAGGGATGGCTGGAGGCGTCGTGGCCCGACGGCCCGCCGACCGCCTCGGCGCTCGACGACGTCACCGGCGAGCGGCCGGCGGCGCTGTGGGCGCATGACCACCACACGCTGTGGGTGAACAGCGCGGCGCTCAGGGCGCAGGGCGTCGACCACCCGACCGGCGTCCTGCACGAGTGGGACGCGTGGCGCTTCCCGCTGCCCCCCGCCACACCGCTCGAGCGCTCGCAGGCGCTGCGCGACGGCATGGCGGAGGCGAACGCCCGTGGGGTGATCGGCGTGCACGACTTCCAGGCGCACGGCGGCCGCGAGCTGTGGCAGCGCTACGACGCCGACCGCCGGCTGACGCTGCGGGTGGCGATGAGCATTCCGCTGGACGCGCTCCCGGCGGCGCGGGCGATCGAGCTTCGCGCCGGGTTCGGCAGCGACCTGCTCCACGTGGGGCCCGTCAAGGCCTTCATGGACGGCACGCTCGGCTCACGCACTGCCTGGATGCTCGACGGCTCCGGTGACCAGCTGCTGTCGCAGGACGAGCTCGCGGAGGCTGCGGAGCAGGCCGCGGCCTGCGGGCTGCCGATGGCGATTCACGCCATCGGGGACGGCGCCAACCGGGCGGCCCTGAACGCGCTCGAACGCACACGCGAGGCCTGGGAGCAGGCGCTCGTGCGCCCGCGCATCGAGCACGTGCAGTGCCTCGACGACGCTGATCTGCCGCGGTTCGCGGAGCTGGGCGTGATCGCGAGCGTGCAGCCCGTGCATGCCATGAGCGACCGGGACGTCGCCGACGCGCTCTGGGGCGAGCGGGCGGCGAAGGCCTACCGAACGCGTGACCTGCTCGACTCGGGCGCCCACGTCGTGTTCGGTGCCGATCCGCCGATCGAGGAGCTCGATCCACTCGCCGCGATCCAGGCGGCAGTGCACCGTACGGCCGGCGGCCGCGAGCCATGGTACCCGGAGCAGCGCATCCCCGTCGCCGACGCCATCTCCTGTCACACCGCAGCTCCGGCCTACGCGGTCGGCGAGGAGCGCGCCCGCGGCTGCCTGCTGCCCGGCCTGGCCGCCGACCTGGTGGTGCTGGACACCGACATCGTCGAGCACCCGGAGCGGATCGCCGACGCGCGGGTGGTCGCGACCATGCTCGCGGGCCGCTGGGTGCACGGCCGGCCGCCCTGGTGAACGGCTCCGCGCGAGATGTTCAGGATCTTCACGGTTACCTAACCGTCCACTGACAGACGAGGCGTACGGTCGTCGACGTGCAGTCCTCCGTGAGGGATCTGGGGTCGACGGAGCTGTGGCGGGCATCCGCGTCGCGTGCCATGCGCCGGCGTGAGACCTACCGCCGCAAGCGCCAGCTGCGGCGCATGAGCGTCCCGCTGGTGATGGCCGCGACGGCGGCGGGCATGGGAGCTCCGGCCTACGCGGCCGGCAAGCAGCACCAGGCGTCGGCGAGAGCCGGGGCGCGCCGGGTGCACGCTCGCATCCTCCGCATCGGCGACACCGGGCCGGACGTCGTCCAGCTGCAGCGGGCGCTCGGCATCACGGCCGACGGCATCTTCGGGCCCCAGACGCTGCATGCCGTGAAGCGGTTCCAGCGCGCCCATGCGCTGCTGGTGGACGGCCAGGTCGGCCCACACACGTGGGGCGCGCTGCATGCCGAGCAGACCGGCTCGCGCAGCGAGATCGTGATACGGCTGCACGACGTGGGGCCGGCCGTTGCGGCGCTGCAACGGGCGCTGGGCATCCCGGCCGACGGCGAGTTCGGGCCGCAGACCCTGCACGCGGTGAAGCGGTTCCAGGCCTCGCACGGCCTGCTCGTCGACGGCCAGGTCGGCCCGCACACCCGCGCCGCACTGCACCTGGCGGCCTCGGCCGACTTCCACTACGTGGCGCCCCCGCCGGTGTCGAACGGCCACTCGCGGTCCGGCCACCGGCACCACCACCACCACCACACGCCTGCCCACGCCAGCCTCGGCGAGCGCGCGGTCGCGCTGGCCCGTGCCGAGCTGGGCGTGCCCTACGTCTGGGGCGGCGAGTCACCGTCCGGCTTCGACTGCTCCGGCCTCGTCCAGTACGTCTACTCGCGGCTGGGCGTGTCCCTCCCGCGCGTCGCCGCCGACCAGTACGGCGCCGGCCGCCACGTCTCGCGATCGGACCTCCGTGCCGGCGACCTGGTCTTCTTCGACAACCTCGGGCACGTCGGCATCTACATCGGCGGCGGCAGGTTCATCCACGCCCCCCACACCGGCACGGTGGTGCAGATATCGTCGCTGTCGGGCTGGTACGCCGACACCTACGTCGGCGCCACGCGCGTCAGCTGATCCGCGTCATCAGCGCGGCCGCCGTGCGCCCGTAGATCGAGTTCGGCGACGCGTCGACGACCTGCCGCCATTGCGCCGCGGCGTCGGTGTCGTCGTTCAGCCAGTAGAGCAGCAGCCCGACGTGGAACCGGATCTCGGTGGGGTCGCTGGCCTGCTGGATGAGCGGGCCGAGCTGGCCGAAGGTTGCGGCCGGCTTGTCCTTGTCGTAGGTGAGCACGGCGGCGGCCACGCGAGGTGACACGCCGGTCGGGTCGACCTGGAGCGCTCGGCGGGCGGCGGCCTGCGCCGCGAGCCGGTCCGGCGCCCGGTGGCTCGCCAGCCACGCGCCCTGCTCGGCGACGGCGAGGCCGAGCCAGGCACCGGCGTCACGTGGATGCCGTCGCACGAGCGCGCGCATCTGGGCCACAGTGCCGTGCGGCGTGCCCTCCGGGGGGATGTAGATGGGATAGTCGGGGCGCTGCTGGGGCGTGTGCAGCGTGTTGTCGGCGATGGTGCCGTAGTAGCCGTACAGATCCTCGGAGCGCACACGGCGCAGGGTCTTCACGGCCGCGGTGCAGTTCCCCGCCCAAAGCTGGGTCAGCCCCTCGTAGAGCGCGACAACCGGCTGGGACTGGTCGAGCCGCCCGAGCGCGGCCAGCGTGCCCTCCGGTCCGTTGCTGGCATAGCGGGCGATGGCGTGCGCGACGGCCACCCTCGGGTCGCTCGCCGGCAGCTCCCGGGTCGCGGCCTGCTCCACGGCCGCGGTGCCCTGGCCGCGCGCGGGGCGCGGGAGCTGCAGGTTGAGCGGCGGTGCGCCGCGAAGCGGCGTGCAATGGCCGGCGGAGGTGGCCGCGCTGGCGCCGCCGCCGCGCGAGGTGAGCACGACGGCGGCCGCGGCCGCGAGCCCGATGGCGAGCGCCACGCACACCAGCACGATCAGGCGCCGGGAGCGCCCGGGAATATGTTCGGGAGGGGGCTCGTTCATCCAGTCAGGCGGCATGGAGTTTGGATCCAGCCGCCGCTACAATTGAGGACACAAGTTTCTTCGCCCCACCGTGTGTGAGGCGCTTCGGAAAGGGTAGGTGATGGGCGTGGCCACGTACCGCGAACATCTTGCAGCCGTGAAGTCCGGGATCACCGAGATCTCGGCGCAGGAGGCTGCGGCGCGGGTGGCCGAGCAGCCCGGGCCGGTGCTGATCGACGTCCGCGAGCGGGACGAGTACGAGCAGGGGTTCATTCCCGGCGCGTTGCACATCCCGCGCGGCAACCTCGAGTCCCGCATCGACAACGCCGTCGGCGACCGCACGCGGCCCGTGATCGTCTACTGCGCCGCCGGCAACCGCTCGGCGTACGCCGCGAAGACGCTGGCCGAGCTCGGCTTCCAGGACGTCGTCTCGCTGCGCGGCGGATTTGCCGACTGGAAGCAGAACGGCCACGAGTGGAAGGTGCCGCGCACCCTGACGCCGCAGCAGCTCGAGCGCTACAGCCGCCACACGCTGATCCCCGAGGTCGGCGAGGAAGGCCAGCTGAAGCTGCTCGACTCGAAGGTGCTGCTGATCGGGGCGGGCGGCCTCGGCTCCCCGGCGGCGCTGTACCTTGCCGCCGCCGGCGTCGGCACGCTCGGCATCATCGACGCCGACGTGGTCGACCGCTCGAACCTGCAGCGCCAGATCCTCCACACCGAGGACCGGATCGGCATGCCGAAGGTGGACTCGGCCGAGACGGCGCTGAAGGCGCTGAACCCGGACGTGACCATCGTCAAGTACAGCGAGCGCCTGACCTCCGAGAACGTGCTCGAGGTGATCAGCGGCTACGACGTGATCGTCGACGGGACGGACAACTTCCCGACGCGCTACCTGCTGAACGACGCGAGCCTGGTTGCCGGCGTGCCGGTCGTCCACGGCTCGATCTACCAGTTCGAGGGCTCTGTGACGGTGTACGCGCCGCGCGTCGGCCCGTGCTACCGCTGCCAGTACCCCGAGCCGCCGCCGCCGGAGATGGCGCCGTCGTGCGCCGAAGGCGGCGTGCTCGGCGTGCTGCCCGGCGTGATCGGCACGCTGCAGGCGACGGAGGCGGTCAAGCTGCTGCTCGGCGTGGGTGATCCGCTGATCGGTCGGCAGCTACGCTACGACGCCCTGGCGATGGAGTTCGTCGAGCTGAAGATGCACCGCGACCCGGAGTGCCCGGTGTGCAGCAAGTCTCCCGAGGAGATCGAGTTCATCGACTACGAGCAGTTCTGTGCAGCGCCGGCCAGAGCCGTTTCCGCCGCTCCCATGTTCACCATCAAGGAGGCTGTCGCCTAAGTGAGCACCGTCCGCATGCCCCCCATCCTCCGGCAGGCCGTCGGGGGAGCCCGTGAGGTCGACGCCAACGGCGCCACCGTCCGCGAGCTGCTCGACGACCTCACCACCCGGTACCCGGGCATCCGGGCCCACCTGCTCGACGACGGCGGCGAGCTGAACCGCTTCGTGAACGTCTACGTCAACAACGAGGACGTCCGCCTCGGCGACGGCCTCGAGACCAGCGTCGAGCCCGACGCGACGGTGATCGTGCTCCCCGCGATGGCGGGAGGTTGAGTGGCCTGTCTCCAGACTGAACGCGTTGCCGCCCTCTCCGCCGTCGGGAACACGCCGCTCGTGGAGCTGCCGCGGATGACGCCGAAGGAGGGCGTGCGCATCTTCGCCAAGCTCGAGGAGCAGAACCCGACCGGCTCGGTCAAGGACCGCGTCGCCCTCTCTATGATCGAGGCTGCCGAGGACACCGGCGAGCTCGTGCCCGGGCAGCGCATCCTCGAACCGACGAGCGGGAACACCGGCATCGCGCTCGCCATGATCGGCAAGGTGAAGGGCTATCCGGTGTCCGCGGTGATGCCGGAGTCCGCCACACCCGAGCGCGTCGAGCTGCTGCGGATGTACGGCGCTGACATCATCTTCTCGCCCGGCAACCTGGGCTCGAACGGCGCCGTTGCGATGGCGCGCGAGCTGGCCGAGCGCGACCCGTCGATCTTCATGCCGTTCCAGTACGCCAACGAGGCGAACCCGAGCGCGCACTACTGCGGCACGGCGGTCGAGATCCTGGAGCAGGTGCCGGACGGCCAGGTCGACGCCTTCGTCGCCGGCCTCGGTACGGGCGGAACGCTGATGGGTAACGGGCGCCGGCTGCGTGAGGCGAACCCTGACGTCCAGGTCGTGGCCGCCGAGCCGCTGCAGGGCGATCCCGTCATGGGCCTTCGCAGCCTGGAGGACGGCTACACGCCGCCGATCCTCGACATCCGCGAGCTCGACCGCAAGGTGCTCGTCTCCAACGCAGAGTCGGTGCTCGCCCTGCGCAAGCTGCTCGAGCTCGAGGGCATCTTCGCGGGTGTGTCCGCCGGAGCTGCGCTCGCGGTCGCCCGTCGCGTGGCGGCCGACCTGGAGGAGGGCCAGAACGTCGTCGTGCTGTTCGCCGACGGCGGCTCCAAGTACCTCAGCGCCGGCCTCTACACGACGCCGATCGATGAGCTCGAGGCGAAGATGGAGGAGCGCGTCTGGTGGTGATCCCGGCGGCGATGCGCGACGAGATCGTCGCGCATGCACGTGCGGGCCTGCCCAACGAGGCGTGCGGCATCATCGCCGGCCGGGGCGATCGTGCCGAGCGGTTCTTCCCGGCCGAGTCGGATCAGCCGAGCCCCTACTACTACCGGATCGAGTCCCGCGACCAGATCCGGATCATGAACGAGATCGACGATGCCGGCCTCGACCTGATCGGCATCTACCACTCGCACGTGTCGTCCGCGGCGTACCCCTCGCGCACGGACGCCGAGCAGGCGTTCTGGCCGGACGCGACCTACGTGATCGTCTCGCTGGCCGGCGGTGGCGCCGACCTCAAGGGCTATCGCATCGATGACATGGCGGTGTCCGAGGAGCCGCTCGTCATCGAGTAACGTGGGCGCCGCATGCGCGCCCGCGACCTCGGCATCATCATCGGGCAATTGCAGCCCGGCGAGCACGACGCCATCACGGACGTGCCGGGGGTGCGGGTCGGCCACACGACCCTGATCGAGGGCGACGACGTGCGCACCGGTGTCACCGTCATCCGGCCACACGAGGGAGAGGCACTCCTCGACCCCGTGTTCGCGGGTCATCACCGGCTGAACGGCAACGGCGAGATGACCGGCATCCACTGGATCGAGGAGACGGGGTTGCTGGCCGGCACCATCGGGCTGACCAATACGCACAGCGTCGGCGTGGTGCGCGACGCGATCGTGCGGGACGCCGTCGGTCGCGCTCCCGACCAGGCGATCTGGTCGATGCCGGTGGTGGCCGAGACGTACGACGGCGGCCTGAACGACATCAACGGCCAGCACGTCACCACGGAGCACGCGCTGGCGGCGCTCGGCGCGACGTCGCCGGGGCGGGTGGCCGAGGGCAGCGTCGGCTCCGGGACGGGGATGGTCTGCCACGAGCTCAAGGGCGGCATCGGCACCGCGTCGCGAGTCGTGCCGGTGCAGGATGGCGGCTACACGGTGGGCGTCCTCGTCCAGGCAAACCACGGGCGCCGCGCCCGGCTGCGGGTGAACGGCGTGCCGGTCGGCGAGCGGCTGAACGCGATCCCGCTGCCCGAGTGGCCATGGCCGCCGACGCCGGGCGGCGGGTCGATCATCGTCATCGTCGCGACCGACGCTCCACTGCTGCCGTTGCAATGCCGCCGGCTCGCGCAGCGCGCCGCGCTGGGCGTCGGCCGCACGGGAGGGGCCGGCGAGGACGGAAGCGGCGATCTGATGCTGTGCTTCGCGACCGGAAACCGCGGCCTCGGGGCGCTGATCGAGGAGCCTGGCGGCGAGGTGCCGGTGCGGACGCTCGCAAACACCCGGATGAGCCCGCTGTTCGACGCCGTGATCGACGCCACCGAGGAGGCGATTCTGAATGCGATGCTGGCGTCGCCGACGATGCGGGGGCACCGCGGGACGGTGGTGTACGGGCTGGACGGTGAGGCGCTGGTCGAGGCGCTTGCGCCGGGGTCAGGCTGAAGCCTGGCCCCTACGAGTCCTCTGCCTCGACCTGTGCCGCCGCCACCGGCCGGTTCTCGAACACGGTCGCCAGCACCACCACCGTGCGCGTCCGCTCCACGGAATCGAGGGCGCGGATGTCCCACACCAGGTGCTCCAGGGCGGGCATCGACTCCGCCCGCACCTTCAGCAGCAGCGTCTCCTCGCCCGCCACGTGATGGCACTCCTGCACCCAGGGCAGGTCGGCGAACAGCTGCTCCAGGTGGCCGCGAGGGCCCGCCTGCTGGGAGACGAACACGAACGCCGTGATGCCCGCCCCCACCTTCGACGGGTCGATCGCCGCCCGGTAGCCCGTGATCACACCCCGCGCCTCGAGCTTCTTGATCCGCTCGTGCGCAGCGGTGGCGGAGATGCCGACGCGCGAGCCGATGTCGGCGTACGTCGTCCGGCCCTCGCGCTGGAGGATCTCGATGATCGCGCGATCGGTGTCGTGCAGCATTGCCGGACGATATCGCGGGTAGGCTTCCGGGCGATGGCGGTGCTGAACGAGCTGGAGCTGTCCGAGGCCGTGGCGTCACTGGGCGCCGGGTGGTCGGTGCAGGGCGGCGCGCTGCACAAGTGCTACGACGTCACCGACTTCGCCGCGGCCATGGCGATCGCCAACCGGGTCGCTGATGCGGCGGAGCAGGCCGACCACCACCCCGACATGCTCGTCGGCTGGGGCCGGCTGGAGCTGACCTGGGTCACGCACAGCGAGGGCGGCGTCACCGACCGCGACGTGGCGATGGCACGGCGGTCGGACGAGCTGGCCGCGTCGGCGACCGGCTAGGCGGACTGCTGCTGGTCGGCGGGCTGCTCGGCCGGCTTCAGCGTGACGTCGACCTCGACGATGCGAGGGCCGTCCACCGCGCTCACCTCGAAGCGGGCGCGGTCGGTGTCGACCAGGTCGCCCACCCGCGGCGCCCGCCCCAGCTCGCCGAACACGTAGCCGCCCACGCTGTGGTAGTCCTCCTCGGGGAGCGAGGTGCCGAACCGCTCGTTGAACTCCTCGATCGGGAACGACCCGCCGAGGCGCATCCGGCCCTTGCCGATCCGGCGGATACCGGCGTCGGGGAGGTCGAACTCATCGCCGATCTCGCCGACGATCTCCTCGATCAGATCCTCCAGCGTGGCCAGCCCGGCGACCGAGCCGTACTCGTCCACGACGATCGCCATGTGGTTCGACGTCGTGCGGAACTCGGCCAGCAGCTCGTCCAGCCGCTTGGTCTCCGGCACGACGATCGCCGGGCGCAGCAGCGAGCGCACGTCCACCCGCTCGATGCCCTGGTCGTGGAGCGCGGCGAACAGATCGCGGACGTGGAGCACGCCGGCGATGTCGTCGAACTCCCCGTCGTAGACCGGATAGCGGGTGTACGGGTGCTGGAGCATCAGCCGCAGCAACTCGGCCACGGGCATGTCGAGCGGCAGCGCCACCATGTCGGGCCGCGGCACCATCACGTCGGCGGCGTCCTTGTCGGCGAACTCGAAGACCTTGTGGAGCATCGTCTGCTCCTCCTCTTCGAGAACGCCCTGCTCGCGGCTGGCCGTCACCAGCATCTTCAGCTCCTCCTCCGAGTGCACCGACGTGCGCCGCGCCTCGGGAGGCAGGCCCAGCCATCGCAGCACCGCGCTGCTCGCGGCGATCAGCGCCCAGATGAACGGCCGGAAGACGGCGTAGAAGGCGTTGATCGGCCCGGCCACGACGAGCGCCACGCGCTCCGCGTGCTGCAGCGTGTAGCTCTTCGGCACGATCTCGCCCATCACGACGTGGAAGAACGAGAGGATCGCGAAGGCCAGGATCGACGAGAGGGTCAGGGCGATGCCGCCGTGCCAGCTCGCCGGGAGCAGGTCGAGCGGCTTCTCCAGCAGCTTCGAGACGACCGGCTCGCCAATGGCGCCGAGCGCCAGGCTGGACAGCGTGACGCCGAGCTGGATCGCGGAGATGAAGCGCGCCGGGTTCTGCTGCAGCTCGTCCACCCGCCGCGCTTTGCGGCTGCCCTGGGCGATCAGCTCCTGGACGCGGGTGCGACGCACCGTGACCAGCGCGTATTCGGCCGCCACGAAGAAGCCGTTGGCCAGGACGATCAGGAGGACTGCGAGCAGAGCGAGCGCAGTCGTCATGCCGGGGTGGTACTCGGAGGCTCGTCGCTCACGCGCTGGGAAGTCTACCAACGAGGCCGGATGCGGCTTGATTGCAGGGATTTCGGGTATTCCGACGAAGTCGGCAGCCCGGTCGTGCGGTGCCATCAAGGTTGGGGCTAACGGTCTGTTGGGTTCCTGCCGATACACCACACCGGTGGCAAACGCTGCGACTGTTGGAGTGCACGTGAGCGAACCTATTACCTGTCTGATCGTCGATGACCATGAGGTGGTACGCGAGGGCCTGAGGCTCTCGCTGTCACGCTCGGAGAACATCCGCGTCGTCGGCGAAGCCTCGGACGGCCAGGCGGCCGTGACGCTGGCGAAGCGGCGCAAGCCGAACGTCGTCATCCTCGACGTCCGCATGCCCGGGATGGACGGCCTGGCGGCCGCCAAGGAGATCACCACCGACATCCCCGAGACGTCGGTGCTGATGTTCACGGCGTTCGCCGAGCGCAGCCTGCTCACCCGCGGCCTCGAGTCGGGGGCGAAGGGCTACATCCTGAAGGAGGCTCCGCACCAGACCATCGTGCGGGCCATCCAGAAGGTGGCCGACGGCGACGGGTATGTGGATCCGGCGCTCATGCCCGCGTTCCTCACCAAGGAGCGCGAGAACATGCTGACGGCGCGCGAGCGGGAGATCCTCCAGCTGCTCGCCGACGGCATGTCGAACGCCGACGTCGCCGCCAAGCTGTTCATCAGCCAGGAGACGGTGAAGAGCCACGTGCGTCATATCCTCTCGAA
>DASQYY010000146.1:0-3054 GCA_035638975.1 Gaiellales bacterium
TCAGCTCGGTCAGGAGCAGCGCGGGCAGAATGCGCGCCATCCGCGACCAGATGCCGCCGATCGTCGGCCGGATGCCCACGGCCACATCCGCGACGGCGAGCGCGCCGATCGCCGGCGTCACCAGTGTTGCCACCGGAGGCAGCAGGAAGATGGCGGCGCCGCCGATCGCAATGGCGAGCAGCGCG
Source organism: Gaiellales bacterium (assembly GCA_035638975.1). Lineage (GTDB taxonomy): Bacteria > Actinomycetota > Thermoleophilia > Gaiellales > JAICJC01 > JAICYJ01. Next base: position 186 of record DASQYY010000146.1, read on the forward strand.
ATCGGCACCAGCAGGATGCCGAACGCTCCCACCAGCACGACGAAGTTCCGCCGGTACAGGCTGAAGGCGCCGTCGAGGATGGCGCCGAGATCCATCGGGCGTGCGAGCCGGGCGTCCGCTGCGTCGCTCATCGCCGTCATCAGCCGTACCTCCCACGGGCGTAGGACAGGAACTGGTCGTCGCTCATCCCGGGCGGGCGCGCCAGGTGGCGCTCCACCCGCGCCGCGATCTTCGACGCGAGCGTCTCCTGCGCCTCCTTTGTCAGCGTTCCACGCCGGCTCTCGAACTCGGCGATGATCTCGGCCAGCCGCGGCGGCACGCCTCCGGCCGTCGCTTCGTCCGCGGCGACCAGGTCGACGAACGACACGGCCGCCGCCTTGGGCACGCCACCGGGCCGCTTGGGGATGCGCACCGCCACCGTGCCGGCGGCCATGTCGCCGAGCCGCTGGCTGCGGCTCGAGATGAGCGCGACGATGCCGCCGAGCAGGTAGCTGGTGGGCAGGAAGTCGATCACGCGCACGAGGTTGCGCACGAGCGACTCCCGTGCGCCGATCGGCGCACCCAGCTCGGTCAGCACTCGGATGCGCATGACGCGCTTGCCGAGCGTTGCCCCGAACCGCCATTCCGCGAAGAAGAAGTAGGCGAACGGCATGGCGCCGAACATGATGATCGCAAGCGTGATCAGGAGCCATGCCGGCACCGTGAGGCTGGCGACGGCGGTGAGGATGAGCGAGCCGATCAGGACGACCGAGATCACCACCCAATCGAGCAGCTGCGCGACGGCTCGCGAGCCGACGCCTGCAATGTCGTGCTCGACCGCCACCCGTTCGGGCGTGGTCACCCTTATGCGGTCAACGAACAGTCGAAACGCTCCGATACGGTAGGACGATGGCCGTCACCGGACAGCCCAGCCCATCGTGGTCGAGCCGCCGTGCGCCGCTCTGGGATGAGCTGGCTGGTCTCCTCAAGGAATCGGCTGAACGGCGGGGGCACATGAATGCGGAACGCCTCGACCTGCTCGTCCTACGCTACCAACAGGCTGCGTCGGATCTCGCGTACCTGCGCACCCACGAGCCGGCGTCGCCGCTGATACCGCGGCTGAACGACCTGGTCGCGCGCGGCCACGCGGTGATCTACAGGCCGCGCCGCCGCCTCTCGGTGCGCGCGGTCGGGCGGTTCCTGTGGCGCGAGTATCCGCGGCTGGTCTGGGAGATCCGGCGCTATGCGTACGCCGCGGCGGCGATCCAGGTGGTGCTTGCGGTGGCCGGCTACGCGTGGGCGCAGCACGACCCGGTCGACGCGGCCAGCTTCCTCCCCGCCTCGATGCGCGGGGTGGCGGGCTTCCACCACCATCCCGTGCCGGGGGCGCTGATGGCGCCGAGTGCGGCCGGCATCTTCACGAACAACATCTTCGTGTCACTGCTCGACGTCGGCGGCGGCCTGACGCTCGGCGTGATGACGCTCTACAGCCTGTACCTGAACTCCATGCTGCTCGGCGTGCTGTCCGGCCTGGCGAACCGGCCCGGCCCGAGCGCGGAGTACTGGTCACTGATCGTGCCGCACGGCGTGATCGAACTGACCGCATTCACCATCTGCGCGGGCGCGGGGCTCGCGCTCGCCGCGGCCGTCGTGCGCGCCGAGCCCGAGCCGCGCAGCGTGGCGATCCGCCGGGCGGGCACGCGCGCGGCGCTGATCGCCGCCGGCACGATGCCGCTGCTGATCATCGCCGGGACGATCGAGGGCTTCGTCACGCCGTCCGGGCTGCCGGAGGCGGTGAAGCTGGCCGTCGCGCCGGCGACCGCCATCGTGCTTGCGGCCTACCTGCGACGTGGACGGCCGGCTGCTGCCGCCGGCTGAGGCTGGCACCCCTGCCGACGAGGCAGGGCCCTCACCGCTCCTCGCCGGTCCGTGACGCCCCTCCCCACAGCCTCCTCCACCGTGACGGCGGCCGCGGCTGGGTGCTGCGCCATTCGTCGTAGAGCGGCAGGCGCCCCGCCTCCCGGGCCGCCAGAACGCACTCGCGGTGCGCATGGCGGCGGCGCTCGCCGTCGCCCTCGGGCGATATCAGCAGGTGGTCGCTCATGGCGTGCAGGCGAAGGCCGCAGAGCGGGCAGCGATACGTGGCCGGCGTGCGGCTGCGCACCGGGCGCACCGCCCACCACCGCGCCTGCCCCAGCTTGGCCATCCCGGAATGATCGCAGCCGCCCGGCTCAGGGTGCGAACAACAGCCGGTCCGGGACCGGCCGCACGCGCGTCCGGTGCGCGGGGTGCAGGCGGGCCGCCGCACCGCGCAGCCGCACGGCACCGCTGTAGGAGGCCGCGTACCAGCCCGACCGCACGCTGTCGATCGACACCACCGCGCCGGTGTGCGGCGCGTGGATGAACCGCCCGTGGCCGACCCAGATGCCCACGTGCCCGAGCGTGAAGAAGACCAGGTCGCCGGGCTCCAGCTGCGACCGCGGGACGTGCCTGCCGAGCGTCCACTGCGCGTAGCTCGAGTGCGGCAGTGAGATCCCGAAGTGCGCGTAGACGTAGCGGGTGAACCCGGAGCAATCGAACCCGGCCGGCGTCGTCCCCGCCCACACGTACGGCGTCCCGCGGAACCGCTCCGCGAAGCGGACCGCGGCCGCACCGAGCGTGTGCAATCCGTGGTGTCGGGGCGGACGGCCGTGGCGGACGCCGGCGCCGGCTGCCCAGGCCGGAGTGACCGGCAGGAGGCATACGGCGGCGAGAATCAGGGCCAGTCGTTTCACGGCGCGCAGGGTACCCACCTGTGGTTGTGCTTGTCGCAGTACGGTCGGATAACCCGTCTACACGGAATGTGCGAGGGCCGCGCCGGATTGTGTGTCGAAGAGATGGGCCGTCCCGC